>CAZTHE010000028.1:0-20583 GCA_964613495.1 uncultured Acidobacteriota bacterium | reverse complement strand
AAAGGATGCCCAGCGACGCCCCGCCTTCACGGCCCGACGTCACCACTTCCCGCACGTGCCGCGACTGGGTGGAGGTAAACACCTTCACCAGTTCCGGGATGATCGCGCCGGCGAGCGTGCCGCAGGTGATCACGGTCGACAGCTTCCACCAGAGCGTCCCGTCCCCGAGGCCGCCGATCAGGAAATAGGAGACCACGTAGGTGATGACCACGGAAACGATGGAGGTCAGCCAGACCAGGCAGGTAAGCGGCGATTCGAAGTTCATCTTCGCGGCGCCGCCGTAGCGGGATTTCGCGATCGCCTCGTTGATCAGGTAGGACAGGCCGCTGGCGAGGATCATCATGATGCGCATGACGAAAATCCAGACGAGCAGTTGGACCTGGACGACTTCCTGGTGTACCGCCAGCAGGATGAACGAAATGAGAGCCACTCCGGTGACGCCGTAGGTCTCGAACCCGTCCGCCGTCGGACCGACGGAATCGCCCGCGTTGTCTCCCGTGCAGTCGGCGATGACCCCGGGATTGCGCGCATCGTCTTCCTTGATTTTAAAGACGATCTTCATCAGGTCCGACCCGATGTCGGCGATCTTGGTGAAGATGCCGCCGGCGATTCGGAGCGCCGCGGCGCCGAGCGACTCGCCGATCGCGAAGCCGATGAAGCAGGGGCCCGCATAGTCGCCCGGGATGAAGAGCAGGATGCACAGCATCATGAAGAGCTCGACGCTGATCAGCGCCATCCCGATGCTCATGCCGGCCTTGAGCGGGATCGCGTAGCAGGGGAAGGGCTTCCCTCCCAGGCTCGCGAACGCCGTGCGGGAGTTGGCGAACGTGTTGATCCGGATGCCGAACCAGGCGACGCCGTAACTGCCGCCGATGCCGATCAGGCTGAAAATCAGGATGATGGCGACCTTTTCCGCGGCAAAATGCTGCAGGAAGCCGAAGTAGACCAGCATGATGATGCCGATGAAGACCTCGAGGATGAGAATGAACTTTCCCTGCGTGACCAGGTAGGTCTTGCACGTCTCATAGATCAGCTCGGAGATCTCACGCATCGATTTGTGCACGGGCAGGTTCTTCAGCTGCGTAAAAATGATCAGCCCGAACAGCAGGCCCAGGACGCAGACCCCGAGCCCGATCATCAGGAGGATTCGGGCATTGATGCCGTGGAAATCGACCTGCCCGAGATCGGGCAGCACCAGCGACGCTTCTCCGCCGCTGTGAGTGGCCGCGGCCTGCGCCGGTTCGGCGACCTGGGCGGCGGAAGGCAAAACCGAAAGACTTAGTACAATGAGCGTGAGAATCAGGACCCACGCGCGGGTGACAGCTCTCCCTGAAATATTGAGAGTTTTTGCAGACATCTTGGATTTCTCCTGAGTGGCAATTAAACTCGGCGCGCGTATTTACTTCTGAAATTGCACCATTCCGTTCATTCCATACCCGAAAAGACGCGTATTATACCTCAGCCGCCGATAAGTGCCACGAAATAAATTGATTCGCGTCCGCGGGACGCTGCCCTACCTTGCTCTCCCAATCTCGAATCACAGAAACACGACCCTGCACACGACGATCGCGGCAATCAGGCTGACGAGGTCGGCGACGAGGCCCGAGAGGACCGCGTGTCTCGTTCTCTTGATTCCAACGGCGCCGAAGTAGACGGCGAGAACGTAAAAGGTCGTTTCCGTGCTGCCGTAAGCCGAAGCCGCCAGGCGCGCGATAAACGAGTCCGGTCCGTGGACCTGAACCAGTTCCGTCACCACCCCGAGCGACCCGCTTCCGGAAAGAGGCCTCAGGATGGCCAGCGGAAGGATTTCCACCGGGAAACCCACGCGGCGAAGCACCGGGTCCAGCCACCGGGCAATCAGGTCGATGCCCCCGGCGCCGCGGAGCATGCCGACCGCCACGAGGATCGCCACGAGGTAGGGAATGATGCGCAAAGCCATCTGAAATCCGCCTTTGGCGCCCTCCACGAAGCTCTCGTACACCTTGACCTTCTTTACCGCGCCGTAAAGCGGGATCAGGAGAAGAAACGCCGGGACGGCCCAAAGCGAAATCGTGCCAAGCACTTGCTGGATCATGACGCATCCCTCTTGCGGTCGCGGTCGACCGAAAAAACCGGCAGCCTCTCCAGGATCTTCACGGCGGTAAGCCCCGCGATCAACGCCACAAACGTGGCCGCAACCGTGGTCCCGATGATTACGGTCGGGTCCTTCGAACCGGCGGAAGCAAGGACGCCGATCATGGTCGCCGGCACGAGCTGGAGCCCGGCGGTATTGATCGTCAGGAATGTGCACATGGCGTTGGTCGCCACTCCCGGGCGGGTGTTCAGCTTTTCCAGGTCTTCCATGGCCTTCAGCCCGAGGGCCGTGGCGGCATTGCCCAGTCCGAGCATGTTGCCGGCGATGTTCATGGTCATGCTCGCCATCGCCGGGTGCCCGGGCGGGATGTCGGGGAAAAGCTTCCTCAGGATGGGGGTGATCGCCCTGGCGGCAAGCGCCATCAACCCGGAATCCTCCGCGATTTTCATGATTCCCAGCCACAGCGCCATGATCCCGATCAGGCCGATCGCGATCGTTACGGCGCCTGCCGCGGCATCGATGGCCGACTTCGTCACATTCTCAATTTTGCCGTTGATTCCTCCGAGAACTATGGCCAGAATGACTATGCTCAGCCAGATATAGTTCATCATGTTTCCGTCTCCATTGGTTGCAGCTCATAAGAAATCAGGATTTCTGGGAACGTATCTTATCACCGGACATGGCGATTCAACTGCCAAGAATGCATACGGGAGACACAATTGCCGTCGTCGCGCCGGCCGGCCCCGTCGAGAACCGCGATGCGCTGCACCGCGGCGTCTCGGGAATGGAAGGCCTTGGGTTCAGCGTGCGGTTCGACGAACGCATATTCGAGTCGGCCCGCTATCTCGCCGGCAGCGACCGGGCGCGGGCCGAAGAACTCATGCGCGCTTTCGAGGATCCTTCCGTGCGGGCGATCGTCGGCCTTCGCGGGGGCTACGGCTGCTCACGCCTGATCCCGCTGCTCGAGGAAGGGAGAATTCGTCCGCACCCCAAGTTGTTCATGGGATTCAGCGACCTGACCACCCTGCACCTCCATTTCAACAACCGCTTCGGATGGGCCACGGTTCACGGACCCATGGCCGTCTCGCCGGCGCTGGGCGAGAGCGCGTCCGACCAGGCCGCTCATCTTTTTTCGGTGTGGACGGATCCGGAATACCGCCCGGTGCTCCGATTCCCGCAACTGGAGACGATCCATCCCGGCATCGCGTCGGGTGCGCTGACCGGCGGGTGTCTTTCCATCGTCACGGCGAGCATCGGGACTCCCTACGAGATCCAAACCGAAGGGAGGATCTTCTTCATCGAAGACCTGGGAGAACCGCCGTACCGCATCGACCGGATGCTCACCCATCTTCTCCTCGCGGGCAAATTCGATTCGCCGGCGGGCGTTTTGCTGGGAGAGTTTCTGGACTGCGAGCCCGATCAGGGGAATTATTCCGCTATGGATACGCTGCGGGACTTTTTCGCTCCTCTCAATATCCCGGTAATGGCAAATTTCCCGGCCGGACATGGAGCCAACAATTGGGCACTCCCTCTGGGAACCCGGGTCCGGATGGACGCCGGTGCCGGAACTCTGGAATTTCTCGAACCTGCAGTCTTCTGATCCCTCATCGGCCCCGGCAATAATATCTGATATATGCTTTATTATGTGTAATTTATAACACTTTTACCGCAGCCCTCGGCTATTGCGTCCCACCCGGTCCGGTGCAGCCCCGGACAGTCCCCGCAGCCCATAAAATAATATGAATAAGAATCTTTACAGATAAAGGCCAAGTCTGATACATTTGACCTGTAGACTCCTCCCCCCTTGCTTTAAAAGAGTCTTCGGTTTTCAATGTGAAGCGAGCGAGTGTCCCTATGAACCTTCACGGTTCCATTAGAGAGATACAAAACAGAATTCAGCAGCGATATCTTAAACTGGAGCATCGCTTTAGCGGGAATGCACTCATCCGTGAAACCTGGGCTGCTATGGCTGGCGACCTCTCGCAGCAAATCCGCAGCATGAGCGCTTTCCCGCAGTCATTCTGGAACCAGCTCAAAAATAGCCAGGGCGTCCTGACGGAAGGCATCAAAGAAGGTGCCGCCCATCAAGATATTGCGGATGAAGGAGATCAGGCGCTCAAGGACTGCTTCGAACTCGCGCTCCGATGGGAAGAACCCGTCATCCTTAAGATATACGCGCCACTGATCCGCAAGCTGAGGGAGAACCCGACTGCGCCGGTCCTGGATTTCTACATTATAGTGAAGGCACACCTCGCCCGAATCACGCGCGTAACACAATCATTTTCGGGCGATCCGGGAATTATCCAGAGGGCCAATACCCTGCAGCAGGCTTTTGAAAAAGAAGTTCAGGAACCTCAGGTCGTAATCCTGATCAAGCACAAGAAGTCGCGCGTAAAACCGGTTGCCCGGAAGGAAAAGGCGAAGAAGGAGACCCGGAAACCCCCGGTCAAGGCTCGCTCAGCGGCTAAACCGGCCCAAAAACTCCATCGGCGGCCCAAACCCCTGGCCAAAAAGGTGAGCATGGCGCGAAGGCGCGCCCACCGCTAAAACAATCGCCAACCCCCAATCATCATCTCGCATCATCGCATGGGTGTCCACAATGCCCGTGGGTGTCCGGCTTCGTCCTGCCGATCTCCCACAATCTGGAATCCGGAATCTGAAATCTGGAATCAATTACCGGACTACCAACTAACAACTAACCACTAACAACTGCCTTTTTCCCGGGCCGGGTTGATTTTTGGGATATCCGAACCCATACTCTTTAAGTGGATCGCGGAATACCCGTTTGGATAGGAGCCTTGATGCGGTCCGGGGAGGCACGGATTGTCTAAGATCTATAGCACTAAATGGCCGAATCCAGACGAGTTGCGCAAAGACATGGAGGATTTCTTCTCCAAAAAGTACGGAGGCGGCCTGAAGCTGGGAGTCATCGGAGCCGAACCCGATCAGGCTAGGACCGCCGACGAGGGCGCGGAGACCAAGGAAGCTCCCCTGGACCTCGATTTCGACTACCTGCCCCGCGACATCAAGAAATACCTCGACCGGTTCGTCGTCAAGCAGGATGCCGCCAAAAAGGTCCTCGCCACCACCATCTGTGACCACTACAACCACATCCGGAGGTGCAGCGCCAAGGGTCCCTGTAAGGAATATGCCAAGCAGAACATCATCATGCTGGGACCGACCGGCGTCGGGAAGACCTACCTGGTCCGGACCATCGCGGACCTGATCGGGGTGCCTTTCGTAAAAGCCGACGCGACCAAGTTTTCCGAAACTGGCTATGTCGGCGGAGACGTGGAAGACCTGGTGCGGGAGCTGGTTCAGAAGGCGGACGGGAATATCCGGCTGGCGGAGTACGGCATCATCTATCTCGACGAGATCGACAAGATCTCGACGCCCACCAACATCCTCGGCCGCGACGTCAGCGGCGGAGGCGTTCAGCGCGGGCTGCTCAAACTGATGGAGGAGACGGAGGTCAGCCTCCGGACCCCGTTCGACATTACATCGCAGCTGCAGGCCGCCATGGAATTCCAGTCCAAGGGCAAGGTCTCCCGTTCCGTCATCAATACCCGGCACATCCTGTTCATTGTCAGCGGCGCGTTCAACGGGCTGGCAGACATCATACGCAGGCGCCTCGGCGCAAAGGCGATCGGGTTCAGCGCCGCCGGCAGGTCCGTTCCCCGGGACGAGGATTACTTCCAGTTCGCCAAGAGCAACGATTTCATCGAATACGGGTTCGAATCGGAGTTTGTCGGCCGTCTGCCCGTAGTCGTCAGCTGCCAGGAACTGGCCGTGGACGACCTTTTTCAGATCCTGAAGCATTCCGAGGGATCGATCATCCGCCAGTACGTCAATGCCTTCGAGGCCTACGGGATAGAACTGGTGCCGACCGACGCCGGGTTGTACCGAATCGCCCAAAAGGCATACGAGGACCGCACGGGCGCCCGCAGCCTCGTGGGAGTCTGCGAGCGAACTTTCCGGGAATACAAATACAACCTGCCGCATTCTTCCGTGAAACGGCTGGAACTCACGGAGAGGCTGGTGGATTCTCCCGATGAAGTGCTCCGGGAAATCCTCGATGCGGCGAAGATCGACCAGATGAACGAAATGGTCGGCTCTTTCCACGCCATCGCCGAGGAATGGTCCAGGCGAAACGCGATCCAGATCCGTCTCCAGCCGGAAGCCGCCCGCATGCTGAGCCAGAAGGCCATGGAAACCGGAGACAAGCTCGAGGATGTTTTCCAGGAGATCTTCAAGGATTACGAGCACGGCCTGAACCTGATTCGAAGGATGGACGGCGTCCAGCGGTTCGAGATCACCGAAGACGTCATCCGGAATCCAAAAGCCGCCCTCGACGAGTGGATCCGCTCCTACTACGTCAACAAGCAGTAGTCAGCCGGCAGTCGGCAGTATCGACTGCCGACTGCTTCGCCCCGTTGCCATCGCGGATG
Source organism: uncultured Acidobacteriota bacterium (assembly GCA_964613495.1). Lineage (GTDB taxonomy): Bacteria > Acidobacteriota > UBA6911 > UBA6911 > UBA6911 > UBA6911. The sequence continues at coordinate 14,061 of CAZTHE010000028.1, read as the reverse complement.
TCACGCACGCATGTTCCATTGGTGGGAATCTCTTCCCAAGAGCTCATTGCTTCATCAGCCCAACAGATCCTGAGGCTCGGATCCCAACCTATGGGAAACCCACGGTAACTACCGACTGCCGACTGCCGACTGCCGACTGCCGACTGCTTTCCCCTGCCAGGTGTCGCGTTCCGCAAGCCTCCGCTCGATGACGCGCCGGATTTCCGCCCTGCTTTTTCCCCACACCGGCCCGATGAGGTGATCCCCGGGAGCGGTGCCGAACAGGCGCTCGATATGGATCCCGGGACTCAGACGCTCCAGGAAATCGACGACCAGGTCGGCATATTCGTCCAGGCCGAGAAGCGGAAACGCCTTGGCTTCATACTCGCGCGCCAGGGCGGTGCCGCGCACCACGTGCAGATGGTGCAGTTTCAGGAAATTCAGGCCCGTTCCGGAAAGCGCCTCGGCCGCCTGCAGCATTTCCTCCCGCGTCTCCCAGGGAAACCCGAGGATGAGGTGCGCGCAGAGATAGATGCCCCGGCCGCGCGTGCGCCGCATCGCATCGAGCCAACACCGGTAATCGTGCCCCCGGTTGATGCGCCGGAGCGTGCCGTCGTGAATCGACTGGAGCCCGTATTCCAGCGTCACGAAATAATTCCCCGCCGCTTTCTCGAACCACGCGATCTTGTCTTCGTCGATGCAGTCCGGACGCGTTCCAACCGATATCCCCACGACGTCCGGGTGGCTCAATGCAGACTCATAGAGGGGCGCCAGCTTTTCCAGCGGCGCATGCGTGTTCGTGAAAGACTGGAAATACACGATGAATTTACGGGCTCCGTAGCGTTTCCGGGAAAGCTCTATCCCTTCCTTCACCTGCTCCGGAACCGTCCTGGAGCGGCTTGCGGTCGCAGGGCGGAAGGAATCGTTGTTGCAGTAGATGCAGCCCCCCGTTGCCACGGTCCCGTCCCTGTTCGGGCAACTGAATCCCGCATCCACACTGATTTTGTGAACGCGGCAGCCGAATTTCGCCTTCAGGAAACGGCCGCAGGCGCTATATCGGATTCCGGATTCCGGATTCCGGATTCCGGATTGGGACTCAGGCATGCGGATACTATAGCAATTTCGGATTCGAGTTTCGAGATGCGGGGATCGCGAGTGTCCGGGCCGGCGGAACCTTCGAGCCCGGCCGCGGACATTCGCTGCGAATCGAGTTGAAACCGATGGGTATCAAAAAACAGGGAGTGCGGCGCGCGGCCAGAAATCCGTGCGTCGCCCGTAATTCTCTAGACCTTGATGCGGTTGTCGTCTTTGGGGCAGATCCAGAACATGCCGCCCGGCATTTCCCGGTACCGGATGACCTTGGTCGCCACCATGGCAGTGCCGCAGAGAGGGCACATGTGCGCGTGGGTCTCGCCCTTGTCCAAAAGGCTCGCCCGCGCTGTCTTGGAAATTTTTTCCGCCATTGCCGAAACTCCTCCTTTTATCTATAAATGCCGCGCAAAAAACTGTTTACTGTACTTATCCCGCCGGAGCGAGTCAATAGGCATTTTCCGGAATTTTTGGCTCCCCCCCCTCACACGATGCGGACCGCGTTCCCCGTCCGGGCCAGCAGCAGGTAGGCGGCCTGAACCCGAACCGATTGTGCGGTCAGGGCTTCCACATATTCGCGGATCTGCTTTTCGTACCGGTCCCGGAAATGGCCTTCCACGTCCTCACTGTCCCCGGAAAACCAATCCGTCTTGTAATCCACGAGGATCCACCCGTCTTCCGCTTCAAAAAGCAGGTCGATCTTGCCTTCTTCGACGGTTGCCGGGCCTATGGGGCGCACGAAGGGGAGTTCACGGATCACCCTTCGCCCGGAACGGGCGGCATCCCGGGCCCGTTCCATCAATTCGGAAGCCAGGCTCGAGCGCATCATGGCCGTGAGGGTTTTCGTGCCCGCCCGGTCGAGCCCGTGCTTCGCCGCGGCGTTTTGTGCGAATTCGAGCAAGCCGCTGCCGTCCGGCAGGTCCACGCGTTCCATCGCTTCGTGGAAAGCGATTCCCAGGCGGACTCCCCTGTTTGCCGCGGATTCGGGCGTGCGGGTTTCCGGGGAAGCGTCTTCGCCTTCCGGGGCGCCGGCGGCATGCCCGGCCGCAGTCAGGTCTGCCGAGCGCGGAGTTTTTTCGAGCAGCGCGTGCAGCTGCGCATATTCGCGTACTGCCGCGGATTCAAAATCCACCACCTCCGGGCGCCGCTCTTTCGGCGCGTTCGGGCTTTTCCCGTCCAATCCGGATCCGTCGATGAAACGAACCAGCCCGTTCCTGCCGGCGAAGCAATCCTCCAGGAAAGGCCCGAGGGGCGCGAGCCGGGTCCCTGTGGCGTCGGGGACAGGCGCATCGATCCCTCCCAGCTTCCTCGATTTCGCCGTATGGGTGCTCACAACCATGTGGTCCCGCGCCCGCGTCAGTGCCACGTACAGCAACCGGACCAGTTCGGCGTCATCCCTCTTCTTCTCTTCTTCCGCGAGCGCCTTCCACCGGGGAGTCCGCAGGCCGGATTCCGCGGAACCCGCGTTGAGCGCAAAGATCTTCCTCGCGGTCCGGTCCACCAGGATGCCCCGGTGCCGGGCGGCCCGCTTCAAACCCAGCGCCGCGACGAACACGATGGGGAAGTCCAGCCCCTTGGCCTTGTGGATGGTCAGGATGCGGACCGCGTTGCTGCGCTCTTCCATCAACCGGCTTTCACTCTCGTCCACGCCCTCCTCGTCCATCGTGTGCAGCAGGTTCACGACCTGGGAGAAGGTCGTGTCGCCCTGTAGCGAGCGCAGGGTGCGTCCCAGCTTGTTCAGGTTCGCGAGCGATTGGAACCCGCGGACGGCCAGCGCCTCGCGCGCCCCCGTTTTCTGCAGGAGGAGCTCGAAGGTTTCCGATGCGGGCCGTTCGTGGCGCCGCCGGTGCAGTTCCCGCAGGATTGCGAAGGGGCGATACAGCCGGCTGCCCTCCGGCACGCCTTCCCGGTAGTCGAGCGGAAGCCCGTCGATGCGGGCCCGGAGCAGGTCTTCGTCGGACAACCCGAAGAAGATCGACCGGAGCGAGCCGTACACGGCGACGGCGTCGTTCGGGTTCGCCACGGCCCGCAACACGGTGACCGCGGACGAGACCTCGCTGCGCGCGTAGTAGAACTTGCCCCCATCCAGAACGTAGGGGATGCCGAACTGGCCCAGCGCTTCTTCCAGCACATGCGCGTGCGTGAGGACGGGAAGAAGGATCGCGATGTCCCCGTAGCCCGGCGGCCGCCAACAGCCGCTGCTCTTTGCGGAGGCGTCCCGCACCTTCCACGCCGCGGACCCGTTCGCCTCCTGAACCAGTGCGGCGATCCGGCGGCATTCGCTTTCGACCATCTCCCGGGTCTTTCTTTTTTCGCCGTTTTCTTCCTTTGCATCCGCAAGCAGGGAAACCGAGGGCGTGTCGCACTCGTCCTTCCGGTCCCCCTGCCCCCCGAAGGGCAGATACTTCGGCTGATAGCGGCAGGCCTCGCCGGAGGGATTCATGGCGTCCGCGAAGGCCGCATCCACGAAGTCGAGAATGGAGGGCACGGAGCGGAAGTTGGTGGTCAGTTCCAGGCGGCCCAGCCCGAGCGCGTCGAGGCGTTCCGGGGCCGTAGCGCCGAGGTAGGTCTCGATGTCCGCGTTCCGGAACCGGTAGATGGACTGTTTCGGATCGCCCACGATGAACAGGCGGCCCGGAGCGGGTTTGAGCCTGGCGACATCGGTCTCCGTCATATCGGGGGAGGTGAGCAGCAGCACGCTCTCCCATTGAATAGGATCGGTATCCTGGAATTCGTCCACGAGCAGGACCCGGTATTTCGCCTGGAATTCGCGGCGCACCTCCGAGTTTTTGAGCAGCAGATCGCGCGCCAGCCTCACCTGGTCGTCAAAATCCAGCAATCCCGCATCCTGCTTCCTCTTTTCCCACTCATCGAGCAGGAAGGCGTCCTTGATCCAACAGACGACTTCGTGCATCAAACGCTGCGGCGGAACATTCCGGACCGATTCCCGTACTCCCACGACCTCGTTGAGGAAGGAGCGCACGGCCCGCACGGTCTCCGCGCCTCCGCTCCAGTTCTTCACGGCGCCCGATCCGCCGGGCTTCGACAATTCGACGCCGTCGTCCGACGGATCCGCAAGCCAATCCAATGCGTCGTCCAGGATGCCGCTCAATTTGTCCCCGGGATCGAGCAGTCGCGTGCGAAGCCGCTTTCCCTGCTCGAGCAGGTCCTTCATCTGCTCCCGGAGCACATCGTCCTCCGGCGGGGCGTCGCACTGCATTCCGCGCACGTCGAGCCAGCGGAGGCGCAGGGTGCGCGCCAGTTCTTCCAGATCGTCGAGCCGGAAGCCGTTGCGAAGCGCCCTTTCCAGAACGGGGTGCCGTTCGGCCAGCGCACGGTCGATCCACGGCTCCCAGGACTGCCGGAAAAACAGTTCGCTGCGCACTTCGTCGAGCGCCGTGAAGCGTGGGTCGATCCCCGCGTCGATGGGCCGCTCTTTCAGCAGCGAGACGGCGAAGGAATGAAACGTCGAGACGGAAGCCGTTTCCAGGTCGTTCAGCGCTTCGCGGGCCCTTTCCATCCGGGCGGGGGGCTCTTTGGCTTCGATCAGCAACTGTTCGAGATGCTGCCGCAGCCGGATCTTCATCTCCCCCGCCGCCTTTTCGGTAAAGGTGATCGCGCAGATCTCCGAGAGGCGGAGAGGCTCTCCGCCCGGCCCCTTTTCCAGCACCAGGTGCAGGATCCGGTCCAGCAGAGTCCGCGTTTTTCCGGTGCCGGCGGAGGCTTCGACGACGAACGACCGGCCGGTTTCGCGGACCGCGCAGCGGCGGTCGGCACCGTCGTTTTTCCTGGTTTCGGGTTTCGATTGCCGCGAGTTCATTGGTCCGTTTCCAATATCCCGAGAAATTTGCGCACGGCCGGATCCGCGGCCTTGCGCTCTTCGCGCTGCGTGCGGTCCTTGCCGCAAATGGGCAGATAGTCGCAGTAGCTGCAATGGCCTCCGGGCCAGACGGTTCCGGCGGTCCGCGCGAAAAAGCGGCCGTTTTCGATCCCGTCGCCGAGGATGGCCAGAATTTCCGGCAGGTTCCGCGCGGCCTCCCGCAACTCCCCCGCGGAGAAGAAACAGCGAGCGACCCTGCCGTCTCTCGGCTGCAGGTGCAGGTATTCCCCCTCCACCTCTTCCACGTTCTGAAACGCTTCCAGGGCGGAGAGAGCGCCGCGGTACACGGCGATCTGGATCCGCTCGCCGGACATCAGCGGCGTGCGGGTTTTCCGCGTCATCGTATCCGGCAGCGATCCGGTCTTGTAATCGATCACACGGGCGCGCTTCCCGTCGCCGGAGAGGTCCACGCGGTCGATTCTACCCCTGAAGTCGAACGTGTGCCGGCCGGCAGCCAGACGGAACGCGGGGTGATTCTCTCCGGGCGCGATGTTGCCGAACGCCTGCTCCAGGCCGGCGGGCGACAGGTCTTCGCCGGCCCTCTCCTTTTCATACACGATCCATTCGTCCAGCAATCCCAGGATCGTGTCGCGTTCTATCTCCCATAGCAGGTCCGGGATGCCGGCAGGCCTCGATTTCTCCAGGGCTTCCCGGCCCCGCGACGCCACGGACCGGCGCAGTTCCGTCTCGGGCACGGCCTGCAAATTCCTGCCGCAGTACTCTTTCATGAATCCTTCGAGTATCGCGTGGACGGTTACCCCCCGCTCGAGAGGGTCCATCCCCTGAGCAGGCGCGGGCTCTTCCCATCGCTCGAGTCCCATGCCCCTGTTGAGATAGAAATGATAGGGGCACTTTGCGCACTCTTCCATACGGCTTGCCGAGACCTGGCCCGCGGATGCTCCCAGCCGGGACGCTAGCCACCGGACGAGTGCGGGGTCCGCGAAGCAGCCGTCGTAAGGAGTCATCTGGCGGGCCCAGCGGGCCTGGTCGTAGGCCAGCGGGCCTTTCAGCCGCAGCGGTTCGATTCGCTCCAGCGCCCGGAGCGCCCGGGCGGCGCTTGCGGGATCTGCCGTGATCAGCCGCAGGCGAATCTCGCCTTCGTCGACCGCTACCGCATCCCCCGGCGGGGCGGGATTGTCCAGGTTGACGGACCGGAATCCGGGGATGGTGCCTTCGGTGAGGTCGCGCATGGTGGCGAGGCTTCCGCGAACCGCGGCGGCGGCGCGCAGGAAGAACTGCGAGGGGATGCGCTCGCGGTCCGAACCCTCGTCCAGGCGGGACGTCATGAGGACCAGGCGCTTTTCGGCGGAACGGCACGCCATGTCGAAGAGCAGCCGCTCTTCTTCCAGGCGCCTGGACTTCAGCGGGAGATTCCCCAGCCGGACTCGCTCCGCGTCGAAAAGCAGCGGGTCCTGGCGCAGCTTTGCCGGGAAGCGCCCTTCGTCCAGCCCGGGCAGGATGACGAGCGGGAATCGCAGTCCCCGCGCGGCGCTCGTTGAAAGAAAGTTCACGCCGCTTCGCTGGAACCGGCCTTCCGGGCACGAAAAGGCCTCGATCGAGCGGACCAGCGCGGACCGGAAATCGTCCGCGCTCACCGGCCGCGCGCCGCCCGGCCGGTCGTCCTCATTCCGGATCTCCGATTTCGAATCCATGTTCCCGGAAGCGCCGAGCGTCCCGAGGCTCCGGATTTCGTCGAGGACGGCGGAAAAGGCGCTCCAGTCTTCGCTGGCGCCCAGAAGGGGTTCGAGGCTCCGTTCCAGCGCGTCCGCCCAATCCTCCCAGGCGAGTTTCGAGGGCCAGCCGGACGCGGCCTGCCGCAGCAGTTCCCATGCTTCGCGCAGGCGGATGGCGGATTGCAGGCGGCGGGCGGCCGCGGGAACCGATTCGCCCCGGCGCTCCTCGTCTTCGTCCGCATCCGCCGATGCCGCCGCTTCCGCTCTCTCCAGCTTTCTTCGCGCCTCGTCGACGAGGGCTCGCGTCCCGCGGTCCCAGGACCCGAACCCCGCAAGAAAACGGGCGTCGTTCGTCAATGCCCTCCATGCCTGAACATCCCACTCGGGAACCGACGTTTCGGGAAGCGACGCCGCCACGAGTTCCATTACGGCCAGGACCGCTTCGTGCGAACAGCCGTTGGGCTCGAGCTTTCCGAGCGCGACAACGGCTCTGCTGCAGGGACGTTCGGCAAAACGCGCACCGCCGTGGACGAAGTACGGCACGCCGCGAAGACGGAAGGCTTCCCGCAACACCGGGACGTCGTTTTCCGGCTGACGCAGAATGACGGCCGCCTCGTGAAATCCCCGGATCGTGCCGTCCCGAACCGCGCGGAATACCTCGCGAATGATTTCGACGGCGGCGCGCGATTCGCCCGGAGCCGAGACGAGGGCGATGGAACCGTCCGGCTCCAGGCTCTCCCCGTCTTCGGGATGCGGTCCCTTGCCCAGCCCGAATCCCCTGGCCGCCAGCCGGTGCAGGCTCCGGGTCTCCGGGACCGTTTCCCCCAGCCGGATCGGCTCGACGCCGAGTTCCGCGCATCTCGCCTGCAGGAAGGGGCGCGCGAATTCACAGACCGATTCTTCGGCGTACGGAACGAAATAGACCATGGAGAATATGTTTTTGAGCGCCGCGAGAAGCCGCAGCTGCTGCCCCGTCGCGTCGTAGATCCCGTAGACGAGCAATTGCGGGGACTGCAGGACCCTGGAAGCGGACGGCGCATTGCGGACGGCGGCGCGGAAATCATCGTCCACGTCATGAAATGCACCGGTCCTGGCGCGGAACTCCCGGTACAGGCCGGCGAGATCCGAAAGGCTGCGGCGGCGCGACGCAGATGCCGCGTCCGCATCCACGAACCGCGTCAAATCCTCCGCCGAAATTCCGGCGTCGCGCAGGTCGCGAAAGGTATCCAGCAACGCGTCCCGGAATCCCGGCAGTCCGGAAACCGGCTCGAAAGCCCGATGGGGGCGAGAAGAAAGGATCTCATCCAGGAAGATGGAAGGCCCCAGGCGCGGCAGCGGGATTTTGTTCGCCGGGCCTCCGGCGGGCCGGGACAGCCGGCTCGCCAGATCCAAAAACGTGTGGAACCGGACGTTGGCGAGCGCGCGTCCCGTCGCGGCGAAACGGCGTTTGAGATAAGATGCGAGGATGTTGGAGCCGACCAGGACGTTGATTTCCAGCAGCGCATCGTCACGCCGCAGTGCGGCCACCGTCTCGATCCAACGCGCTTCCAGCGCGGCGAACGAACCGGCATACACGGCATGATTGCAGATTCCAGATTCCAGATTCCAGACGAAGGGTTTGTCGGTCGCGGGCTTATTGGGCATCGTTCCGTTCCGCCAAAACAGCCTGGCTTCTGAAGATCTGATCCAGAATCAAAAATCCGGATTCCGGATTCTGGATTCTGGATTCTGGAATCTGGAATCTGGAATCTGGAATCAACTGGCAATTTGCGCGTACTGATAGCCGCGGTCGAACGCCTTCAGGTTCAGCGCCTCCGTGCCGTTGGGCACGGAGCCGAGCACCGATTCCCTGGCGGCCTCATAAGCGACGAGTCTCGTCACCGCCGTGAAATAGCCCACCATGACGATGTTCAAAACCATCTTCCGGCCGACTTCCCTCGCGATGCGCGTCGCCGGGATGGCGAACAGCCGCATGCCCGGCTTGATACCCCGGGGCTGCACCATGGTTTCCTCGATGATGACGGTCGCGTTGTCGGTCGCCTCGGGCAGGAACCGGTTGCACGCCTCCTGCGACAGCACCATGAGGATTTCGGGTCGGGTGACGTACGGATACAGGATCTTCTCGTCGGAAACGATGACCTGGGCGCTGCAGGCGCTGCCGCGGGCTTCGGGACCGAAGCTTTGGGTGAGTGTCGCGAATTTGTCGTTATAGATGCTGGCGGCCCGGCCGATGATCATGGCGGCCAGGATCACTCCCTGTCCGCCGAACCCGCCGAACTTGATTTCGGTCACACTCATAGCACCCCCGCGTAGGGCTTGAAGGAAGGCCCGAGCCTCTCGGCCATCTTGACGTTGTAGATGTCGAGGTGGGTCGGCCGCTCGCGGTCCACAAACTTGCCGCACAGGATTTTTCCTTTGAAATCCAGGACGGCGTCCCGGGTATCCGCGCCATTCTGGACCGTGCTGTTCGCCCGGTAAAACTCCATCATCTCGAGCCCGTCGCCCAGCGCGTTTCTCCTGCCGTAAAGCGTCGGGCAGGGGCTGATGATTTCGATGAAGCTGAAGCCCTTTTTCTGCAGCGCTTCCTTCATCGACCGGATCAGGGGGCGCACGTGGAACGTGGTCCATCGGGCGACGTAGACCGCACCGGCGCAGTCGGCGAGGTAGGGGAGATTGAACGGTTCCTCGAAATTCCCGTACGGCGTCGTCGACGCGATGGCGTCCAGCGGCGTCGTCGGGGTTACCTGGCCCCCCGTCATCCCGTAGGTGAAGTTGTTCACGCAGATGACCGTCAGGTCCATGTTGCGGCGGGCCGCGTGGATGAAGTGGTTGCCGCCGATGGCGAACAGGTCGCCGTCCCCGCTATACACGACCACTTTCAGATTCGGATTGGCCAGCTTGAGGCCGGTGGCAAAGGGGATGGGACGGCCGTGCGTGGTGTGGAAGCTGTCCAGTTTCAAATATCCGGCGACCCGGCCGCTGCACCCGATCCCCGAAACCACGGAGATCCTGTCGGCCGGGATGTCGCAGCTTTCGACGGCCCGGGCGAAACAACTCACCGTGGTGCCCAACCCGCAGCCGGAACACCAGATGTGCGGGACCCGGTCCATTCTCAGGTATTGGCTTACCGGATTCGTCGCATTCATCGGATCGCCTCCTTCCGCTGCCGGGCCGCCTCGACGATTTTTTGGCAGATGACCTCGGGCTCGTGCACCGTCCCTCCGCCATGGGGAACCAGGCAGGTTCCGACCCTGCCTTCGACGACGCGCTGAAGTTCGAGAAAAACCTGCCCGTAATTGAGCTCCGGCATCACGAAGGCCTTTACGCGACGGGCCAGCTCGCGGATGCGCCTCTCCGCGAAAGGCCAGACCGTCACCAGGCGGAGGTGGCCGACCTGGATGCCTTCCGCCTTCGCCATTTGTATGGCCCGCACGGCCACGCGGGAGGTGATGCCGTAGGAGACGACCACCACGTCCGCGTCCTCGGTATCGGTCTCCTCCACAAGGACGATATTGTCCGCATTCCTGCGGATTTTGTCTACCAGCCTTCCCACGCATTTCGCCTGGGCATCGGCATTCATGGCCGGGTAGCCTCTCTCGTCATGCGTCAATCCCGTCACGTGAAACCGGTAGCCGTCGCCGGCCTTCGCCATAGCGGGCACCAGCGTTTCGTCCGCCAGATAGGGCAAATACTCGCCGGGCTTCGCCTTCGTGTAGCGGCGCCCGGTGATTTCAATGGCGTCCGGGTTTGGAATCACGACCTTCTCGGTCATGTGCCCGACGCACTCATCCATCATCAGCATGACGGGCACGCGGTATTCTTCGGCGAGGTTGAACGCGCGGATCGTCAAATCGTAGCATTCCTGAGGCGAGTTGGGGGAGAGTGCGATGATCTCGTAGTCCCCGTGGCTCCCCCACCTTGCCTGCATCATGTCCGCCTGGCCCGGCAACGTGGGGATCCCGGTCGAAGGACCGCCGCGCTGGACGTCGACGAAAACGCAGGGGGTTTCGAGCATGACGGCCAGGCCGATGTGCTCCATCATCAGAGAGAATCCGGGGCCGGAGGTAACCGTCATCGCCTTCGCGCCGCCCCATACGGCTCCCTGAATGGCGATAGAGGAGGCAATTTCATCCTCCATCTGTATGAAGATTCCCCCGACCAGGGGAAACCGGGCGGCTATTCTCTCCACGACTTCCGTGGAAGGAGTGATCGGGTATCCGGCGACGAAACGGCAACCGGCGGAGATGGCCCCTTCACAACAGGCATGATCCCCGTCCAGGAAGTGCAGCCCTGTTAATACACCTTTGGGATCAGCTTTCAATCCTCCTCCTCTCAGGCAACCGACTTGACAACGATTCCGAAAATGGCGAAGTCCGGGCAGTAGAGACCGCAGAGACCGCACCCGTTGCAGGCTTCCGGTTTAACCGCATGCGGAGGATGATATCCCTTGTTATTGAAAGCTTCCGAGACCTCGAGTACGTCGTTGGGGCAGAATTCAATGCAAAACCCGCATCCTTTGCAGAGTTCCGCGTTGATGGTCACCACACCCCGGGGCTGTTTCTTCCCTTTGGTTTCCAGCATGGGCATACTTCTCCTTGCCAGGTAAATCTACATACACGGATTTGTGATCGCAAGAAAATATTCGGCAGAGACACAGGCACTCGCCTTGCATACAAATATGCGCTCGCAGGGGAAGCGCGCTTGAACCGGGATCACGATACAGATAACATATTGCAGCGAGTGCACTTAGCATCTCGGGGAAAGAGGCGGATCATGGGGTTCTATATTCGGGCATCGACCATCGCAGCCATCGCGGTATCGTTCTCTCTCTGCTGCGCGATACCGGCCGGCGCATGGCAAGGCAAATCAAAGCAAACCAAGCAGTTAGCCTCTGTCGACGGCGCGTCGGTGACGGAAGCCCAGGTGCGGGCCGAAGGTTCGGAGGAACTGGCCGCGCTCGAACTGAAAAGGCTGAGGGCTCACGCCGCCTTCGTCAGGGACGAGCACGAGATATTGGAGGGAGCGGTCGACCGCATCGTGACGGAAAAAATGCTGGCGGCCGAGGCGGCCCAGCGGGGCATGTCCAAAGAAGATCTGATATCCCGCGAAGTGGACAGCAAGGTAACCGATCCGGACGAGGCGGAGATCGCGAAGTTCTATGAAACCAACAAGCACCGCATCCGGCTCGAGAAAGAAGAGGCCCTGCCGGAGATCGGCAAATACCTACGACGTCAAAGACGGAATGCCGCCTGGAAAGCCTTCCTGGAAATTCTGGAAAAGAAGCATCGGGTCGTCCGTTCCATGGAACCTCTGCGTTTCGACGTCAAAGAGGCCGGGCGGCCGGCCCTGGGTCCCGCCTCGGCGCCCGTGCTCCTGATACTCTTCTCGGATTTTGAGTGCCCCTACTGCGGAGAGATGAGCGACACGCTCCGGGAGGTGGTAAAAAAATACGGCAAAAGCGTCCGGCTGGTCTTTCGAAACATGCCGCTGCCGAGCATTCACCCCCAGGCCCTCCAGGCGGCCGCAGCCGGCGTGTGCGCGGCCGCGCAGGGGCGCTTCTGGGAAATGCATGACAGGATGTATCGGGACCAGACCCGCCTTGCGGAGAAGGATCTGAAGGATACGGCGAAGCAACTCGGTCTCGATGCCGGATCATTCGCCAAATGCCTGGAAGGGAAGCAAGTTAAAGCCGGGATCGATGAAGACATCCGCGCGGGAGCCACCGCGGGAGTCGACAGCACTCCGGCGCTTTTCATTAACGGCAGATTTCTAGGCGGCAGCCGTCCCTACGAGCAGATTGCCGAAATCATCGACGACGAACTCGAAAGAATAAAAAAGAAAGAGAATTCCGGCAAAAAGCAAGCCCGGAAGTAATGCGCCTGCAGCAAATCGCGGATCCCCGATCTCGGATCTCGGATCTCGGATCAAATATAGTGTTTCCGCATCGCGTACTGCACCAGTTCGGCGGTTTTGCGTATGCTGAGCTTGGCCATCATGTTCGCACGATGCCGTTCGACGGTGCGCACGCTGATGTACAGCAGGTCGCCGATTTCCTTGTTCGACTTCCCTTCGGCAATCAGTTTGAGTATCTCCCTCTGGCGGACGGTCAGGGAGTCGGGGCCGCGGGAATCATCCTCACCGCGCCGCAGGCGCGCCCAGTTCTGCATCGACTGGTCGGTCAGGCCGGGCGATATGTAAATTTTCCCGTTCCGGATCTGATCGATGGCCGAGAAAAGCTCTTTTTCGGCATCGTCTTTCAGGAGGTAGCCGTTCGCGCCGGCCGAGATCGCCTGATAGAGATAGTCCTCCTCCTTATGCATAGTCAGCATGAGAACCCTGGTGTTGGGACGGACGCGCCGGATTTCGGGAATCGCCTCAATTCCCCGCAAATTCGGCATGGAAACGTCCAGGATGATCATGTCGGCGTCCGTTTTGTTTAAAACGCTCAGCAATTCCAGCCCGTCGCCAACCTCTGCGGCGATCTCCAGGTCGGCGTTTTCCCCCAGGATCAGACTCAAGCCGCGCCGCACCAGCACATGGTCGTCCGCCAGGATTATGCGATATCTGTTCCCCATACGACCTTTTGCCCCGTCATCGGCCAGGTTAAGCCATTCTATTGCAATATCAAGATTTATCTGTATTGAAACGCGCTTACCGCACTACCATCCCACCAAATTCCGGAGAAGTCAACACCCGGATGTCCCCGCGAGAAATTCCGGCCAAAATCTCCAAACCGGGTGATGTTCGGCCGTCATTCTGGTAAAGTACCTGCGCAAAAAGCTGTGGCTGTGATTTTTGCTTTGTCGCGCATCGGGAGAACGTATGGACGGGCAGCTCATACTGGTGGCTAGCGTTATCATTGTGGCTCTTGTCTTCGATTTTCTGAACGGTTTTCATGACGCCGCCAACTCGATCGCCACGGTTGTTTCCACCAGGGTCCTATCCCCCCGCGCCGCCGTACTGCTGGCCGCCGTCTGCAATTTCGCCGCGGCTTTCCTTCTGGAAACGAAGGTGGCTGCGACGATAGGCCACGACATCGTCCTTCCCGAATTTCTCGATCCCTTTATGGTCATGTTCGGGCTCATGGGGGCTATCATTTGGGACCTCATCACCTGGTGGTTCGGGTTGCCCACCAGTTCGTCGCATGCGCTGGTCGGCGGATTCGCCGGGGCCGCGGTGGCCAAAGCGGGATGGGTGGCCCTGCAGCCTCAGGGATTCATCAAGGTGGTTCCCTTCATCGTCATTGCGCCCCTGGTCGGCATGGTGCTGGGGCGGCTGATGATGATGCTGGTATACTACATTTTCAAGAACTCGTCCCCGCGCAAGGTCGACCATTTTTTCAGGAGAGGGCAGCTCGTTTCCGCCTCCATCTTCAGCTTTAGCCACGGGATGAACGACGCCCAGAAGACCATGGGCATCATCGTGGCGCTGCTGATTTCC
>CAZTHE010000027.1:0-42786 GCA_964613495.1 uncultured Acidobacteriota bacterium | reverse complement strand
GCGCTGCTCGAAAAGCTCGTTCAACTGCGCGTCGTCCTGCCGCGCCGCCGCCGCCGCGATCTCGGATTGAATCCGCTGCCTGTGAGCGGTCAGCCGCATCGTCCTCAGGGCGTACAGAGCGCTCTCCGCCGTGTCCCTGGATGCGTTCTCCGGCACCTCCTCGATCTCCAGCTGAGCGAGAAGAGCCTGCTCGGACTCTCCGGCAAACTGCTTGTGCAGGCTCTCGTAGGTGCTCCGCTGGTCCCGGTGGAACCCGTCCATAAGTATGGAGAAAATTCTCTCGGACGCCAAGCCCTCAAAATCCTGTTTTATGCACAGGGGAAGGATCTGGGGCTGCAGATCGGCGTTGTTGAGGAGGAACTGCAGGAGCCGCTTCTCCGCGAGCTTCATCGCCAGGGCGGACGCGACCGGCTCTTCGGCCAGGCGGGTCCGTTTCTGTTGCGCCGCACGCTTCGTTTCGGCCAATAGCTGCTGGTCCTCGATGCCCAGGCGGCGCGCGAACTGGAACACATAGTCGGAGCGTTCGACCGCGCTGGGCAGCTTCGCCAGATAGGGCAGAACGGTATTCACTACCTGCACCTTCTTTTTCGGGTCGTCCAGGGCGCCCTGCTTCTGAATCGCCGATTCCAGCACGAACTCCAGGTAGGAGACGGACTCCCGCGCCCGGGCCAGATAGGCTTCCGGCCCCGCCGTCCGGACATAGACGTCCGGATCCTGTCCCGCGGGAAGCCGGAGAACCCTGACCCGAAAATCCCCTTCCAAAAACAGATCCAATGACCTTTGCGTCGCCGCCTGCCCTGCGGAATCCGGGTCGTAGCTGACCACGACTTCGCGCGTATACCGGCCCAGCAGCGCAACCTGCTGCGGCGTCAGGCTTGTCCCCAGCGAAGCGACCAGGTTTTGCGCGCCTTCCTGAAAAGGGACGACAAAATCCATGTATCCCTCGACCAGGATCGCCTGGTCCCTGGCCTTGATCGCCTCCTTGGAGTAACTCAAACCATATAGGTTTCGGCTTTTATTATAGAGCTTGGTCTCCGGCGAATTCAAATACTTCGGCGGCCGGTCTCCCATCGCGCGCGCGCCGAAGGCGACCGTCCTGCCCTGCACGTCCGTGATGGGAAACATGATCCTTTCGCGGAAATAATCGTACGCCCGTCCGCCGTCCTCGGACCGGCGGACGAGGCCGCAGTCTTCCAGCGCCTGGACCGCGAACCCCCGCTGCTGCATCGCCCGCAGGACCGCGTCGCCCCCGGCCGGAGAATACCCCAGCTGGAACCGCGCGATCGTCTCGCGCGAAACGCCCCGGCCGAGCAGGTATTCCAGCGCCGGCTTCCCCTCCTCGGAATCGACCAGGCGGCGGTGATACAGCGCCACGGCTTCGGCCATCACCCTGCGCAGCACGTCGGCTTTGGTCCCGGGAGTTTCTTCCGGCTTCGACACCGTGGCCTCGGGCAGCGCGACGCCGTGCCGTTCCGCGACGAAGCGGACGGCCTCCGGAAACGTGAGGTGCTCGATCAGCATGACGAACCGGAAGACGTCGCCCCCCTGGCCGCAGCCGAAGCACATGAAGATCTGCTTTTCTTCGCTGACGTTGAAGGAGGGGGTCTTTTCCGTGTGAAAGGGGCAGCGGGCGACGTGATTTCTGCCGCGTTTCCTGAGGGCCACGTATTCGGACACGAGCGATACGATATTGACCGCATTCCGCACTTCGTCCAAAACGCTGTCCGAGTAGAGAGGCATGGGCAACAGCCGCCGTATTCCGGTCCATGATCCGCCGCCATCGCCGGCGCCCGGGGAGGCGCGGACCCCGGGACGCATTCGCGCCGGGCGGGCGCGGACTGCGTCGGCCTCCGCCGGCGGTCAGGGATTCCTTTTGCGGTTAATGAGGCCGGCGACGTAACCGGCGCCGAACCCGTTATCGATGTTTACCACCACGACGTTGGAGGCGCAGCTGTTGAGCATCGCGAGCAGCGAGGAGAGTCCTCCGAACGAACTGCCGTACCCGATGCTGGTCGGCACGGCGATCACGGGAACGCTCAGCAGCCCGCCGACCACGCTCGCCAGCGCGCCTTCCATCCCCGCCACGACCACGACCACGCTCGCCTGCGTCAGGGCTTCCCGGATGTTCAACAGGCGATGGATGCCCGCCACGCCCACGTCGTATGTGGTCTCGACCCTGTTCCCCATGAGGCGCGCCGTCAGCGCCGCCTCTTCGGCAACCGGGATATCCGACGTGCCCGCGCAGACGACGTAAATCCGGCCCTCGCCGTAGACCTTCGCGTCCTGCACGATGGACACCGCCCGCGCCGCCTCGTGGAACCGGGCCTTGCGGGTGAGCCGCCGGACGCGCCGGAACGTCGCTTCGGTGGTGCGCGTCACCAGGATATTCGATTTCTGGCGCATCAGGCTCCGGACGATGGCCACGACCTGTTCGGGCGTCTTGCCCGGAGAGAAGATGACCTCCGGGAACCCCTGCCGCAGCGTCCGGTGGTGATCCACGCGCGCGAAACCGAGGTCCTCGAACGGCAGGTTCTTCAGCCGCTCGAGGCCCTGTTCCGGGGTCACGGATCCCCGGCGGACCTTTTCCAGCAGTTCCAGGATCTGTTGTGGCGTCATGGGCCCGATCCCGATTCAAGGGCTGCAGGAAACCGCACGGCCGGGCCGGCGAATCGCCGGCCGCGCGGCCTGCGCCGCATTAGTAATTGCGTCTCGGGGGTCCTCCCCGATCGCCTCCGCGCGGACGCGATCGATCCCGGTCGCGGTCCCTGTTCACCGGACGGCCGCGGTCCCCGTGGTCGCGCCGCGGCGGCCGGGGGGCCGGGTCCTCGGGCGGCAACCCGGCCTGCTCGCGCAGGACGGCCTTGCGGCTCAGCCGGATCTTGTTCGGCGGT
The DNA here is from genome assembly GCA_964613495.1 of uncultured Acidobacteriota bacterium. Lineage (GTDB taxonomy): Bacteria > Acidobacteriota > UBA6911 > UBA6911 > UBA6911 > UBA6911. Next base: position 39,895 of record CAZTHE010000027.1, on the reverse strand, counting down.
TCGATGCTGATCACCTTTACCGGGATCTGGTCCCCGACTTTGAGCTCCGAATTGATGTCCTGGACACGGAAATCGGCGACTTCGGAGATGTGCAGCAGGCCCTCCGTGCCGGGGAATATCTCCACGAACGCCCCGAAATCGACTAGCCGCGTGACGGTGCCGAGGTAGGTCTTGCCGACCTCCGCCTCCATGACCAGGTCCTCGATCATGCGGATGGCGCGCTGGGCGGAGTCCGTATCCGTCGAGGCGATGTTCACCTTGCCGTCGTCCTCGATGTCGATCTTGACGCCGGTCTGCTCGATGATGCCGCGGATGACCTTGCCTCCCGTCCCGATGACGCCGCCGATCTTGTCCTTGGGGATCTGGATCGTGATGATGCGCGGCGCGTACGGGGAGATCTCGGGTCTCGGCACCTGCAGGCATTCCATCATCTTGTTCAGGATGTGCAGCCGCCCCTCCCGGGCCTGGGCCAGAGCCTCGGCCATGATCCTCTTGTCGAGCCCGCCGATCTTGATGTCCATCTGCAGGCCCGTAATCCCCTTCTCGGTGCCCGCCACCTTGAAGTCCATGTCGCCGTAGTGGTCTTCCGCCCCGGCGATGTCGGTCAGGATCGCGTAGTTGTCGCCCTCCTTGACCAGCCCCATCGCGACGCCCGCGACCGGCGCCTTGATGGGCACGCCGGCGTCCATCAGGGCGAGGACGCCGCCGCAGATGGAGGCCATCGAGGAGGATCCGTTGCTCTCCATGATGTCGGACACGACGCGCACCGTGTACGGGAACGCCTCTTCCGAAGGCATGATCGGAAGGATGCTCCGCTCCGCCAGGGCGCCGTGGCCGATTTCGCGCCGGCCGGGCCCGCGCATCGGCTTGGTTTCCCCGACGCTGAACGGCGGGAAATTATAGTGCAGCATGAAGCGCTTGAACGATTCGCCTTCGAGCGTGTCCATCCGCTGCTCGTCGTCGGCCGTGCCGAGCGTCGCGGTGACCAGCGCCTGGGTCTCTCCGCGCGTGAACAGGGCCGATCCGTGGGTCCTGGGAAGCAGCGACACCTCGGCGGCGATGGGGCGCACCTCGTCGAACCGGCGCCCGTCCGGACGCCGCCTCTCTTCGAGCATCTCCTTCCGGAAAATATTTTCCATCACGGAGTGGTAGATCTTCTCCGCCTGGATCCTGCGGTCCTTCTCCTCTTCCGGGACGGAATTCACGATTTCGTCGCGGACGACGTCCAGCTGCGCGTAGCTCTCGAGCTTACCCTGGATGTGCAGCGCTTCGGAGATCTTGCGCGAAAAGTCCCGCTCGATCCGCTCCACTTCCGCAGCGTCGAAGACGGGCTTTTGCACTTCCCTCTTCCTGGGCTGGATCTTCTCGTAGAGTTCCTTCTGGAGGCCGATGAGCTTCCGGATGATGCCGTGGGCGAACTCGAGCGCCTCCACCATCATCTCCTCGGAAATCTCGTTCGCGCCGGCTTCGACCATGACGATCGAATCCTCGGTGCCGACGACGGTCAGGTTGAGGCTGCTGTCCTTCAGTTTGCTGATCGGGGGATTCACGACGAACTGGTCGTTCATATATCCGATCCGCACGGCGCCGACGGGCGTGTAGAACGGGATGGACGAGCAGTAGACCGCGGTCGACGCCCCCGTGATTCCCATGATGTCCGGATCGTTCTCCTTGTCCGCCGAGAGCACCAGGGCGATGACCTGCGTCTCGCAGTTATACCCTTCCGGGAAGAGGGGGCGCAGCGGACGGTCGATCATGCGGGAGGTCAGGGTCTCCTTCTCCGTCATTCTCCCTTCCCGCTTGAAGAAACCTCCGGGGATCTTCCCGGCGGCATAGGTGTATTCACGGTAATCCACCGTCAACGGGAAAAAATTCTGCCCCTCCTTGGGGGTCTTGGCCGCACACGCGGCCACCAGCACCACCGTATCTCCGTAACTCACGAAGGCGGCTCCATCGGCCTGTTTGGCAACCTTGCCCATCTCGATGGAGAACTCAAGCCCGCCGATATCGGCAGAAACTCGATAAACCATGTTTCCTCCTGCTGTTGGGATTGCCGGGGATCAAAGGGGCGGGAATTATGAACCAGGAATTATGATTATGAGTCCTGAGTTAAGGATTATCGCGCGATAACCTTTAACTCATAACTCATAATTCACAATCCAGCCGTTCCCCAGCTATCAAATTGATTAGAAGCGAGCAACACCGTCAGGACTCAATTGCACCGGAACGGGGCGGCGCGGCGCTTCGGGCCTTCCCGGCCGCCGGCGCACCCGGACCCGGCTGATTTCCGGCAGGCTCCCGGGGCGTCCCGGAGAGCCTCGTCCGACCATTACTTGCGTATTCCGAGACGTTTGATCACGGACTTGTACCGCTCGGCGTCCTTATCCTTCAGGTAATCGAGCAGGCGACGCCGCTTTCCGACCATTCGCAGCAACCCCCTCCGGGAATGATGATCCTTCGCGTGGGTCTTAAAATGCTCCGTAAGATAGGAGATCTTTTCGCTTAGAATGGCAATCTGCACTTCCGGCGACCCGGTATCGGTCGGGTGGACCCGGTACGCATCGACGATTTCGGTCTTCTTTTCCACTGTCAATGACACTGCAACCTCCGCAGAAACCTCTTCATGATGAAGTGTTAAATTACCACACGGACCGCCGCTCTGCAAATATTCCCTATTCGCCCGGTCCCGGCGGAGCCCCGAAGCGGATGCTGCGGACCTCGCCGGCCGTCGCGGCGCGGATCTTTTCCAGCAGCTCGGCCTTCACGCCGCGGACCGCGCGCTCCCAGCCGCCATCCGTGATCTCGATCAGCAGGTCCGAATCCCGGAACGAAACCGGGCGGCAGACGGCCGCGAGCCGTTCCCCGAGGATCCGGGCCCATCCCCCTTCGAGACAGCCGACCACCCACGGCCCGTGGTTCGGCTGCCCCCTGTAAAGCGAATACAGCACTCCGGAAAGCGGTTTCACGCTATTGCCCCAGAACCGCAGCCGGGTAAGGCACCGGCGGCTGCGAAGTCATGAACCGGAGGTCCCTCGTGTAAATGGATGCAAAGCCGTGCAGCGGCTGGCTGGACCGCACCCGGACGTTGCCCGGCCGGATGGACTGCATGCCGGTGAAGATCTCGTCCAGCGGTTTGGCAAGGCTCGCCCCGGGGGCGAGCGACAGGGTGACATACCCTTCCATCGTGCCCGCCGGCGCCCACAGCTCGATTTCCACCGCCGCCGCCTGGGTGCCGCCGTTGAGCAGGGCGATCTGCGTCTGGTACGTGGAATCCTCGGCAACCAGCGGGAACAGGAAGTTGCGGAGAGGAGTCCCGGACAGTTCGTAGCTGGACAGGAAAGTGTTGTTCGGGTCGGTGAACGTCACCGTACCGACGACACGGTCGACGTCACTCGACACTTCCAGCCACCCGGTCTGGTTCATGAGGCCCGGATCGTTTTCGAAAAGGTCCCACAGGTTCCCCTTGAGCTGGCCGTTGCGCCCGAGCAGGTACGAGGCGGGAGGCGCCAGGACCGACCCGTTCGCGCCGCGAAGCGTCACGGTCACGGTCGCGACCTTGTCCTCGTTGCTGTTGATGATGTTCAAGTAGGTCAGGAATCCCGGCGCGATGGAAAATTTCGGCGAAAAGATCCGGGTGATCCCGGCATATTTTTCCGTATCGATCGCGTTCAGGGACGCGGGCGTCCCGCCCTTGTCGAAAATCTCCGTCTGTAGAAGCCCGATCTCGGACTCCACCCGGAGATACCCCTGCCCTGCGCTGCTCAGCAGTGTGGCCGTATGCCCCTGGCTTGCTTTCGCCATCCTGGACCCCAGCATGGAAAACTGCTGCGTGGCCGGGTTGTAAAACTCCGCGGCGTCGAGGGCCCGATCGGTGTAAACGTCGTCGTCGTCATCCAGGTTTTCATCCTCGGCATCGTCGGCGTTGTAGCCGAACCCTCCGGCGATGAGAACCCTGTCATTCATGCCGTCTTCGTCGTCGTTCAGAAGCGTGGCCGTGTGGGAATGCCGGCTCGAAGTCATGACGGATTCGACGAGGGCGAACGTTTCGGTGGCCGGGTCGTAGATTTCGCCCGAGTCCAGGCTGCCGGAGGAGTTCTTCCCCCCGGCGATCAGCACCGTTCCGTTGGACAAAAGGGTCGCGGTGTGATTGCTGCGTTCGACGGCCATGGGCGCCGTCGGGGTGAAAAGGCCGGTGGCGGGATCGTACAGCTCCACCGTGTTCAGATAGCCGTTGCCGTAGCCGCCGGCGATCATCACCTTCCCGTTCGGCAGCGGCACGGCCGTGTGGAAGACCCTCGCCGTGCCCATGCTCCCGGTCGCGGAAAACGTCTCGGTGTCCGGATCATACAGCTCCGCCGCGGCCGTGACCGAGATGCCGTCGATTCCTCCCGCGAGCAGCACCTTCCCGTTGTTCAAAAGCGTCGCCGTGTGGGAATCCCGCGGCGTCGTCATCAGACCGCTCGTCAGGGCGAACGAGCCCTCCGTGGAGTCGTACAACTCCGCGGTGTTGTTGTACGACCGGGCGTTCTGCCCGCCCGCGAGCAGCACCTTCCCGTTCGGCAGACGGGTGGCCGTGTGCCGGTACCGGGCGACGTTCATGGTCCCCAGGGCGGGAAGGAAGTAGTCTTCCTCGGGATAGTACACATCGGCGTTTCTCAAAATCGTTACGCCGTTTCTTCCGCCCGCGACGAGAACGAGGTCGTTTTGAAGCGCCGTTGCCGTATGCCCGTATCGCGGCGTCGTGAGAATCCCCATCGTTTCCGTAAAGACCCCCGAAGAACTGCTGAAACGGTAGGCGCTCCGAATGGTTTTGCCCGCGTCATAGCCCCCGGCGACGACGACTCTTCCCAGGACCGCGGAGGCTACGAAATCCGAAACCTGCTTCGGGATCCTGTTCGAACCGGACAGGCTCTGGCTGTTCGTCGATTGCACCCGGGTGCCGTCCTCGGCGTAGTGGGTCACGTCGAAGACGGACGTGTTGTAGTTCGGATTGACGAAATTGAACTCGACCGTCGCGTTGCTGTCCTGTGGAATCTCGGGGATGATGAAGTCGTGGAGCGATTCGCCGTACTCCGTGTGCAGCGGAATCCCCACCATGCTGCGCAGGTAGGTGTCGAAGAAGTTGCTCCGGATCTTTCCGACGGCGCTGAATCCCGCGATGACGGGCCGGTCGGATTCAATCAGGAGGCGCCCCTCGTTCGCGTCGTCCGTGTCCAGGCTGAAGAAATTTGCCACATCCAATGACTGCTGGGCATTCGGCCCCAGTTGCATCGTGATGGGATTCACGAGGTCGTCGGTCTCGTCATTGGGAGTCCCGTTGTTGTCCGCCTGCGCGGTTCCCCGGTTGAGCAGAAGCGTCAGGGTGACGTTCGCGGTTTCCGTGTCCGAAAGGTTGACCAACGACAGTCCCGTGAACTCGTCGTTCTGGCTGACGTATTTGGTCTGCCGGAACGAAGTGATGTCCTTCAGGAGACTCACCTCGTTGCTGGTGAGGTTGATTACGGCCAGGGTCGCCCCGTCCGGGGTCACGGCCACCGCGGCGGCCTGGTCCGCGCCGACGTTGGGGTCGTCGCCCACGGCGAAGGACCCGATGACGCCGCGCGTCTGGATGTCCTGCTGGAAGACCGCGTCGAGGGAAGCGACGCCGTAATAGATGTGGCGCGCGTCCGGGGAGAGGAGCATGTTGGCCGATCCCAGGGTGGAACCGGTGAAAGACGTCGTGTCCTCGCCGTCGTCCGTCCAGTCGTCCACGGTGCCGCCCGGGTAGGAGTCGTCGATGCCGTCTTCGTCGTCGTCGAAATCCTCATCCGTCGTGGAGATGACGGACAGGCTGCTCTGGCCGAGCACGATCCACGAGCCGCCGTCTGGCGTCAGGATGGTGTCCCCGGGGTAACAGGCGATCCTCCGGACATTCACGATCTCCCCCGCCTGAGTCTCGAACACGAAACCCGAGTTCGCGGTGCAGGCCGTCGCCGTATTGGAATCCTGGCTGCCGATGAAGCCGAGCGTCTCGTCGGCATTCAATACGACCTTGTTCGCGATCGTGAAACTCGCCGCCGAGTATTTGTCCAGCGGGGTGACCCGATATTTCAAGGTCATCGTCGAGGCGTCCGCGACGACGACCTCGTTGGCCCGGACGTCGACGATCATCAGGGTGCCGCCGTCCTTGCTGACCGTGATTTGGGCCGGCCCGTTCATTCCGCCCAGCCGCCCCAGTTCGGCGAAAGTGGACGTGTCGAACTGGATCACCTCACCGGTTTCCGTGGAGGAAACGTACCCCCTGCCGCCGTCGGGAGAGAGCGCGATCCTGCTGCCGAACCCGAAGGTGCCGTTGAACTCGTAGGTGTTCTGCAGCGACAACGACGGCATGTCGACGACGAATATCCGGTTGTCGAGGGCGGACACGGCCGCGAGCCGGTTGCCTCCCGGAAGCGGCTGGATAAAGGCCGGGCTGCCTCCCGTGACGATGCGTCCGAGCACCGCGCCCGTTTCCGGGGAAAAGGCCACGATGGTTCCGGACCCGGTGTAGGGGACGAAGCCGGTTTTCGAATCCGCGGAGAAGACGATGTCGGGAGACACGTTGTCGAACTGGCTCTGATAGTTCACGTCGAAGAACAACAGCCCGGCGTTCTCTCCTCCGACCAGCAATATCGTGCCGTCCGCCAGGCCGATCGCGGAATGCCTGGACCGCGGCACGGTCATGGGCGCGGCGGTCGAAAATGTCCTGGAAACCGGGTCGAAAATCTCGATGGCGCTGAGAGGCTGATCCGATTCGCCGCCGGCGATCAGAACCCTTCCGTCGGGCAGCACGGACGCCGTGTGATTCCTCCTCGCGAGCGCGAGACCGCCGACGGCCGTGAATTCCCCGGTATCCGGGTCGAAAATTTCGGCCGAAGCCAGGGTATTCGCGCCGTCCGACCCGCCCGCGATCAGCACCTTGCCGTCCGGCAGCAGAGTCGCGGTGTGCTGCATGCGGGGCGTATTCATGGATCCCGCTTCCAGGAACGTTTCGAAAGAAGGATCGTACATTTCCACGGAGGCGAGGAAATTGTCGCACCGGATCTCCCCGGTATTGGAGTTGTTGCAGCCTCCGGTGATCATCACGCGCCCGTCCGGGAGCGGGGTTGCGGCGTGGCCCTCGCGGGGCTCCGTCATCACCCCGTCCGTGTAGATGAAGCTGTTGTCCGAGGCCGAATAAATCTCCGCCGAATTCAGGAAGGCCCCGTTGAATCCCCCCAGGATGAGGATCCTGCCGCCGCTCAAACGCGTGGCCGTGGCGTTCTGGCGGGGCACCAGCATCGAGGCCCCCGCAGAGAGAGATTCGGTCGTGGGATCGTATATTTCCGTAGAGGTGAGGTATTGCGAATTGTAGCCCCCGGCGATCAGGACGGTGCCGCCCTGCAGCAGAACGGCCGTCGCCCCGCTCCGCGCGGACAGCAGATCCCTCTTCCCCTCGGCGAAAGCGCCGGTCGCCGGGTCGTACAGCTCCACTGTTTTCAGGTAGCGGTTGTTATATCCGCCGCCGATCAGGACCTTGCCCCCGTACAGCCGCACCGCAAAAAAACCCTCCCGCGCGACGTTCATCTCCCCCGCGGCGGGTTCCACGGCACCGGTCGCCGGGTTGTAGACATCCGCGGTGCCATTTAACGCCGCCGCATTCGGATTTACGGTCGAGAAGACCCGCTTTTGCGCAAAGGCGGAAGGAATGAACACCGGCAAGAGCCACAGTAAAAAGAGTGCAGACCGGAAACGCATAGATATCTCCCGACTGGCTCCGCCCGTTCGGCGGCAGCGAAATAATCGAACCTCAGATTTTGCAATACCTGCGCTCTGGGGGGATACGCAATCCCCCGCAGTCCTTGTCCGGGCATGCGGTCCTGTTCGCGGACCGGCAACAAATACCGTTTCACACAGCCATACCGGCCGGCAACGCGCCATCTGCCCGAAATTAGTGTTCATTATATACGACCCGGGGTCAAGGGAGTTTGTAATATTCGAGGCGGCCTGTCGGGTCCTTGCCATTGCGGGGGGGGGATCCGGTGCGGGCGGGCGCGCGGCGCCGGGCTTCCGGATATTCACCGGCTATCGACAAACGCTGCGCATTGATGTAAAACTTTCCGTGCGACAGTTTCCGGTTTCGGCCCGGTTCCGCGTTTGCAAATCCGGATCCACTCGTTTCGAGGAGGTGTGGGGTGACGCGAATTGCCTCTCCTAAGTTATCGTGCTGCAGTATCGCCATCGTCTTGCTGTCTGTGTTCGCCATGACCGCCGGAGCCCAAACCGCGTCCGTCCGGCTGGAAGGGATCACGTGGAATCCTTCGGGAGATCCCATCGCCGGAGTCATGCTGACGGCCGTCGAAGAAGCTACCGGCCGCCAGTTCGAGTCCGCAAGCGACAGCGAGGGATACTACCGGTTCCTGGCGCTGCCCCCGGGAATCTATACCGTCACCGCGAAAACCAAGGAGTTCAAGGACGTAGTCCACCGCGGAATACGGCTCTATCCGCCCGACACCATCACCGAAAACTTCAGCTTCGAGGTCTCGGCGATCGACAAGGACGTCCCCGTCGGCGACGCGACGCGGGCGAATGACGCCGCGAGTTCCGGAGCGTTTCCGAGAAGCCAGATCGACCTGCTGCCGATCGTGGATCCCAACCCCCTCCGGCTGCTGGTCTACCAGCCGGGAGTGCAGATCAACGGCGGCGAAGAGGACGCATCCACGGTCAATGGGACCCGAAAGGGAATGAATCGGCTCTTTCTGGACGGGATCTCCCTCTCCGACCCCGTGAATCCGGGCATCGGGTCGCCCCTCCTTTCGCTGAACACGAACTCCATCGAGAACCTGCAGATCGTGACGTCCGGAGCCAAGGCCGAATTCGGGGGATCCGGCGGCGGGTATTTCGTATTGTCGTCGCGGGCGGGATCCAGGTCGTGGAACGGCAGCGTCTACGACTACTTCAGAAACAGGAATATGGACGCGAACGAATTCTTCCTCAATTCGTCCGGGCTGCCGCGCCAGGGTCTCACGCGCAACATCTTCGGCGGCACCGTGTCCGGCCCCCTCGGAAACAGGACCCTCCTCTTTGCGGGAGTCGAGTTCAACCGGACCAACCGGACCCGGCACGTCAACACGCTGATCCTGAGGGAAGACGCGCGTGCAGGGTTGTTTCAGTGGTATGAGCCCAACGACTTCGTGCGGGACGAAACCACCGTCCGGACCTTCGACATCCCGGCCAACGATCCGCGCGGCCTCGGGATAGACCCCACGGTAGCCGCCCAGATCGCGCTGTTTCCGGGCGACGGGGACCTTGACGACGACGAAGAAGACTACATCAATTACGCCCTTGGTGACGGCCTGAATACCGGGGGCTTCCTGTTCGAGAGCCCGGCGCACTCGAATCAGGAGCGGCTGTCCGTCCGCCTGGACCGGAACGTCAACGCGCGCCACAACCTCTTCTTCCGCTTCAACTGGCAGCACGCGGACGCCACGGATACGCAGGGCACCGGCTTTGCCACTTACGTGGACGGCCCCGTACCCGAGTACAAGGACAACGGCTGGACGCTGGCCGGCGGATCCGACTGGGCCATCGGCCCGGCCATGGTGAACGAGCTGCGCATCGGGTACACGCGGCCGGAAATCAAACTGGAACGCCCGGGACGGCTGGCGGGCCCCATGGCCATGCTCAACAGCTGGACCAACCAGCAGGATGTTTCCTTCCCGAGCTCCTACCGGTCCACGGGCTTCGACATAGCAGACACGCTTTCCCAGTCGCGGGGCGTGCATTCGCTGAAATACGGGGCCGCATTCCGCAGGTCCGTACAGCAGAGAACGGATTACAGCGGCGTTTACCCCACCGTGACCCTGGGGACCGGCGAGGGCAACGCGCCGGCGGCCTCCATCGGCCCCTCCCTGGCGTCGGAAATCGCCGAGCGGGACCGCCAGCTTTTCGAATACCTGTACAACGACCTCCTCGGAAGGATGGAGAGCGTCACGATGACGTATAACTCGAGCATGACGTCGGTCCTGCCCGAGGGGACTCCCAGAGAACGGAGCTTTGCCTCCAATGAGATCTCCTTCTTCGTTCAGGACGACTGGAAAATCCGCCGGAACCTGACGCTGAATGTGGGTCTGCGCTATGACGTCTTCACGCCGCCCAGGGAGCAGGACGGGTTCCAGTCCGTCCTGGACCAGGCGTCTCTGCTTTCCGGATCCACGGAGATTTCGGACATCGGCGTGGCCGGCGGAGACAAGTGGTATTCGACCGACTGGAAAAATTTCGCGCCCCGCGCAGGTTTCGCCTGGGATATCCGGGGAACCGGCAGCCTGGTGCTCCGCGGCGGCTACGGCATGTACTACGACCGGCTCAACGGAGCGATCACCCGGTTTGTGGACGCCAACAGCTACGGGTTGTCCCGGTCCTATACGATCTATCCGAATGCGGACGGGACGGACCGGAGACTGGGCGATGGCGTCCCGGTGCCTGAAATGCCGGCCGCGCCGGCCGGGGTGCCTCCCGCGACCCGGGAATTTTCGGTCGCCCTGCTCGATCCCGACCTCCGGACCCCCCGCGTGGACCAGTTCAACGTGACCCTGGAAAAGCGCCTCTGGGGAGCCGTCTTCGAATTGGGATACACGGGCACGCGCGGGACGAAGCTGTTCCAGTATGCGGACCTGAACCAGACGAAGACGGGCGGCGATTTTCTGCAGGCTTTCCAGGAATTGCAGCAATACCGCGACCTCGGCATCCCGGTATCCGAAACCAACACGCTCGTACGCATATTCGGCACTCCCATCGCCGCCTTCGAGGCGATGAACGCCTACAATTTCGACACCGGGCAGCCCGGCATCGCCGCGAACGAACTGGACCGGAACTACTACGGCCTGTATGCCGCGGCGGGGATTCCCGATTCCTATATCCGAAACTTCCCTCAGTTCGACAGGGTCCTGTACGGCTCCGATACCGCAAAATCCTGGTACGATTCCTTCCAGTTCGGCATCCGCAAGAGCTCCGCCTCCTATCAGCTGAGGTTTTATTACACGTGGAGCAAGTCGCTCGACACCGTGTCCTCCGACGGGGACGCGTACGTAAGCCCGTCGGACAGCTTCGCTCCGGAGGCGGACAAGGCCCCCAGCGATTTCGACCGGAAGCATGTGCTGGACATCGCGTTCAACTACGCATTCCCGTTCGGCCGCGACCGGGACCTGGACACGCAGGGATCCCCGTGGCTGAACCGGCTCCTGGGCGGATGGAACCTGGGCATGCTGTATATCCGTGAGAGCGGGCGGCGTTTCAGCGTCTTTTCGGGCCGCGAAACCCGATACGCCGGTGTCGGGAGCCTTGCCGCGTACGATCCCGATGACGGGCGCCCGGCAGGGGCGGAATGGATCAACCAGGGAATCGTGTACTGGTTCAACCCCGATGAAGCGGACCTGTTCCTGCACCCGTCGGCGGGAGAGTCCGGGAATATCGGGCGCAATTTTTATTCCGGTCCGGGCTACGCCACGCTGGATGCCGTGCTTCACAAGAAGTTCTTCTGGGGGGAAAGCAGGCACGTCCAGTTCCGGGCGGAGGCGTTCAACCTGTTCAACACCACAAATTTCGGCCTGCCCGTCACCACCATGGACACCGATGGGTTCGGAACGATCCGTTCGACCCGGGGAGCGCCGCGCGCCCTGCAGCTGGGGCTGCTTCTGGGATTCTAAAGACAAACGTGAAAAAGGGCGGTCGGGCGAAGCGGAAATCCGGTATCCGGCCCATCTGGGTCCTGGCATCCGCTTCGCCCCGCCGCCACGAGATTCTCGGCGGACTGGGATTGCGCTTTCACGTCGATCCGAGCGGCCTCGCGGAGCCGGATCGGCATCCGCGCGAAACGCCGTCCGCCTATGCCGTCCGTGTCGCCCGCCTCAAAGCGACTGAAGCGGCCGGCAGGCGCGGGTCCGGCCTGGTCCTCGGCGCGGACACGATCGTGGTCCTGGGCCGGCGCATTCTTTTGAAGCCCGCGGACCGCGCCGACGCACGGCGCATGCTCGAGCGGCTGAGCGGACGATGGCACGAGGTCGTGACCGGCATCTGCCTCGTGGACTGCGCATCCCGCCGCACCCGGGCCGCCTCGAGCCGCACGCGCGTGCATTTCCGCCGCCTGGACGCCGCGGAGGTCGAGTGGTATCTCGACACCGGGGAATACCGGGACAAGGCCGGCGCCTACGCGGTCCAGGGATACGCATCCCTGTTCGTCGACCGCATCGAAGGCTGCTATTTCAATGTGGTGGGATTCCCGGTCGCTGCATTCGAAAGGCTGTGCCGCAGGTCGGGCACAAACCTTCTGGAAATCCTTGCCCCGCGTTCCTGATTCCGGATTCCGGAATCTGGAATCGATCGCATCTTCAGCGGCAAAGCGGGGCAATCCCGGGATTGGAGACCGGGACGCCGCGCGGGGGCGGTCCCGCGCCTATCCCCACCGCAGTTTTTCCCGCAACAGCTTGAAGAACGCGCTTCCGAAGGGAAGCGCCAGACGCAGCGCCGACGGGGCTCTGCGGATGAGGAGCGAATCCCGCTGCTCGAGCGGCATCCCGACCTGCCCGTCGACCGTCAGCATCACGTCCGTTCCGCGGTGCAGGCAGACGCCGACGGCGTCCCGGTCCGGGATCACGACGGGGCGGTTGGCCAGGGCATGCGGGCAGATCGGGGCGATGATGAAGGCGTCCAGGGTGGGATAGAGTATCGGGCCGCCTGCCGCGAGCGAGTATGCGGTGGAACCCGTGGGCGTCGAGATGATCAGCCCGTCGGCGCGCGTGTGCAGCACCGGCTGCCCGTTGACGCTGACCTCGAGATCCACGATGCGGGCCAGCGCCCCCCGGTTGATGACGGCATCGTTGAGCGCAAGGTATTGCGCGACGACCGATTCAGCGCGTATGACCTCGACGTTCAGGAGGACGCGCTCCTCCAGGCGGTACGCGCCCGACAACAGCCCCTCGAAGGCCACGCGCATCTCGTCCACTTTCACTTCCGTGAGGAAGCCCAGCGAGCCCAGGTTGACGCCGAGTATGGGCACGCCCGTGGCGCCGATGAGCCGGGCCGCATACAGCAGCGTCCCGTCGCCGCCGAACACGCAGACGACGTCCACGCGGCGCACGAGTTCCTCCGCCGGCGCAAAAGAGGTCCCGGCCGGGCATTGATCGGCCGTGGCCGCATCCACGAGGACTTCCGCGCCCCGCGAGTGCAGCCAGGGAAGCATGTCCGCGGCGATGCCCGCCACGCGCGCGTCCTGATTTTTGAAGATGATTCCGATCTTCCGTATCGCGGGATTCATTCGAGGATCATAGCCCCTTTGCCAGCTCGAGGTACAACAAAAATTCGACGTTCCCCTCCGCCCCGGCGACCGGGGACGGGATGCTTCCCGCAACGCAATACCCAGCCCCCCGAGCGAAATCCGAGACGGCTTCCAGCGCCCGGCTGCGCTTTTCGGGATCCCGAACGATGCCTCCTTTCCCCACCTCGCCCTTGCCGACCTCGAACTGGGGCTTCACCAGCACGATCAAGTCGCACGGGAACCCGGCGTTCCCGCCGCTCGTATCATCGCGCGCAAAGAGAGCGTCCCGCAGCGGAAGCAGCACCTTGGTGACGGAAATAAAGGAGAGGTCCATGCAGACGAAGGAAACGCCTCCGGGAAGGTCCCGGGAGGCGATGTGGCGCACGTTGAATCCGTCGCGGACGGCGACCCGCGGGTCGGACCGGAGCCTCCAGTCCATTTGCCCGCGCCCCACGTCGAACGCGTAGACTCTGGAGGCGCCGTTCTGAAGCAGGCAGTCGGTGAATCCGCCGGTGGAGGCGCCCAGATCGGCGCATATGCGGCCGGCGACAGAGAGCCCGAAGTGATCCAGGGCCGCCTGGAGTTTGGCGCCGGCGCGGCTGGCGAAACGGATCCGGCCCAGCACCCGGATCTCCGCCTCCGTATCGACCCGGTGACCGGGCTTTTCGATCTTCTGCTCTTCGACGAGAATCCGGCCGGCCAGCAGCAGTGCCTGGGCCTTGTGCCGGCTCTCGGCGATCCCGCGGTCCACGAGCACCTGATCGATCCGCCGTTTCATGGAATCATGCGGTGCGGGCGACGATATACGCGGCAAGCCCGCGCAGCGTCGCCGCACCCTCGCCGAGGCCGCGGATGGATTCCACCGCTTCGGCCGCGAGTTCCTTCGCCTTCCGCTTCGAGGCGTCGATGCCGTACAGGGCCGGGTAGGTGGCTTTCTTCACCTTCTCGTCCTTGCCGGCCGTCTTGCCCAGGACTTCGCTGCTGGAAGTGACATCGAGGATGTCGTCCACGATCTGGAACACCAGCCCGATCTTCCGCCCGTATGCCGTCAGCGCCTCGAGCGACCCGGCGTCGGCGCGCGCCGCGATCGCGCCGCAGCGGACGGACGCCTGCAGGAGCGCCCCCGTCTTCGAGTCGTGGATGTACTCCAGCACGGGCGCCCGGACCGGCTTGCCCTCGGATTCGAGGTCGACCACCTGCCCCCCGATCATGCCTTTCACGGTGCCGGTCGCCGCGGCGACTTCGCGGATGATCCGCAGCACGGCCGCATCGGGCAACCCGGGGATGTCGGCCAGGACCTGGTAGCACCGGGTCATGAGGGCGTCGCCCGCCAGGATGGCCATGGCCTCGCCGAATGCCTTGTGGCAGGTCGGGAGCCCGCGGCGAAGGTCGTCGTTGTCCAGCGCCGGAAGGTCGTCGTGGATCAGCGAATAGGTATGCATCATCTCGATCGCGGCGCCCACGCGGAGCAGGATATCGCGGTCGCCCGCAAGGCTCTCCCCGGAAGCGAGCACCAGGATCGGGCGCACGCGTTTTCCTCCCGCGAATACGGAGTAGCGCATGGCTTTGTGGATTGTGGGGGGTTCCTCGCATTCGGGGGGCAGCAGCCCGTCGAGGCAATGATCCACCAGCTTCTTCGACTGGCTCAGGTAGAGTTCCATGTCCATATCTTCCATCGGGAATGGCCGCGGGCGATGCGCGACCTCGTCATCAGGGCTCGTTCGCTTCCGCCGTCTCCGAAAAAGGCGCTTCCTTCATCTCCCCGTCGGCGGTTTTGACGAGGATTTCCACCTTGCGCTCGGCGTCTTCCAGCTTGGAGTTGCAGAAGCGGCTGATCTTGATCCCTTCCTCGAAAAGCTCCAGGGCCCGGTCGAGCGTCAGATCGCCGGCCTCGAGCTGCGTCACGATGTCCTCCAGCGATTTGAGCGCCGACTCGAAATCCTTTACCTTCAGTTCCATCCCTACCCCCTTTCGGGCGACGCCCGGCGCGATACGCCGCCGGCTATTTCGCGGCGCCCCCCGCAATTGTGTTTTCGATGCGGCAGTCCAGCTCGCCCGCCGCGAGCGTTACCCGCACGCGGTCGCCGGGAGCGACGTCGGCCGCAGTCTTGACGATGGCGCCGCGGGCGTCGCGGCACAGCGCGAACCCACGCTGCAGAATGGCCAGCGGGCTCAGGGCGTCCAGTTTTCCGGCCGCCAGCTCCATCCGGGACCTGGCGCGGCGCAGCCGCGTCCCGGCCGCGGCGGTCAGGACCTGGGTGTGGTGCGAGAGAATGTCCCTCCGGTGGCGGATGAGGCGGCGCAGGTCCACGGCGCGCAGCCGCGCGTCCAGCAGGCGCTCCCGCTGCCGGGTGCCGCGGGCGAACTGGCGCATGGCCTGCGACAGGCGCAGCGCGCCCTCGTCGAAACGCTGCTGCAGATCGCGGATCTTGTTCGGCGCCACCGTAAACGCCCTGTTGCGCTTCAACCGCTCGAGCCGCAGGCGGCGCTCGGCCAAACCGCGGCGCAAGGCCTGCAGGAGCCTCCCCTCGAGCGAGCGCACGCCGGTCCGCAGGTCGTCGCGCGCGCCCGACACCATTTCCGCCGCGGCCGAAGGGGTGGGCGCCCGCAGGTCCGCCACAAAATCGGAGATGGTGAAATCCACCTCGTGTCCCACGGCCGAAATCAGCGGGAGCTCCGATTCGTAAATCGCGCGCGCGACAACCTCCTCGTTGAAGGCCCAGAGGTCCTCGATGGAGCCGCCGCCGCGCCCGATGATGATGACGTCGACGTCGCCGCGGCCGTTCAGATAGCGGATCCCGGCGGCGATTTCCTCCGCCGCGCCCTGCCCCTGCACGCGGACCGGGTACAGCAGCACGTCCAACGACGCGTTGCGCCGCTTGAGGATGCGCAGCATGTCGCGGACCGCCGCCCCCGTCGGCGAGGTCACGAGGCCCACCTTGCGCGGCAGCAGCGGCAGCGCGGCCTTGTGCGCTTCCTCGAATAGCCCTTCCCGGCGGAGCCTTTCCTTCAACTGTTCGAAGGCGAGTTGCAGCGATCCCAACCCGACCGGTTCCATATATTCCACGATCGCCTGGTAGTCGCCCCGGGGTTCATACACGCTGAGCCGGCCGCGCACCACGACCTCCATGCCGTCCTCAGGCCGGAACTTCAGATACATGTTGTTGTTCCGGAAAAACGCCGCCCGGATCTGAGCGCGCGAATCCTTGAGCGAGAAATACAGGTGCCCCGAGGTATGGCGCTTGAAATTGGAGATTTCGCCCTGGATCCAGAGAATCCCCATCCCGTCAAGCGATCGCTTGATGTCGGAAGTAATCTCGTATACGGAATAGACTTTGCGCTGCGAAAAAAGATCCACGGCTCATGTTTATCATGAAGGGCGGGGAGACACAATAGTCGGCAGTCGGCAGTCGGCAGTCGGCGGTCGGCAGTCGGCAGTCGGCAGTCGGTAGTCGGTAGTGGAGGCCCGGAGGGCCGATAGTGAATAGCCCCGGGCGTGAGCCCGGGGTTGGATTGAGTCGGCAGTCGGCTACCCCTGGGAAAGGACGAAGCGGTCCGAGTCCGGACTCGCGCACCAGGAGGCCAGCGTGTGTCCGTTCTGGTCCTTGTCCGTCATCAGCGGATGCGCGCGCACGACGGCGTCGAACTCCTTCCTCAATGCCGCATCGCAAATCGACCAGTCGATGTCATCCGCCAGCGGCGAAATGCCCGCCTCGCACCCGGGGCTGTACTCACCCGAACACAGGTACTCGATGTGCGCATCTTCTCGATAGAAATTGCCGTGCGCGAATCCCGGGGGCAGCCAGATCCATTCCCCGAAATCCGCATCCTTCCGCGCGGGCATGTCGTAGAGGACGATCCGGCCGAATGTCGGAGATCCCTTCCGGATGTCCAGCGCCATGTCCGTCATCCGCCCGCCGAGCGTCCGGACGAGCTTGCCCATGTACGGGTTCCACTGGAAGTGAAGGCCGCGGACCGTGCCGGGCTTCGAAACGCTCTCGTTAAACTGCAGGAATTCGACGCCTTTCAGAAAATCCAGCCGGGGATGCGCGGCGAAGTCGCTCCTGCGGAAATGTTCGGCAAAAAATCCCCGGTGGTCCCCGAAGCGCCCGTACCGGATGACCTTCAGGTCAGGAATCGCCAGGCTCCGCACCTCCAGTATTTTCATCCCCGCCCCTCCCGGAAATTCCCGGTTCCCGGGCCTGCATCCCATTCGTGCGGATCGGCCCCCGGACCGGCAACGTTGATCATATCCGTGGAACCGTCCGGCCACAACGGCAATTACAATTGATTACAATTAAAAACATTGTGGTGACAACACTTCGGCCGGGCTTTCCTATACTGACGCCTTTGATTCGGGAGAAACCATGGTTTTCTTTGACCCGGCAGCATCCGCCTACGAAAAGTTCCTCCGGACCGGCAACCTGTCCTACCTGTATCAGATGGACACGTTCGACTGGGTCGTCGTGAGCATCTATTTCGGGATTCTGGCCATCCTCAGCTTCTACGGCTTCCACCGCTACATGATGGTGTTCCTGTTCAGGAAACACCGGAACAGGTCCTCGGAGCCCAAGGCGAGGTTCGAGGAACTGCCGCGGGTCACCGTGCAACTCCCCGCCTACAACGAGATGTATGTCATGGAACGGATCATCGACGCCGTGTGTGCCTTCGATTATCCGCGCGACAAGATGGACATCCAGGTACTGGACGACTCGACGGACGAGACCCGGCGGATTGCGGCCAACGCGGTCGAACGGTGGAGGGCCCTGGGCGTGGACATCCACTACATCCACAGGGACGACCGGACCGGTTTCAAGGCGGGCGCCCTGGAGAACGGCCTGCGCACGGCCAAGGGGGAATTCGTCGCCGTGTTCGACGCCGATTTCGTCCCGGAACCGGATTTTCTCCAAAAGGCCATTCACCACTTCACGGATCCCAGGGTCGGCATGGTCCAGGGACGGTGGGAGCACCTGAACCGCGATTACTCGTTCCTCACCCGGACGCAGGCGATCTTTCTCGACGCGCATTTCATGCTCGAAAGCTACACCCGTTTCCTGAACGGGCGGTTTTTCAACTTCAACGGAACGGCCGGAATCCTGCGCCGGAAGACCATCGAGGACGCGGGCGGGTGGGAGCACGACACCCTGACGGAGGACCTGGACCTGAGCTACCGGGCGCAGATCAAGGGATGGAAATTCGTGTTCCTGCCTCACCTCACCTGCCCGGCCGAACTGCCGGTGGAGATCAATTCCTTCAAGACCCAGCAGTGCCGGTGGGCCAAAGGCGCGATGCAGACCTGCAAGAAGGTGCTCGCCCGGGTCCTGCGGGGCGATTTCTCAGGGGGAGAAAAGCTGGAGTCGTGGTACCACCTCACCGGCAACATCTGCTACCCGCTGATGGTCCTGCTCTCGATCGTGCTGTTCCCCGCCATGATCGTGCGGTTCAACCAGGGGTGGTTCGAGCTGATCACGATCGACCTCCCGCTCTTCATCCTGTCGTTCAGCAGCGTGTCGACGTTCTACATCGTCTCTCAGAAGTCGCTCCACAAAGACTGGCTGAAGCGGATCCTGTACCTGCCCGGACTGATGGCCGTGGGCATCGGCATGACGATTCCCGGAACCAAGGCCGTTCTGGAAGGCGCCTTCGGGCTGAAAACGCCTTTCGTGCGGACGCCCAAGTTCTCGGTCCAGGGTAAAAAGGGAGAATGGATGAGCAAGAAATACCGCTGCGACATCAATTTCCTCACCATCGTGGAGATCCTCTTCGGCCTCTACTTCGCCTTCGTCACCATGTACGCCTGGAACATCGGGATCTACGGAGTCATCCCGTTCCTGCTCCTGTTCATGTGCGGGTACCTGTACACGGGCCTCTGGGCGCTCGTGCAGAGCGTGAAGCGCTCCGTGCTGTGGGACTCCGTCGAGCGTTTCTACGCGACGCTCCGCCCGTTCTCGCGCATCGGCAATGTAGATTAGGATTCCAGATTCCAGATTCCAGATTCCAGAATCCGGAATCCGGAATCAAGCTTCCGCTTTCGCCAGGGCGGATTCGAGGCTTTGGCCGGTCAGCTCCAGGTAATCGGCCGGGGTATCGATGTCCCGGACGGTGGCGGATTCTTCCGTGGCTAGTTCCATCGTCTCCTGCCGGTGCCGCACCAGAATTCCCTTCGGTCCTTGCTCCAAAGGCGCCTCCATGAACTCCCGGAAGAGCTCCCGGTGAAACAGCGCCGGGTGTCCGCGCCTTCCGTTGCATGCGGGCAGAACGATGCGCGCGTCCGAGGAAACGTACAACTCAAGCAGCCCGCGCACCAGGTCCGCGGAAACGGCGGGCTGGTCCACGGGCCAGATCATGGCCCCATCGCATTCCGGGCCTGCGCGCTCCATTCCCAGCTGGATCGAGGACAGTTGTCCCCTCCGGGGATCCGGATTGATCCGGATGTCGGCCGGCCAGTCCCCGATGCACGGCTGGATCAACGGGGCCGCGTTCCCGAGGACGACGACGGGGCGCGGCAATCGGGCTTCGCCGAGGAGTCTCAGGATCCGCGTGATGAACAGCTCCCCGCCCAGCGGCAACAGCGCCTTCGGGTAACCCATGCGCGAAGAATCGCCCGCGGCAAGGATGATCGGGACAATGGACGTTGTGGTTCGCATAAAAACCATCTCTTCGACCGGCGCAACATGGCCGGTTCGGGCATCATCATACCGTTTCCGGAGAAACTACATCAGCGGAATATTCACCGGAGGCCCGAATAAGATAGAATAGATCTCATGAAGCGACGCACGGCGGTCTGTCTCTTTACCCTCCTCGCGTTTTCCTGCGTCCTCCCGGTCCCTGCCGCCGACCGGATCAGGGAACTGCGGGAGGAACTCGACCGGATCTTTTCCGACAGCCGGCTGGACGGGGCACAGGTCGGCGTGCAGGTTTATGCGCTCGATCGTGAAGAAGTCCTGTACGAGAAAAACGCGTCGAAACTCTACATGCCGGCCTCCAACAACAAGATACTGACCGCCGCAGCCGCCCTGACCCGCCTCGGCCCAGACTACCGGTTCAAGACGGACGTCATCGCCGGCGGCCCGGTCGAAAACGGTGTCCTTCAGGGGGACCTGATCATTGTGGGATTCGGCGATCCTTGCAGCTCGGCGAGAATCGAGCCCAAGGACCCGTTCCATGCATTCCGGAACTGGGCGGCGAGAATGAAGGAACTGGGGATCCGGACCGTGGCGGGGGACATTGTCGGCGACGGGTCCGCCTTCGGCAGCACGGCATACGGGAAAGGCTGGGCATGGGACGATCTGCCAGAAGGGTACGCCGCACCGGTCTGCGCGCTGCAGTTCAACGAAAACCTGGTCTGGCTCGAGATCACGCCGGGCGGAAAGCCGAAAGAGCCGCCTTCCGTGAAAATGGCGCCCGTGACCGATTATTACACGATCGAGAACAGGCTGGTCACGGGGGCCGAGGGAACCGCGCCGCAAATCGACATCGTCCGCAACCGGTTCAGCGATTCGGCCGCCCTGCGGGGCTCCGTGCCCGCGGGCGGAGCCGTGGTGTCGCGTTCCGTGGCGGTTCAATACCCCGTTCTCTTTTACCTTTCGGCCCTGCGGCACGCGCTCAGGGAGGAAGGCGTCGGGGCCTACGGCTGCGACATCATCGAAAGAACGGACGCGCGCCCGGCGTCTTCGTCCCTGCTCTGGCGCCACCTCTCGCCCCCGCTTTCCGAACTGCTCGGGCCCATGATGAAGATGAGCCTGAACCTGCAGGCCGAGACGCTCGTGCGCACCCTGGGACTCGAATTCCGCGGCGAGGGGACTTTCCCGCGCGGCCGTGAGATCGTCGAGGAAACGCTGAGCCGCATGGGCGTCCCCGCGAACGGCTACGCCTATGCCGACGGGTCCGGGCTCTCCCGCCTGAATCTGGTCAGCACGGAAGCTCTGGTCCGGGTCCTGCGGTCCATGTACAGGGCGCCGCACTTCCGGTTTTTTTACGACGCCATGGCCGTCGCCGGAATCGACGGCACCCTGGAGACGCGGATGAAGAACACGAAAGCATTCAACAACGTCCGTGCGAAGTCGGGAACCTTCGCCAATGCGTCCGCCCTGAGCGGCTACGTGCGGACGGCGGACGGCGAGATGATTGCATTCTCCATCCTGGCCAACAACTTCGTCGGGTCCAGGGATGCGGCGGAATCGGTGCAGGACAAGGCGCTCGGGCTGCTGGCCGGTTTCTCGAGGGGCCCGCGGCAGAAGACGGATACCGCGGCGGCACCCGGGCCGCCGTAGTCTGGAATTTGGAATCCGGAATCCAATCCCATGCGGCGCCGATGCCGCCGCCGGAGCAACGAATCATGTACGCACTATGCCTGCTCTTCTGGTTGTCTTTCATCGGGCAGAGCCCGGCCGGTGACCGGGAACGGCCGGCGCAGCAGCCCCCTGCCCTCGAGGCGAGCGCCTGGTTCGCCTTTGTCGACACCGATTACATTTTCACGATTGAAATGGTGAAGCCCGGCGTTCCCCTGCTGAATTTCGTATCCATGGCAGACAAGGACGCGAAGCTCCAGGCAAACAACGTCCGGCTGGCCCTGGAGAACCGCAAGGCCGCCGCGAAGGTTTTCGTCATCGAAACCGGCGTTTCGAGCCAGCCCATGGTCACGGCGTTTTTAACGATGCGGCCCCGGTCTTCTTTCGGGGTGCGCATGAACGGCGAGTTCGGAAAGGCCGAGAAGATCCTGGGCGCCTCTATCCGCCTGGGCAACGAGGAATTGAAACTGGCGCCCCTGTCGAGCTTCGAATTCGAAATCCTGGCGTCCAAGGTGAACCAGATCAACCTCGGATCGCCCGACTTCGGAGAAGACTGGCGCGTGCTCCGGTTGCAGAAAGTCGGCACACGCTCTCCGGCGCGCGGGCAAAGGCGAACCGCAAACGAAAGACGGCTCACACCCTGAGAGGGGCCGCGGATTGCACGGATTTAAAAGATTAACCGTCACCAAAATCCGTGAAATCCGTGGCGTAAAGCCCTGGGGGCAGCCACGGAGCGCACGGATGAGAAACGGGCTCAGGTCCGGAAGAATGCCTCCAGAGCCTGCATCCAGGCTTGCAGGCGTTCCGGCGGGAATCCTCCTGCCTGGGCGAATTCCGGCCGCCCGCCTCCTTTGCCTCCCATTTCCACGGCGACCTTTTTGACGGCGTCGCCGCAGTGCCCGTCGACGTCCTTGCTGCGCGCCACGACGATCTGACACGCGTCCGGGAGTCCCAGGACGGCCACGGTGCCGGGATGGGCCGTCAGCTTCTGCGCCAGCGCCTTGATGCCGTCGAGCGTGCGATCGGGGCAAACCATGGAAACCGCGCGCCTCCCGGACGATTGCGGCGCACACCGCAGCAATTCGGCCGCCTCGTGGTCCAGCAGCCGGTCCTGTATCAGTTCCTTTTCCCTGGCGAGGGCCGCGCGTTCCTGCATCATCTTTTCTGCGGTTTCCGCCAGCTTTTCCGGAGCCGCGGAGTAAATTCGGGACAGCTGCCGCAAAAGCTCGTGGTCTTTCTGCAGCAGGCGGAGCGCCCTGACGCCCGCGACGAACTCCACCCGCGTCCCGCCCTTGTACCGTTCATGGTCCGATACGAAGATCACGCCGATCTCTCCCGTGGCCCCGACGTGAGTTCCCCCGCACGCCGACCGGTCGAACCCGTCGACGTCGATGACGCGAAGCCGGCCTTCCCGCCGGGATTCTTTTCGAATGCCCAGAGACCCCAGGTTCTCCCGGTCTGTCTCCAGGACGTGGACCGGGCGGTTCCGGAAAACGACATCGGCGGCAAGCCGCTCCGCCGATGCCAGCAGCTGAGGCGTCAATTGGGCCAGGTCGACGTCGATCGTCGACGCGTCGGCCCCCATGTGAAACGAGAGCGTCTGCGCTCGGGCGATCCCCAGGAATGCCTGGGACAGGATGTGCTGTCCCGTGTGCTGTTGCATATGGTCGAACCGGCGAGCCCAGTCGATGCGCCCGGCAACGAGGCCTTCGGCGATTTCGCGGTCGAGGACATGAAGGATGGTCCCCCCGTCCTCCTCGACCACCCGGAGCACGTGCGCATCGTTCAGCATCCCGGTATCGCAGCGCTGGCCGCCGGATTCGGGATAGAACGCCGTCCGGTCCAGAACAACGGCCGGCTCGTCCCCGGACCGCCGGCAGGCCACCACCGTGGCCGAAAATTCCTTCAGGTAGGAATCCGCGTAATAGAGCCGCTCTGTCATCATCCGTCTTCCCCGCCGCAATCCGTCGAGAATCGGCCGGGATCCCGCCGGACACCGCGTCCGGTCTCTCTCCCGCCCGTATTCAAATTTGACACCCATTCCATGCGATGTCTATACTGCCCCGTTATGAACTCAAACGACAGAGTTTTTCACGGAACAACGATCCTCCTCGTCAAAAGGGGGAACCAGACGGTGATCGCCGGGGACGGGCAGGTAACGCTGGGGGACACGGTCATCAAGAAGAGCGCGCGCAAGATACGGCGCGTCTACAACGACCGGGTCCTGGTGGGCTTCGCCGGGGCGACGGCGGACGCATTTGCGCTTTTTTCGAGACTCGAGGCGAAGCTCGAGCAATTCCAGGGGAACCTGAACCGCGCCGCCGTCGAACTGGCGCAGGAATGGCGCACCGACCGGGCCCTGCGCCACCTCGAAGCGCTGCTGCTGGCCACGGACGGAAAATCCGTTTACCTTCTCTCCGGGACGGGCGACGTCATCGAGCCGGACGACGGGCTGCTGGCCGCGGGATCGGGAGGCGTCTTCGCCCTGGCGGCGGCTCGGGCGCTGATGCGCCACACCAAACTTCCCGCCGCCAGGATCGCCCGGGAGTCGCTGAAAATCGCCAGCGAAATTTGCGTTTTTACCAACAGCGAGATCATCGTCGAGGAGTTGTGATCCCTGCGCCGCGGCGCCGCCGCGCCCGCAGACTTGACCCAGGAGGGGATCTTCCGCACCCCGGCACGACGCCGGGGCCGCCGCATTCCGGCGGCCGGACCCGGCCGCGGAAGGACTCAGCCGCTTCCATGTGCAGGACTCCATGCAGGAAAGAATGAAACGCCGCACCGACCCGGACGCCGGGCTGGACGCCATGTCTCCCAGGGAAATCGTCGAGCAGCTCGACCGCTATGTGGTGGGGCAGCAGGCGGCGAAAAAGGCCGTGGCGATCGCGCTGCGCAACCGGATCCGCCGGCAGAAGCTGGACGAGGAAATGGCCGAGGAGGTCGCGCCCAAGAACATCATCATGATCGGGCCCACAGGGGTGGGCAAGACGGAAATCGCCCGCCGCCTGGCCAGGCTCGCGAACTCTCCCTTCCTGAAAGTCGAAGCGACCAAGTTCACCGAAGTCGGTTACGTGGGCCGCGACGTCGAATCCATGATCCGCGACCTGGTCGAAATCGCCGTCGACATGGTCCGAGAGGAGAAGATCAACGAGATCGAGGAAAAGGCCGAGCAGAACGCCGAGGAACGCCTGCTCGACATGCTCCTGGCGTCCATGCCGGGACTGCCGGGAGAGGGGAGCCGGCAGGAGGGGGGGAAGGATCTCGCGCGCATCGAGTCGATGCGCGAAAGGCTCCGGAAGCAGCTCCGCGCGGGGAAACTCGACCAGCGCCCCGTCGAACTGGAGGTGCGGGAGCACTCGATGAATCCGGTGTCGCTCCAGTTTTTCGAGGGTTCCGGCATCGAAGAGCTCCAGTTCAACATGCGGGACCTGCTCTCCGGCATGATCGAAGGCAAGGGCAAAAAGCGCCGGATGCCCTTGATCGAGGCCGCGGATTACATCATCCAGGAAGAGGAGCAGAAGCTGGTGGACATGGACCAGGTTGCGAGGCTCTCCCTCGACCGCGTCGAACAGAGCGGCATCATCTTCCTCGACGAGATCGACAAGATCGCCGGCCGCGAATCCGGGCACGGCCCGGATGTCAGCCGCGAAGGGGTGCAGCGCGACATCCTGCCGATCGTCGAAGGGACCAGCGTCAACACGCGCTACGGGATGGTGCGCACCGACCATATCCTCTTCATCGCCGCCGGGTCCTTTCATGTCTCCAAGCCCACGGACCTGATCCCCGAGCTGCAGGGGCGATTCCCCATCCGCGTGGAAATGACGCCCCTGAACGAAAACGATTTCATCCGGATCCTGAAGGAGCCCCGGAACGCCCTGATCAAACAATACGTAGCGCTGCTGGAAACCGAGGGACTGAGGCTGCATTT
Organism: uncultured Acidobacteriota bacterium; assembly: GCA_964613495.1. GTDB lineage: Bacteria > Acidobacteriota > UBA6911 > UBA6911 > UBA6911 > UBA6911. The sequence continues at coordinate 14,367 of CAZTHE010000027.1, read as the reverse complement.
CACGGCGGACGCCATCCGCGAAATCGCGCGGCTGGCGTGCCTCGTGAACGAGAACACCGAGAACATAGGCGCGCGCCGTCTCCACACGATCGTGGAGGCGCTCCTCGAGGACGTATCGTTCGAAGGGCGGCAGCGCAAGGTGAAACACATCCGGATCACGGCGGACACCGTCCGCCGGAAACTCGGAGACATCGCTCAGGACAGGGATTTGAGCCGGTACATTCTCTGATGCGCGCAACCGAACATGCGGGAAGCCGCACACTCCGGGCCGTACTGATCGCCGCCGCGTGCATGGTTCTCGGGCCGGGTTGCGCCAAAATCAGCGATCCGCTGCCCCCGGAAATCCTCGTTCCGGAACCGGCCGCCGACCTCGCCGCCTGCCAGCAGGCGGATTCCGTCGTGCTCACGTTCACCCGGCCGTCCCGGAACACGGACGGGTCCGAAGCCAGGACGCTTGCCCGCATCGATCTCTTCCGGCTGACCGGGGACATCGGCCGCGGGGCTGCCGAAGGCCCGGCGGCCCTGAGCGACGAGGAGTTCCTCCTTCGAGCCGGGCGGATTCAATCCGTCGCGGCCGCGGACCTTCCGCCGGGTCCCGCGGCGGAGACGATCACATTCCGGGACCGGCCCGGATTTCCGGATCCCCCTTCCATGGTTTCCCGCCGGTTCGGCTACGCCGTCCTTTTCGTCAACAACCGGAATCAAGCCGCGGGGCTCAGCAACCGGGTCTCGATCGCGCCCGTCCCCGTCCCGCTCCCGCCGGGCGAAATCAGGGCGACGGTGACGGAAGACTCCATACGGCTGGAGTGGGATGCGCCCGCGGAAAACAGCGACGGGTCCAGACCCGCCAATGCCGCCGGGTACGACGTCTTCAGGACCGACGATCCGAAGAACCCGCCGCAGGCGCCGCTGAATCGCGATCCGCTGCCAACGCCGGAATTCGATGATCGAGACTTCCAGTTCGACCGGGTTTACGCCTACGCCGTGCGGACGGTGGCAAGCCTTCGGAATCCCCGTGCGGTCAGCGAACTCTCCGGCCCGGTCCGGGTCACGCCCCGGGACACGTTTCCTCCGGATCCCCCGTCGGACTTTCATGCGGTGCGCGAAGGGAAAGACGCGGTCCTGCTGTGGGCCCCCTCCCCCTCGAAGGACGTGGCCGGATACCGCATCTACCTGGAAGGCCCCGGATCCGGAGACCGGGTCCCGCTTCAGGGCGGCCTGATCACGACGGCGAGCCACCGGGACGCGCGGGAGGATTCCGGAGCGGAGCGCACATACGCACTTCATGCCGTCGACGGCCACGGGAACGAAAGCGTGCCGGTCCGAACGGTCCTGGAAGGCAAATAGCGGCCGCGCATCGGCGGCCCGGCCGGTTTTTTTGACCCGGGAGACCGGAGACGCGGCAATGTCTGACCTAAACGAGAGACAGGAGAACGCATCATGAAATTTTTCTTGGACACCGCCAATATCGACGAAATCCGCAACGCGGCAGACTACGGCCTGATCGACGGAGTGACCACCAACCCTTCGCTCGTCAGCAAGGAAGGGCGCGATTTCAAGGAGATCATTCTGGAAATCACCCGCATCGTGGACGGGCCGATCAGCGCGGAGGTCGTCAGCACGGACGCCGCGGGCATCCTGCGCGAGGCCTACGACCTGGCGAAGATTCACGAGAACATCGTCGTGAAGATCCCGATGATCAAAGAGGGGATGAAAGCCCTCAAGCAGCTTTCCAAGGACGGAATCCCGACCAACGTGACGCTCGTGTTCAGCGCCAACCAGGCCCTGATCGCGGCGAAGCTGGGCGCCACCTATGTTTCCCCGTTCGTCGGAAGACTCGACGACATCAGCGAAGTCGGGATGGACCTGATCCACGACCTGGTCCAGATCTTCGACAACTACCGGTTCCCGACAGAGATCCTCGTCGCGAGCATCCGCAACCCGCTGCACGTGCGCGAAGCGGCGCTCCTGGGAGCCCACGTCGCCACCATGCCCTTCAAGGTGCTGGAACAGCTCCTCAAGCACCCCCTGACCGACATCGGGCTCGAACGCTTCCTGAAAGACTGGGAAAAAATGCCCAAGCCTTCGCGGAAGTGATTCCACTATCTGGAATCCGGAATCTGGAATCTGGAATCAGCAATTGCGTGCATCCGCCTGTACCAGCGGCAGCAGTTCGCCTACCAGGTAGAGCGACCCGGTCACGACGACGAGGCCGGAGGGCGGACACTCCTCCCAGGCGGCGCGCAGCGCTTCGTGCATGCCCGCATGAATCCGCATGCGCGGAGCGAAACGCCGGTGCATCGCCGCCACGTCTTCGGGCGAAGCCGAGCGCGTGTTGCTGAGGGGAGTGAGATGAATGCTCGCGGCCAGCGGGAAGATTTCGCGCCCGATGCCGCGGATGTTCTTGTCCCGCACCGCCCCGAAAACGAAGTGGACGTCCTTTTCCTTCTCCCGGATCAGGAATTCGCGCAGCAGCTGCGCCCCTTCGGGATTGTGCGCCCCGTCGAGCAGCGTGCGGCGCCGTGACCGGTATTCGTCCAGCCTTCCGGGCCAGCGCGTCCGGGCGAGGCCCTCGTAGATGTGTTCCCGCCGAACCGGAAGAGAGTCCAGGGATTCGACGGCGAGGACGGCCAGCATGGCGTTGCGCATCTGATATTCGCCGGCAAGCGAGAGGCGCAGGTTTTTGTAGGTCCTCCGCGGCGTCCGAAGGTCGAACGTGAAGCGTCCGCGCTTTTCCCTCGCGTTTCGGATGGTGCAGGCGCGGGACGCCTCCACCAGCGGGGCGCGCACGGCGGCCGCCTGAGCGTTGATCACGCGGCACGCCGCGGGCGCGCGGCATCCGGAGACCACCGGCACGCCGGCCTTGATGATCCCGGCTTTTTCCCCGGCGATTTTCGCGAGGGTGCGTCCCAGGTAATTCTGGTGGTCCAGCGCGATGCCCGTGATCACGCTTGCGAGCGGGCGGATGATGTTGGTGGCATCCAGCTTCCCCCCGAGCCCCACCTCGAATATGGCGGCGTCGATCTTTGCCTTGGCGAAATGAAGGAAGGCGGTGGAGGTCAGGAATTCGAATGTCGTCAACGGGCGGTCGAGAATCCCTTTTTCCAGCAGTTCGGCCTCGGTCTTCCGGATGCGGGTCGCCAGGGCCGCGAAACGGCGGCCGTCCACCGGCGTCCCGCCGACCCGGATCCGCTCTTCCACACGCACCAGGTGAGGCGAGGTATACAGGCCGGTCACCCGGCCGGCGCACCGCAGGATGGATTCGACCATGGCGGCGACGCTTCCCTTCCCGTTGGTGCCGGCGATATGGATCGCCGGATATTTTTCATGGGGATCGCCCAGGGCCTCCATCATGGAACGCGTCCGGTGCAGTCCGAGATGCATCATCTGCACCTCGTTTCCTTTGCTGGCCATGTACTCGAGGGTTTCGCGGTGGTTCATGGGTTTCAGCCGGGAATCGCCGGCTCCGGAAAACGGTTTTAGACGGCGGGGCGCGCCGGCAGTCGGCGCGCCCGAAACGAAGCGTGCATTATAGTGGAAAGCTCCCGGGCCGGCCAATCGGATTCGTGCCGGCAGTCCCGGACGGCCTCATTTTGCGGACAGTTCGAGATAGATCACCTCGACGAGGCTCGGGAAACTGAAGCCGCCGGGCTTGGCGGGAGCCGTCGAAATCCCGAAGGCCGCCTTCGTCTCCTCCAGCGACTTCCCTTCCCGGATGAGCGAACGAACCCTGTCCTGCTTCTCCCGCAGGCTTTTCAGCGCGCCTTCCACCTCGCTCTTGCCCAGCACGTCGCCATGTCCCGGGACGTATTTGTCCGCGCCCAGGTCGAGAAGCGCCTGCAGGTTTCGGAGCAGGCCGGTGGAGGTGCCGCCTTTCTGCCGGTGGATCAGCGGATCTCGCCCGATGAATACGAGGTCGCCGACGAAGGCCAGCCTCTTTTCGGGAAAGAAGACCACGATGTCGCCGCTGGTGTGGGCCGGGCCGAACTGAAGCAACTGGACACGCTCGCCGTCCAGGCCGAAATCCATTTTGTTGTCGAACGTCCTCGCCGGCAGATAATCCCCGAGCGGCGCCGCATTCGGCGCCTTGAGGGCCGCCGCCATTTCGTTTTTCGCCTGGATGCTGGAGGTGACTTCGATCCCCTTCGGGAACCCCGGGAGCCCGTTGACGTGGTCCCCGTCGCTGTGGGTCAGGATGATTTTCGTCAGCGGCCTGGGGGTAACCTTCGCGATTGACTCGACCATTTTCCGCGCGTCATCGGCCGTCATCTGCGCGTCGATGGCGACGACTTCCTTCTCACCGACGACGAAGCCCGTATTGGCAACGCCGCCCCGAACAATGTAGATGTTGTCCGCAATCCGCTCCGCAGTGATGGCGCCCCGCTGCTGGGCGATTCCCGCGCCCATGGCGAGCAGGCCGACAAATGCGCACAGTGCCAGTTTCGTGATGATTTTCATGGTGCCTCCTGGTATCGAAATCTGCTGTGATTGTAAACCAAACGGCGGATCCTGAGGGAGTTCAATCGGAAGTTGGGGCGCGGTGTCTGGCCCCCGGGATATTCTTTGGTGGGCGGTACAGGATTTGAACCTGTGGCCCCCGGTGTGTAAGACCGATGCTCTGCCGCTGAGCTAACCGCCCAAAGTTCGTTGATAATACTAAACTTAGCCGCGTTTTGGAAGGCCAAAAGCGGTGCCGGCGCCATCTTTCGTCAAAGACCGGATTGTTGCGGGCGCCGCCTGTTTGCCGCCAGGTTCATCCATCGGGCACATGCCACCGGCCCATGCCGTCTGCCCGGTCCGCTCGGAAAATCGGAATGATTTTTGTACTTGGCCTCGGCGCAAGACGCGGGGCTGAGGTATGATGCACAGGTACCACCCATTGGCGCGCATTGCGCGCGGCGCAGGATGCGGAAGCATCGCCGCCGATTGTCCGGATACTGCGGCAGGTTCCGACGCCGGGAGACCTGTCTGAAGGGAAAGCCCGATGCCTGTTGCGATCGATCAAGCCCTGCTGATGGCTTCCATCCTGATCTTCATCTCCCTGATCGCGGGCAAGACCTCGTACAGGTTCGGCGTCCCCGTCCTGTTGTTCTTCCTGACCATCGGGATGCTGGCGGGCTCCGAGGGAGTGGGCGGCATTTATTTCGACGATCACAAACTGGCGCAGGTCATCGGCATCATCGCCCTGAACTTCATCCTGTTTTCGGGAGGGTTCGAAACCGACTGGAAAACCATCAAACCCATCGTCTGGCACGGGGTCAGCCTGTCCACCCTGGGCGTGCTGCTGACGGCGGCCTTCGTGGGAGTCTTCATCCACGCGGTCACCGACTTCAGCCTGTACGAGGGGCTGCTGCTGGGGTCGATCGTTTCCTCGACCGATTCGGCCGCCGTCTTCTCGATTCTTCGATCCAAAAATCTCGCGCTGAAGGGCAGCCTGCGCCCCACCCTGGAACTGGAAAGCGGCAGCAACGACCCGATGGCGTACGCGCTGACGATCACTTTTACGCAGCTCGTCGCTAATCCGGACACGTCGCCGGTCGCCATGGTTCCCGTCTTCCTCAAGCAGATCCTCATCGGGATCATGTTCGGCTTCGTGATCGGGTTCGTGGGGGCCAAGCTGTTCAACCGGATCCGGCTGGACTACGAGGGCATGTATCCGGTGCTGATGATCGCCATCATGCTTTTCAGCTTTTCTGCAACCGGCGCCTTCGGGGGGAACGGATTCATGGCGGTGTATCTGGCCGCCGTAATTCTCGGGAACCAGGACCTGATCCACAAGAGGCAAATCATCCGCTGGTTCGACGGCGTCGCCTGGTTCATGCAGATCACGCTGTTCGTGACGCTCGGCCTCCTGGTCTTCCCGAGCCAGCTGCTCCCGATCGTGGGCATCGGGCTGGGGATGGCCGCCTTCCTGATGATCGTGGCCCGCCCGTTGAGCGTGTGGCTCAGCCTCCTGTTCTTCAGGGGACGGCGGCGCGGCAAGATATTCATCTCCTGGGTGGGGCTGCGCGGCGCGGTCCCGATCGTGTTTGCCACCTTCCCGCTCCTGGCCGGGGTGGCCAAGGCCCAGATGATCTTCAACATCGTGTTCTTCGTTTCCGTAACGTCGGTCGTGATCCAGGGGACCACGGTGCCGCTCGTCGCCCGGCGGCTGCGGCTCCTGCTGCCGCAGCACGTAAAACGCCGTACGCATGCCGACATCGAGCTGTCGGACACCGTCAAATCGGAACTGGTGGAAATACAACTCCCGGAGGACAGCCCGGTGGCCGGCAGGCAGGTCGTGGAGGTCGGGTTCCCGAACACGGCGACCATTTCCGTCATCAAGAGGAACGGCAAGTACCTTACGCCGAACGGATTCACCGTGCTGGAGGAAGGAGACACCCTGCTGATCCTGGCCGAATCCAAGAAGGCGCTGCGCGCCGTCTACGGGTGCCTCGAAATCGAGCCCGACCCGGAGCAATTCCGATCTCAGGCGGGTTGACCTCGACATTATCCCGGAACTGCCGATAAGACGGAGGGCGCAATTTCGAGGTACTGGCGCCTGTCACCGAAATTATTGTATGCTGGGTGAAGGAAAGGAGCCGCAGAGATGGGAATCTGGGACAAGGTGCGTGGCGAGTTCATCGACATCGTCCAGTGGATCGACGACACCAACGACACGATGGTGTACCGCTTCGAGCGGTACAACAATCAGATCAAATACGGCGCGCAGCTGACCGTCCGCGAGGGCCAGACGGCCGTCTTCGTGAACGAGGGCAGGATCGCCGACGTGTTTCAACCCGGCATGTACTCCCTGGAGACCAGGAACCTGCCCATCCTCTCCACGCTCCAGGGGTGGAAATACGGCTTCAACAGCCCCTTCCTGGCCGAGGTCTATTTCTGCTCCATGCGGCAGTTTACCGATCTCAAATGGGGCACCATGAACGCCATCATGATGCGCGACGCGGAATTCGGCCCCGTGCGGCTGCGCGCCTACGGCACCTACGTCGTCCGGATCAGCGACCCGCAGACGCTCATCCGCCAGATCGTCGGCACGGACGGGCACTTCACGGTCGAGGAAATCGTCAACCAGCTGCGAAACCTCATCGTCTCGCGGTTCGCCGAAATCGCCGGCCAGAGCAGGATTCCGGTGCTCGACATGGCGGCGAACTACGGCGAGCTGGGCGCGTTCCTGACGCAGAAGATCGCCCCCGAATTCCAGACCTACGGCCTGGAGCTGACCAAGCTGCTGGTGGAAAACATATCGCTGCCCGAGGCGGTGGAAGAGGCGCTCGACAAGCGCACCAGCATGGGCGTGGTCGGGAACCTCGCGGCCTACACCCAGTTCAACGTCGCCAACTCGATTCCGGACGCGGCCAAAAATCCGGGCGGACTGGCGGCCGCCGGCGCCGGAATCGGCATGGGAATGGCCATGGCCGGGCCGATCGGCCAGGCGCTGTCCGGGCAGGCGCAGGCCGGTTCGGCTCCCGCGGCCGCCCCGCCGCCGATCCCCGGAGCGGCGGCCTATTTCGTGGCCGTCGGGGGCACTCAGACGGGTCCTTTCGACATGCAGGCCCTCGCGTCCCAGGTGTCGGAAGGACAGTTGACCCGGCAGACGCTCGTCTGGACGCAGGGCATGGCGCAATGGACCGCGGCAGGCGAACTGCCGGCGCTGCAGCCGCTGTTCGCAAACGTCCCGCCGCCGCTGCCCCAGACGCCGTAAACGGGCGGTTCCGGCGGCGCCGGGAAATCCCAAAATCTAGCGCAGAGCCTGTCGATGGATCGTCCGGGACCGGAAGAGAAACCTGTAAGCGCCGAGCAGCTCAGCTGCGGCCGGTGCGGCGCGAAGCTCGACTTCGCGCCCGGCACCGACTCGCTCGAATGCCCGTATTGCGGCTTCCGGCTGCCGATCGCGCCGCCGGAAACACCGGTCCGCGAAACGGACTACCGCGACTTCCTGGAAAAAGCCGGGAAAGAAAAAGAGTCCGACGCGGGTCCGCGGGTCCGCTGCGATAAATGCGGTGCGGAGACCACCATGCCGCCCGAAGCGGCCTCGGGCGTCTGCCCGTTCTGCGGCGCCAACATGGTGTTCTCCGCCGGCGTGTCCCGCCTGATCAAACCGGAGGCGCTGCTGCCGTTCAAAATCCGGCACGCGGAGGCGTTCGCGAGTTTCCGCAACTGGATCCGCAGCCGCTGGTTCGCGCCCGGGAGTCTCCGGCAGCATGCCCAATCCGGCAGCAGGCTCATCGGGGTCTACACTCCCTTCTGGACCTACGACAGCGACACGACGACGTCCTACGAGGGGGACCGCGGCGAATACCACTACACCACCGAAAACGTCATGACGCGCGTCCAGGGACGCCCGGTGCAGCGCAGCCGCCGCGTGCGCCACACCCGGTGGCACGCCGTAAGCGGCACCGTATCGAACGGATTCGACGACATCCTGGTCCCGGCCGGCAGGTCCCTGCCGGTCGAATATGTCGGCCAGCTCGATCCCTGGGACCTGAAAAACCTCGTGCCCTATGCCGACGATTACCTCAGCGGCTTCCGGGCCGAGAGCTACGGCATCCGGCTGACGGAGGGATTCGAGGCGGCCAAGCGGAACATGGAGGCGGCCATTCACGGCAGCATCTGCCGGGACATCGGCGGCGACGAACAGCGGATCCGATCCTCCAACACCCGATACGACAACATCACGTTCAAGCACATCCTGCTTCCGGTCTGGATCAGCGCCTACCGGTTCCACGGCAAGACCTACCGGATTCTCATCAACGGGCGGACGGGAGAAGTGCAGGGAGACCGGCCCTACAGCGCGTGGAAGATCGCCGCCCTCATCCTGGCCATCCTCGCGATCGCGGCGATCCTTATTGCGCTCGGGACACACGGATAGAGGCATGAGAAGATGACGAGCAGAAACCGCAAAACCGGATCCGTCTACAATTGCCCGAACTGCGGCGCGGCCGCGACGCCCGGGAGCGTCCGGTGCGCCTATTGCCGCTCGAGTCTGGCGACCCTCGTCTGCTCAAAATGCTACGGGGCCATCTTCACCGGGATGAAGCACTGTCCGTGGTGCGGCGCCGGCGCCGGCGCCGGCCAGCCCGCCGGAGAAGCGAAGCACCTGTGTCCCCGCTGCAGAGTCCCGTTCGCCGCGATCCGTGTGGGCAAAAAGGACATGGCGGAATGCACGTCCTGCGGCGGGCTGTGGGTGACCCACGAGACCCTGCAGCAGATTTGCGCGGATCAGGAACAGCAGCAGCGCGTGATCGGGTACGATTTCGAGCCCCGAAGCCCCGCCGGAAAGCCCGGGTCGTCCTCCGGCAGGACCTACATCCCGTGCCCCGAGTGCGGCAAACTGATGAACCGCCGCCAGTTCGCCGGCTGCTCGGGCGTGATCCTGGACTGGTGCAAGGCTCACGGCACCTGGTTCGACCGGAACGAACTCAAGAGCATCGTCGAATTCATCGTGGCCGGAGGACTGGCCAGATCGCGCGAACGCGAGAAGGCTCGTCTCGAGGAAGAGCGGCAGAGAGTGCGCGACGAGAGACGAAACCTCGAGCTCCTGTCCCGCCTCGGAAACGACCCGGTCCTGTCCCCCGCGGTCGAAGACCGGGATATGGACGTGCTCGGCATCATGGGCCGGCTGTGGCGCTCCCTGAAATGACGGCCGGACCCGAACCGCCACCGCCCGGCAAAACCCTTCCCCGCTATCGGGATAAGGCCGGCGGCAGAACCGGCGCGGCAGGAGCCCGCAGTCCCAAGCGGGTTGTCTGGACGAAAGGCCTGTGCTACAGTTTTTCAGCTTGACCCATTGCGCAGCAGGAGGGACTCATTGGAATTCAGCAAATCGACGGTTCGGGAGTATTTCGAGTCTATCGTCATTACCGCCATTATCGCGCTGTTTGCCACCACCTATGTGATCCAGGCGTTCAAGATTCCCACGGGTTCCATGGAATCCAACCTGCTGATCGGCGACCATCTTCTCGTCAACAAGTTCGTCTACGGGATGCAATCGGGCTTTCTCTCCAAAATTCTGCCCTACAAGGAACCAAGGCGCGGGGACGTAATCGTATTCAAGTATCCCAACAGCCCGGAAGTCGCTTACGTGAAGAGGCTGATGGGATTGCCCGGCGACAGAATCGAAATGAAGGGGCGCACCGTCTACGTCAACGGGCATCCGCTTAAGGAAGATTATACCCAATACATCGATCCGGGGAGCGTAGATGAACACTACGGGCCGTACGATGTCCCCCAGGGCCATTACTTCGCCATGGGCGACAACCGGGACAACAGCCAGGACAGCCGTTTCTGGGGATTCGTGCCTCGCGAGTACATTCTGGGCAAGGCCCTCGTCATTTACTGGTCTTTCGAAACGCCGCGAGACGAATATTTGCAGACGAGCATGCCTGACCGGCTCAGGCAGTTTGCCGATGTCTTTATCAATTTCTTCGCCAAGACACGGTGGCTTCGAACGTTCAAGGTCATCCGATAGTCCTGCTAAGCCTGCCGCGCCTTTTCGACGGTACGCGGGCCGCGGCCGCCCGGTCTCGGCCCTGATCCTTTCCGGTATGTTCCTGCTTGCGCTCCTGGCTTCGGCCCCTGGGGAACCTCGATCCTCGGCCCCATCCAGGGCCGCCGCGAAAAGATGCGGCTCGAAGCTCGAGAAACTGGAATCGTTTGCCGAAAACCGGAAGCCCGCTCAGTCTCAGACCACGAAGTTCACGGAAGACGAAATCAACTCCTACCTCGCTCTGAACCTGAGCGCGCGGTACCACCCGTCTCTTCAAAAGCTCGTGGTCGAATTCGAGGACAACCGGCTCGAGGCAACGGCAACCGTGGATTTCGACCGGCTGGGAACGGCGTCCACGGGAATGCTGCCCAAGCTGATCAGCCTGATGTTCTCGGGGATTCATACAATCGCGGCGGACGGCCGGCTCGTCGCCATAGACAAAAAAGCGCACTTCAAACTGGCACAGGCGCTCTTCGACGGCAGGGCCCTGCCGAAACCGATGGTCGAGGCGATCATCTCCGCCGTGGGACGGAAACAGAATCCGCCGTTCGATCCGCTGCAGCCTTCGGAAATGCCGTACGAAATCGATAAGGTGGAAGTGCATCGGGAGTATATTATGGTGTACCAGTCGCCGGGCAGTTCCGGCGCTGTCACGGAATGAAACAGACGAACACGGGGGACCAGGGTGAACAAGAAACAGTTTGAGGCCCGGCTGAAAAACGCTGCCACCGCCGAGGAACGGCTCGCGCTCATGGACGCCTATGGGGGCGATTTATTCGACAGGGAACGCTACGCCGACGCAAACGGGATTTATTCGCAGGCATTGAGGTTGGCCCGTCAGCCGAACGTGAAAGCCTACTTCGCCGGGCGGGTCGGCATCTGCCACTTCAACGCCGGGAGCGACAAGGAGGCCTTCACGTTCCTGCTGAAGTCGGCGGGCCTGTTCGATCCGCAGAGACCCGAGTTCATGAGCGACATGTGCGGTTTTGTGTACTTCCACCTCGGATCGCTCTACGAGTATCACGGAAAGACGGCCAAGTCCCTGGAAGCAAGGAAGAAGTGCGAAGAATACGCCGACAGCCAGGAAAAGGAAACGCAGTGGATGCTGTATGCCGGGATGAGCCGCAACTTCGAAGCCCTGGGGAGACACGACGAAGCCATCCGCTATTCGCAGAAGGCGATTCAGGTCCTGAGCAACGACGATCCCGGGCTCAGCTATCTCTACGAGAGCATGGCGAATAATTACATGGGATTGCAGGAATACCACGAAGCGCTGAAGCACTTTTCCAGGGTGCTGGAGCTGGACCCGAAGTTTGAGCGCCGCGGCGAGATTCAATTGAGAATGGCGGACTGTTACCGGCAGCTGGCCAATTATGCGATGGCGCTGGAGACCTATGAAAAGATCCTGGAACTGAAACAGATCAGCGGCAAACGGCAGGACCTGATCTGGCTCTATCTCAAAATTGCCGAATGCCACTTCCGGCTGCAGGCCTTTGAGAAATCTCTCCTGATCGCGCTGGAGACGCTTCGCCGCAATCCCCGGAACAGGCTGGAAAAAGCCGAGGCCAGGAGCTACCTGACGAACTGCTATCACGAGCTCGGCCGCAGCAAGGAAGCGGTGGTGGAAGGCGAGGAGACGCTGCGTCTGGCCAGGAGGTTCCCGAATGACGACCTCTTCTATTTCCGGATGGCGTTGAGCTATCACAAGATAGGGGAGAAGAAGGCTTTCGCCAGGTACCGGGCGGCTTTCAAAAAACTGTTCCCTGAAGACAGCAGGAACAAATACCTGGACAAGCTGGCCTGACAGGGCCGGGCGCGGCAAAACGGTCTTCTCCGGGCGCCTTGCCCGGCTGTTTACCCATTTCATTGCTCCCGCAATCCGAGGGGCGCGCGGTTCAAGTCCCGGGAACCGGCCCGAGGTTGCGGATTCTCTTCCGATATCAGATGGAAAAAGCCGCGCGGCGCATCGTCGAAAAACTACGGCTGAACGGACACGAGGCGTTTTTTTCGGGGGGATGGGTGCGCGACTACATCCTGCGCAGAGAAGCCAGGGATATCGATATTGCGACCGACGCACCGCCGGATGAGGTCCGGCGGATCTTCCCTCACTCATACGCCGTGGGCGAGCAGTTCGGCGTGGTTCAGGTCCGCATGTACGGGCGCACGTTCGAGGTGGCGACATTCCGGCAGGACTCGGCGTATCTGGACGGCCGGCATCCCACCGCCGTTACGTTTTCGGGTCCGGAGCAGGATGCCCGTCGCAGGGATTTCACGATAAACGGCCTGTTCTTCGATCCCGTCGCGGAACGGCTGATCGACTATGTGCGCGGCAAGAGCGATATCGAGCGGCGGCTGATCCGGACCATCGGCGACGCCCGGGAGCGGTTCGCGGAAGACAAACTGCGCATGCTGCGGGCGGTGCGGCTCGCGTGCTCTCTCGATTTCCGGATCGTCCCGGATACGCTGGACGCCATACGGCGCAGTGCGCCGGATATCCTGCGGGTCAGCGGGGAAAGGATCCGGGACGAGCTGATCAAGATCCTCATCGCGCCTGCGCCCGCGAGAGGGCTGGACCTGCTCCGCGAGACGGGCCTCCTGGCCGCAATTCTGCCAGAGGTCCAATCCCTGATCGGGATCGCGTACGTTCCCGGCACGGCCGGCGGCATGGACGTTTTCGCCCACACGAAAAAGGCCCTGATGCTTCTGCGGAAACCGTCTCCGGCGCTGGCGCTCGGAACCCTTTTGCACGATGTGGGCAAGTCCCCGGCCGGCGCGCGGGACGAAACGGATTCAACCGCGCTTCACGCGCTCCGCGGCGCGAAAATCAGCGAGGACGTCTGCCGGCGGTTGAAGCTGTCGAATCAGGAAACCGGGAGAATCGTCGCACTCGTCGAGCATCACATGGATTTTGCCCGCGACGGGAGCCTGACCGACAAGGCGTTGAGGCGGCTTTTCCGCAGGCCGGATTTTGCCGACCACCTGGAACTTTTCCGCGTCAACAGCCTCGGCGCCGGACGCGGCCTGGACGCCTATTCGCAATACCTGAAAAGAACAAAAGAGTACGCGCTTTCTCCCGAAGCGCCCCCGCTGGTCACGGGGCATGACCTGATCGAAATGGGCTATGTGCCCGGCCCCGTCTTCAGCAGGATTCTGCTTGAAATCGAAGATCTGCAGCTGGATGGCGTGCTGCGGACCCGGGCGGAAGCCGTGGAGCATATCGGCAAAAACTTCCCGGTTGAGGGAGAGAGCGGGCAATAGATCGAGGTTCCCTTGGACATTTTTGAAATAGGCTGTCAGGCACAGGTATCCCCCGCCGCGGTCCGCCGCATTCGCCGCGGGCATCTCTGGGTATATGCGGGGGAATGGGTAGAGGAACCCGCCGGCGCAGATCCGCCGATCGTGCAGGTCGTGGATTCGGGCCGGAATGTCCTTGGATATGCATTTTACAGCCGCGCGTCTCAGATCAGGCTGCGTCTCTTTTCGCGCGACGCGGCTCCCCCCACGGAGGATTTCCTTCGCGCCCGCATTCTCGCATCCATCGCTCGCCGGCGGACGGAGCCGGACTCCTTCACGGCCTGCCGGCTGATCTTCGGGGAGGGAGACCTGCTCCCCGGCATCATCGTGGACCGGTACGGCGACATCCTGGTGCTGCAGACCCTGTCGCGCGCCACCGACGCGATGAAGCCGCTTCTGGTCGACATCCTGAGGGAGGCCGTCCGGCCAAAGGGGATCCTGCAAAGAAACGACGCCCGGGTCCGGCGGCTCGAAGGGCTTGAAGAGATCCGGAACGTCCTCTGGGGAGAGGTGCCGGACGGAATCGAAATTGCCGAGGAGGGGATTCGATTTTCCGTCGACCTGATGCGTGGACAGAAGACCGGATT
>CAZTHE010000026.1:21765-44349 GCA_964613495.1 uncultured Acidobacteriota bacterium | reverse complement strand
TATTTCGACTGATGGCAGGCAACTCGCCTACGCCACGGCCAAAGGAATGTATTGGCGCTCGGTGGATGCGTTTGAACAGAAGCTTATTGTAGGTGGTGAGACGGGTCCCGAGAATCCTTTCTTCTCGCCCGATGGCCAATGGATCGGTTATTTATCAAACACCGAAAGGAAGTTGAAAAAAATAGCCATCAACGGCGGCGCCCCGGTGCCTTTGTGTGATGTCCTCACCGTTGCAGGCGCGACCTGGGGCGCTGACAACCATATTGTATATGGAACCCAGGATAAAGGTATCATGCGGGTTTCCGCCAACGGCGGAAGGCCCGAACAGATTGTCAAGCCGGCGCAGAACGAGTGGCTGTTCCATCCGCAAATGTTGCCGGATGGGAAGTCCGTGCTGTTTACGCGTGTTCTGCCGGCGCCCTATAAGGTTATGATTCAGTCCCTCAAATCGGGTGAGCGCAAGGAACTGTTCGAGGGCGATACTGCCCGGTATCTTCCGACTGGACATATAGTTTATGCGATAGAAAATAATCTTTTTGCTGTCCCGTTTGATTCCGGCAGGCTCGAATTGGCAGGTGGTTCGGTCCGAATAATTGAGAACGTTTTCCGTTTGGACGTTTATGCGCCCCAATATGCTGTTTCCGATTCCGGGACCCTTGTTTACGCGCCGGACACGGCCGGCGTGGCTGATCAGAACGCTGCCCGGCGAACTCTTGTGTGGGTGGACCGCAAAGGGAAAGAGGTTCCGATTGCGACCGCAGCCAATTACGAGTCTCCGAACATATCCCCCGACGGATCCAAACTGGCGATAGGCATATTGGGCGCCAACAAAGGAGACATTTATATTTGGGATTTCGCCCGTGAAACCATGGGCCGCTTGACCTTCAATCAATCCAGCTGGCGTCCTCTTTGGAGCCGGGACGGGAAGCGCATCGTTTTTCAATTTGGCGCAATAGGGAAAGTGACAATCGGCAGTAAGGCAGCGGACGGAACAGGAAACGAAGAACTGCTTGTTTCGGAACATGCTCAGGTGGAAATGACGCCGTCGTCCTGGGCAAGGGATATGAAGACGCTTGTCCTGGCTGAAAACAACGGCTTTGGAATCGCCATACGCGCTCTGTCGTTGGAAGGCAATCGATCGTTGAAGACGCTGATAAATCTGGCAAGTCAGCCGAAAATTTCACCCGATGGACGCTGGATGGCCTATGCATCCACACAGACCGGGAAATCCGAAATCTTTGTGCGTCCATTTCCTGAAATTGAAAAGGGGACGTGGCAAGTTTCGACAAACGGTGGGAGCGCCCCGTTGTGGTCCCCAAACGGCCGGGAGTTGTTTTATCGGAACGGCGATTTTGTGATGACTGCCGCGGTGCAGACCGAGGGCGCATTCGGGACAGGAAAGACCGAAATTCTCTTCGAGGGTAAGCATGTTGGTTCGTCATGGGACATCAGTCCTGACGGCAAGAGATTCCTGATGGTCAAAGAAGCCGGATCCAATACGACTGAACCCGGCGTCCAGCTGAACGTCATCGTAAACTGGACAGAGGAACTGAAGCAGCGGGTGCCTGTCAAATGATCCGCCTTCGCCCTTCGGGCTTCGGCGTCGTGCTTTATGAGATGCTGACAGGCAAGCAGCTCTTCGGCGGCGAAACGGTATCAGACACTTTAGCTGCAACTCTCAAGGAACAACCTGATTTCGAGAAGGTCCCTGCAAAGATGAGGCCGTTATTACGCAGTTGCCTCGAAAAGAATCCCTCTCGCCGCTTGAGGGATGTCGGCGATGCCTGGCGACTGATCGAGGGCGCACCCGAATCTCTGTCTGTGAAGCATCCATGGATGCCTTGGTGTCTAGCCGCTGTGCTTCTCATTGCGTTTTTGGTTCTCCTTTTGGTTTATTTCCGCAAGCCCGAACAGGAGGCATCTGAGCCGGTGCAATTTCAGATCACGCCAACCATAAGGCCTTCGCCTCTTGGATCGTTTGCATTGTCGCCGGATGGCCGGCATCTGGCCTTCGCCGGATTCGGAACCGACGGCGCCGTATGCCTCTGGCTCCGCTCTTTGAGCTCGCTCGAAGCCCGGCCGTTGCCCCGCACGGAATCCAACATACTTCCTCCTTTCTTTTGGTCTCCTGACAGCCGGTATATTGTTTTTGACTCGGGAGGAAAACTAAAGAAAATCGACATTAGCGGCGGACTCCCGCAACCAATATGTGACCTGTCCACAACAATCCTGGGCGGCTCATGGAACAGCGATGGTGTCATCATCCTTGGTAACTTGGCTGGCGGGCTGATGCGCGTCTCCTCAACAGGAGGCACGCTTTCCGTGCTGACGAGACTGCAAGCGCAAGAGTCGCAGCATTCTTTCCCTGCGTTTCTTCCGGATGGAAAGCACTTTTTTTACTTCTGCAATAGTTCAAATCGCGAAAAGGCAGGCATATACGAAGGATCCCTGGGTGTCGGGCCTGAAAAACAGAGCTATAGAAAGATCGCGCCTTCCGACAGAGGAATGGCTTATGTGCCATCCCGGGATGACAGCGCCGCATTCCTGCTTTATCTCCGCGGTCAGACGTTGATGGCGCAGCCGTTTGACGACCATCGGTTGACCATGCTCGGTGAGTCCGTACCTTTGGTAGAGATGGTTGCCACTTACGGCACGTTTTATCCTCTTTTTTCTGTCTCAACAAAGGGCGTCCTCGCTTACCTGAACGGCGTCCCCGGCCAGCTAAGCCGGGCTACCTGGTTTGACCGGCAGGGCAAAGCCCAGGGGACAATCGGGGAGCCAGGTTCTTTTTATGGACTGGCGCTTTCTCCGGACGCAACCAAAGTGGCCGCCGGTTTGGCTAACAAGTCAGGGCAAACGGATCTCTGGATGCTTGATCTCACACGTGAAAACCCAACGCGATTCACATTTGCACTAAGAAGCCTTAATGTGTCGCCTCTCTGGTCGCCCGACGGCAGCCGTATCGTTTTTTCTTCTTCTTCCGAAGCTATTTTGTACAAGCTTTATCATAAGTCTTCGAGCGGCGCCGGAAATGAAGAGCCTCTTCATAGTGATGAATCAAATTATTATGCGGCATCGAGGCCGAACTGATTGATAAAATATCCTTCGGGCTCGGATTTGTCGTGCGTCTCGAAAAAGGCACCCACATGATTGTTCAACGGAGCAGAATTAGCGATGAGGCATGGCTTCCCGTGGTTTCCCATTTTGTAGGAAAAGGGAAGATTCTCCTTCTTAAAGGATTCCGGATCGATCGGGAAACCGTCTATTCCAACTATGAGAAGCAGGATTCCGAAGCGGTGCCCCGGCGCGCCGCAGGAAACCGATAGGTCAGAACATCCGCCCGCTCCACCTTCAAATCCTCAATAACTGAGCTTCTGGAGCAAACACACCCGTTTGCTCTTGCCCTCCGCGCCTCACCCGGCGGCCGGCCCCTCTCTGGCCGAGCCTCGCTGGAAGACTAGCCTGAATTTGGAGTGCGCAAACTTGCTTGCGCCTTCCAAGGCGGCGGCAAGCCGCCGCACTCCGAATAAAGCATGGACTTTCGCCGAGGCGCCTGGGAAAACAGAATAGTGGAAGCGCGGAGGAAAGGGTGGAATAATGAAACGATTGAGGATCTTTTGCTAAGGAGACTGCGGCAATGGCAAAAACCAAAGAGTATGCTCATCTCATAAAGCCCATGGCTATCAGGGATGCGCCTGCAGGGCTTTACGGCGAACCTCGGATATGGATGGAGGCCAAGGATCTCGAAGGGTTCGACGCACATTTCAGCTATGGATTCATTCAGAAGCCGTGCGTGTGTCACCCGCTCGAGGGATCGGTGGTTCATCCCTATGATGAACTCCTGGTCTTTGTGGCCTTTCAAAGCGACATCCTTCAGCTTGGCGCCGAGATAGCCGTTGAACTGGGCGAAGAGCGCGAGGAGCACGTTTTCGACAAACCCTCGGTGATTCTGGTGCCCAAGGGGACACCCCACGGGCCCATCACGGTGCGGAAACTGGACAATCCCATAGTTCACTACAGCATCGGCCTCAGCCCGGAGTACAAGGCCTCCGCATTGCCCAAAAAGACCAAGACGACCGGATCCAGGCATGCCCACCTGATCAAGAGGATGATTACCCACAAGGACCCGGCCGACACATCGGGATTTTCCAAAGTCACGGATGAGAGAGGTGTGATGCATCCGGCGGAAATGGGCGTCGGCCCGGGCAATGGCGATCAGATCGTGTGGCTCTACGGCCGCGACCTGGAGGGCATGCAGGTGAATTTTACCTGGGGCCTATATAGCCGGTGCGGCAAATGGCACCGTGGAGGTGAAGCTCATAAGCATCCCGAAGCGGAGATATTGTGTTTTGTAGGGCTCGATCCCAACGATCTGAGTTACCTCGGCGCAGAGCTTGAGCTGGGCATGGGCAAGGATTATGAACGGCACATCTTTAACGAACCGACCGTGTGCATCTGCCCTCAGGCTTTTCCGCATCTGCCGCTTATCACGAGGTGGGTGGACAAGCCTTACGGTTTCATGGTGATCTGCTTGAGCGGAGAACATGATTCTCCATGGGTGGAAGCGTAAATAGCCATTCCAGATCGCAGGTCGCAAGCCGTACGTCAAAAATCTGCGGCTCGAGACCTGAATATTACAGCACCAGGATGATTTGTTGAGATATCGCAAGTTTGGTCCGCTGGATTGGGAGGCATCGATTCTCGGCCTGGGAGCCGCGATGCTTCCCGAGGATAGACGGGCATCGATAGAGTTGATCCGCTGCGCCATTGACCACGGCGTTAATTATTTTGATCTGGGCTACCCCTATAACATGGAGCGTCACGACCGCCTCGCTGCTGTAGTGGCCGAGGTGCTCAATGGCGCCTTTCGCGATAGAGTCAGGGTAGCCGTCACGCTACCCTCCGATTTGATCCATTCCACAGCGGACCTCGATCGCTATCTGTCCCGGCAGCTTGAAAAAACCGGATTGGATCGCGCGGATTTCTGTCTTTTCGGAAGGCTGAACCGAGGGAACTGGCCCGTGCTGGAAGTACTGGGTGCGCTCAAGTGGGTGGAAACTGCGATCAGGGATGGCAGGATCGGGGGCATGGGATTTTCTTTCCACGATCATTATCAGCCTCTCAAGAGCATCGTGGAATCCTATGATCATTGGGTCCTCGGTCAGTTTCAATTCAGCTTCATGGATATCCGTCACGATCCCGGAATCAGCGGTATCAAGTACGCTGCACGGAAAGGGCTGGCAGTAGTCGTAAACGAACCGCTCAAAACCGGGCGGCTCCTGAGGGACATCCCTCAGCCGGCAGCTCAGATATATGCCGGCGCCGCGGTAAAACGGAGCCTTGCCGAGTGGTGTCTCAAATTCGTATGGAATTATCCGGAGGTCACAACCATAGTCGGAGACATAGCCTCAACCGGGGAATTCATGGAAAGCCTGACCCTCGCCGACAGCGCCGGGCCCGACAGTTTTGGCATTGAGGAGGAGGTGTTGATTAGCAGTGTAAGGGATGCATATCTCGCGCTGCGGCAAATCCAGTGCTCTTCCTGCCAAGCGTGTATGCCCTGCCCTGAAGAAATTGACGTTCCGCGCATTTTTGAGCTGTATAACGACGCCTTGATGTATGGAGATTTGGAAACGGCGCGATTGATATATGCAAACGAACGGCACAATGCGCATTGTTGCACGGAGTGCTTTTCCTGCGAGAACCGCTGTGCCAAGCGCCTTCCTGTTATAGAGTGGCTCAGGAAGTCCTGTCGCCTGCTGGCCAATTGTAAATAATAAAGTCAGCCGATGAGGCTGCCTGCGACATAGCAAATAGGGGACAGGCTCCATAAGGCCGGCATTTCATCGTGCCCACGCATTTCATCTTTTAGCTCAATTTTTGGTCTGCAGCCGGCACTGGAAACACGGGAGCCTATTTTTGTGGGGTATATGTCCAGCGGATCTTCTTATACCCGAGGGTGATGGATTCGAGGAACGTCTGGCCGTTGTCGTTCGGCCGGTAAGACTCTAGTACGACATCTGTCATCCTATAAACGAGGGTGGTCTTCGCTTCCTGCCTTATCTTCAGGAGTTGCCGGAATTCCAGGCATCAAAAAGAAAAAAACTGATATTGCAGGCGAACCGCGTGCTCGACACATCATGGATATTTCTCCCTTCCCGAAAACGCTCACAGATCCCTTAGTGCGGCAAATGAAGAATTAAAGCCCAGGGCTTTATGACTTTACTGCCTTCCCGATATTCAAGGGGAAGTGTGAAAACATTACTGGCTTTTGTGCGGCAAGGCGAGCCTGCTGCATTAAGGCCAAAGCCTGTCCAAAATCCTTTTCCCGCACCTGAATTCCGCTGTAAAATCTACCTGTAAAGAGTTCCAAAGCATCGAAGATTACATTTCATATATCAGCAACGGAATGATGCGTGAAACCCATCAACCCCGACGCCGGATAGACGCCCCCCGGCTTAAACGGCAGCCAATGCGTCCTAGCGCGGCCCTGGGCCGCGACCAAATATCCCAAAGTGGCGATGGCCGCGCGCTTTCAGCTGTCAGCTTTCAGCGCTCAGCCTCCAGATATAAACGACAAAGTGCCTGATTCTAAAAGGGAAGATAACTTCTTTGCAAAACGCAAAGAAGTCATAGACTAAGACTCTATCCAGAGGGCGAGGCCGCCAGGCCTGCTTTGCAGGATTTATCACAGAGGCGTTTATATGGACCGCATCGGCTCCAGAGAGCCAAAAAGAAACCTCTGAATGTTTCTTCCTGCGCGCCTTTGGCGTGTAAAGTGCAACGATAACAAGGCAGGCATAATCGCATGCTCAGATCACATACGGATATATTGCCCATCATAATCATTCTGGTATTCGGGGCGTGTGCTCCGGCAGATAAACCTGATTCATTTCGGCCATCGGGAAGATCACTCTCGACGGTGGAGATAGTCCGGAAGCTCGCACCGTCGGTTGTAAGGCTGCAAGTAAGCGTCGAAAAATCCCCTCAAACGGGCATGGCTTTTTCGGGGAGAGGCTTTGGCACAGGTGTGATCTTCGATGCGGAGGGACATATTGTCACGAACCTGCATGTGCTCACTCAAGGCAGCGGGAAAATGCCGGACCGTGTTTTTACGACCCTGCCGGACGGGCGGACCTTTTATGCCACAGTCGTCGGCTCCGATGCGAGAATGGATCTTGCGGTCTTGAAGGCCGGCGCCGGGGGCCTGACTCCCGCTGA
Organism: uncultured Acidobacteriota bacterium; assembly: GCA_964613495.1. Taxonomy (GTDB): domain Bacteria; phylum Acidobacteriota; class UBA6911; order UBA6911; family UBA6911; genus UBA6911. Next base: position 37,128 of record CAZTHE010000026.1, on the reverse strand, counting down.
ATTTGGCGATCCCGGGACTCTCGAGGTGGGAGAGGACGTGGTGGCGATTGGCTTTGCATTCGATATTTCCGGGCCTCCTACGGTAACACGCGGCGTGGTGAGCGCGTTGCGGCGCAAGATCCTGCAGGGCGAACTCGTAATCCCGGACGTAATTCAAACGGATGCAAGCGTTCATCCCGGCAACTCAGGAGGCCCGCTGGCAAACTCCCGCGGTGAAGTAATCGGCATCAACACGGCAGTCGCGTCGTGGGCTGCCGATGTCGGCTTCGCGATCTCCGCGGCAATCCTCTGCCCGGCGGTGGAGTCCATTGTTCACAGCGGTGTTGCGAAACGCGCGTACCTTGGGATTTCCACGGCTGATTCCACGGCACAGTTTCAGGCAGGAAAACTTACGGGAAAAGGGATCCCCGTGCTGATGGTTCTCGACGGCTCGCCGGCTTATTCGGCGGGTCTCGAGGCGAAGGACATTATCACCTCCATCGGCGGAGAGAAGCTTACGGCCGGCAGCGATCTGATGTCGATTTTGGCAAAACACAGGCCCGGCGACGAGGTTGCGATTGAATTCTACCGGGCGGAGCGGCGCCGGGAGGTTGCAGTCACGCTGGGCGAACAGCCGAACTGAAAAATGCCGTTGCACGTTTCAAGCCAAACATGCAAAGTGCAACGGTTTTGTGATCCGCCGCCCGCATCGCGTGCCAGGCGAATTACGGGGAGCAGCCGCGGAGGAGGGAACTTCTCGGTCTCCGAATAGGACGACCATCGGTATCCGCGGTGTTCGGGACGGCCGATCTCCGGGTTAATGCGGAAGACCTGATATTTTGGGAGATGCCGGAAGATCGAGAATCCCGCAAATAGCAGCGTGGGGGGCATTAGCCGTTCCCCTTATCGTGAGCGGCTGCCCCATCGAAAAATGGCATAGGCAATACAGTGGACATTCCCTAAGTGAAACCGAATCAACACAAACAAATCAGTGGTGATCCGGCCGGCTATGTCGGGAATCAACATCCGGACGGATCTGTGATCTGCCTCAAATGCGGATTGCGCTGCAATGGTTCGCTCGGTTTTTGGGGAGAGTTGTCCGCCCGGGAGGCACAAAAAGCGCGTGCGTATGGGCTCGATGTGGTCGACACCGAGACTGTAAGAGGTTTTAGGATTCCCTGCCCGCAGTTTCGGGAAAATCGCTGCATGATCTATCGCGAAGACGGCCGGCCGCAGGTGTGTCAAAACTATCGATGCCGGGTGCTCCAACGCTACCTGGATGGGCGATTGACCCAAAGTAGCGCCCTGCGCATTATTCATCTGGCAATTAGCTTGAACGGGAGGATTGCCGGTAGTATGGGAGCGAAGAAGGCCACGGCAATCATACGCCTGGCAAAGGCGATCGGACCATCGTGCCCCGGAGGAGAAGGCGAGACCCCAAAGCTTGTTTATGAGCAATTGGAACGCTATATCGCGGATTTGCCAGATGCCCGGAATATGACAGACCGGTGGCGGGACAGGCTACTGCATGATATTTTCAAAGCCGGCCGCCTTCTTCGCCTCCATTTCATAGGTCCGGAACCGCCCGGCAACGGCAAGGTCCGATGAACGCAACAATCTCTCAGCGAGTGCGGGGATAAGCGGGATTTTCCCGGCGGCCTTCAGTTGGGAATGGCAGGAGAGACATGTTTTTGGAGACGGCGACACACCCTCCGGACTATAGCTTTGCGGACGGGGAATTGCGCATCCGGGGCGACCAGTGGCAGGTTTGTCTGCGAGGATGGCCAAATCTCCAGGCCCGCTTATCCCGCGCATCGGAAATGTGGCAAGACTTCAGGCCGGAGTTCCGCCTGCTGCGCCCGCCGGGCGCAATGCCGGACTGCGGAACCGGCGAGAGCGTCCCGGAACCTACCGTGCGGAAGGTTGCGGCTTTCCGTCAATTTCGTGAAGCACTTCCAGGCGACGTAGTCGCCGCGGTGGAGCATTTCCCCAGCCACCAATGGAACGGCCTGGAACTTATTGGTGTGGACCGCGCCGCCATTGACCTTGCGGCGGCAAATCCTGCCCTGTTTTTCTGTCTTGCCAATAATGATCAATTCAGGAGGCTTTTGGCGCCTGATCCGGCACAGGCCGCCCTCGCGCAGCTTTCCCGGCGGCAGAGAGATATTTGCGAATGGCTCGGGTTTCCTGGAACCCAATCCATGGTGCGCCTCCTTGGGAAAATCCTTCCCGAAGCCGTTTCGCCGCATGATCTCAGATCGCTGCGCCAAGCGGTCAAATCCGAAGCCGAAGTGTCCAAAATGCTCGCGCATCTACCCGCTATCAACGCGGGCGTTCTTGGGTTGGCCTGCAATCTCAAATTGCATTCGGCGCTTTCTACGCGTTTGCTCTACCGTGTCGTCGAAGCGGAAGAGGAGCGGACGAGTTCGAGGACGGCCGACCTGCTTGTGGACAGCCTCTACCTTCTGCACGCCCCGGGAATCCGCGTGGCGGTGCCCAGGTTCGAATCGATTGAGGCGGTTCGGGAGTTTCACGACCGCGCGGTTGCCGAATGGCAGAGAGTCACCGCGGCGCGCCGGCCGCGAAATAGGGCGCGAAGGGGCAAATCCAGCGAAAAGCCGTTTCCCCCTCCCCCGGTTCCGGGCACCGATACGATCATTCCGCTCACGTCGGAGCAAGCCCTCAGAAGGGAAGGCAGCGTTCAAGGCAACTGTGTCGCCAGCTACGCATCCAGGGTTAGGGGAGGGGGCGTTTACATTTACCGGATTCTCACGCCGGAGCGTGCCACATTGTCCATCATACCCGGTGCGGACGGGTGCTGGCGCCGAAATGAATTGGAGCTATCCAACAATCGCAAATTGGTTAAATTGGAGACGCGCATGAAAGTCGACCGGTGGCTGTATGACCACTCCATATCGGCATAGCTCAGTGTGTTTCATGACAGGATTGCCGGCGACTGCATTCGTCCTTTTTACGGTGCCGTTTTAGGGCAATTCACACCTGGACGACCGATTAAATAGCAGTAAGTAATCGGCTCCTTTTTAACTCTCTCATATGAAGGCAGATTCCTCGGGGTTGCGTGGTTTCCCCGGCGAGGTATGCGCCCGGCGCCACCGTGGCATCTCCCGCTATGGCGCCACATTCCATCGAGACAGAGTGTCGAATCGCCTTTATCATTGTCAGGAGTCAAACTATGAAAACGGAAGAAATTCAATTGCCGGATCCCATGGAAATGCCGAAGGAAAGCATTGCGCCGGTCATTACGCGTCTTTCCGGCCTTCAAATGGCTTTGGCGGCGCGCCTCATCGGGGCTGCAACGGAACAGGTTCAGGGAGAATTCGCGCCGGATCCGGCAGTTCGTCTGTTGGGATCGTGGGCGATCCTGCAATCTGGGCAAGCCGTCCCAGATTGCGTTATTCATCTGTCTATGGTGTAGTGGCTCTCCGAAGGGTATATCGTCCTCGGCCGCATTTGTGCCGTTTTGGCTGGATAGGTCTTGGGGATTCTCCTCCTCCGCCACGGCTTCCACCTCGAAGCGACCACCATCCAACTCGTAAAAATCCGCCTCTCCCGGGTATCTCAGCGTGACTCGAGCTTTTCTATCCAGTGCGTCGAGTTCTTCCGCATACCGGCGAATACGCGAATCGTGATGTTCAAGAAACCTGCTGAAGGCCTTCCTTTTCTTTCTGCCGATAATACCTTCCCAGGTTACGAGACGCTCGAGGGTCCTCAGGTCCTGCCGGTGCTGCAACTCGGAGGTGTCAAGCTTTGAGCAATCCTTGCAGAGATGGCGCGCGTGGCCGGAACCCGAGTATCTCTCATTCGGGCGCACTCTCCCGCAGCACCGGCAATAATGCCCATGTCTCTTGCGCTTCTTTGCCATGATCCGCTCTCATTCAGGGTGAAACGGGAGATGATTGGCCCGGTCAGGATCGCCCCCCCGCCACGGGCCTTTCCTCTATCCGGGATCAGGTTGCCGCGACTACCGCATCCGCGCTTTGGGTTCCGCGGCCTTCCCCGGGCGCAGCGAGCGGCAGATTTCGGCCGCGCGCTCCGTGGCGAATTTGGGCGATTTCACGCGTTCGAGATAATTCCATGCGGCCCTGACATTTGTCCCACGCTCCTCATTGCGCCGTTGGCGCACTTCCTCAATTTCCCCCATGAGCGCCACATAATTGGGATTTGCCGTCAGAAGTCCGAAAAAGCGCCTCGTGCGCAATCCGTTCCGCCCCAGATATCCCTTCAGATTCCGAAGGATGATATCGCCGGCTCTCCAATCGCGAGCTTCAACATTATTCCTTGGGGCCTTTGCGCGCCGGCCTGCTATCAATGGGGCGGCGCCCGGATGATTGCAGGCGGCGTGCAGGAAATCGGCAACGCTCTCCTCCATGCGTCCCATTTCAAAGGAGCCCATGGCCGCAACAAAGCTCGCCTCGGGCCACAGATTCCGGACGTAGCGGGCGGCCTTCACGGCTTCTTCCCAGGCGCCACGGTTGAGCTGAATCAGTGCCCGGTAGTACTCGGCGCTTTCGCGATCGCCGCAGACCTGTTCCAGCCGATCGGCGAGCCGGAGCGCCTCATCGCAGCGTCCCAGCCGGTTTAACGCGACCAGCAGATTGCTTAGCCCGCGCCGGTAGGGTTTTCCTCTATGATTGTTCTTGAACAAGCTCTTTGTGAGACGGCGAGGAAGATTCCTGCGGGAAAGCTCCATCATCCTGGTGAACTGCACGACTGCCTCATCCAGGTTACCGCGGTCGAGCGCAATCAATCCGAGATAGTTGTGGCTTTCAGCGTCGTTTTCGAATGATTCGGCAAGGAGCCGCAGGATCGCCTCAGTCCGGTCATGGTCTCCCCGGTCATAGAGACCCGATATCTCCTCTTCGATATCCATGGGCACTTCTCTGCCGCGCAGCCGCCACCGCCAGTAAAAGTCGTTGTCCCGATTCACCTCGTCCGGCTTCGTATCACAGAGCTTCAGGCGCCAGCCGATCAGTTCGGTCAGATACTCGAGCTCGTAGCGATGTTGCCGAAGCAGTTCGGCAGAGGAGAATAGCCACTGCGGCTCGTTAAGGACCAACTGGCGCGTGAAGGCGCAGAGATCGGCGCGGAACCGCTTGACCATTTCCGACTCCCGATATTCGTAGTCGTCGGGCAGGAAATCAACGTTTCTGGCAAGCTCCCACCATATCCGTTTCCAGGCAAAGCGGATTTCGGGGTACTCGATTTCGAGCAGATCCTGTAAAAGCCTGCCTTGTGAGTCATCGAGGGCCGCGATCGCCTCCTTTTTGGAATAGAATGTAAAGAGAACACGTTGGGCTACCTTGCCTGTTTCGGGATCCCGCTCTCCTTGAACGAGCGCAATCCGGTTTCCGCGCTTTCGAATATAGGCCATGGCCACCTCCTGCGACGGAGTTTTATCATGGAATGCGCTGTTGTGCAAACTAAATTATATTGCACAACATTGTTGTGGCCTTGTGCCGAAAGAAATTCAATTTTGGGACATCCTTCAACGCCTATTCCGTGCCCGGCCCAGATGCCGATCCAACTCCCGCTGCAGGGCGGGGAAACGGCGGTAGTCGCTTCGAATTGCGGCGATCCATTCGGACGTTGCTTCGGACCCCTCGACGGCGGCGCAGGCGGCGGCCAGGAATGCGGCATGACCGTAGTGGCTTCTGCGCTTGTGTTCTGTGAGGCCCCCGATGCGCTTAACGACGGCCTTTCGCATCGCGCGAATCGGGCCCGCGCGCCCACGGTCGATGCTCAATTTATGGAGAGAGGCGAGCACGAGAATCTCATCCACCGACGGATTGGGGAGGCAGGGTCTGTGACTGTCATCGGCAAGAGACATCGGCTCGTCAATATCCGCGGTAAGGTGCACGGCTTCGCGCCCGAAATAATCCGGATCGCCGCCGAGCAGGCGGCAAAAAACAGGAAACAACAGGTGTCCCGGATGTTCGCTGTCCGACCAGCCGAGTCCCGGCGCGGAGGCCAGCAGTTTCGCAGCCGCATCAAAATCGCCCGACACTAAATGAAGGAACGCCTTCTGGCGATGTGCTTTCGCGGGACAGGCTTCAACTGCCGCATTGGCCCGATATTTCAGGACGCCCTTGCTTCCGGACGAACCGAGCCACCGTCGAAGCCGCAACATGCTGGGAGCTTTGCGCCACGCCAGCTCGAGGCGCGCGGGAAGATCCTTACGCCCCAGTTCCTGCGCGGCCAGTGCGGCGCCATCGAGAAATTCTCCCTCCGAATACTCTTTGTCGATGACGATTTCGGCGGCTTCCTCGTGGGCGGCGAGAGCGGACTTCCAGTCTCCCGCCTCCACCAGGGCCTGGCACCAGGCTTGAAGATCGGAGAACCGGCGGGTCGATCTCGCGATTGCCGCAAGCCCTTTTGTACCATCCATTCGCCGAACGGCTTCCCGCAACCAACGGTCTGAGCCAAAATCCGACTGATGATGGCACTCACCATTACAGGCTTCCTGAACAAGATCGCGCCACTGTCGCAGAAATACGTCGAAATCAGGAAGTGGTTCCACCGCTACGCGCTCCATCTCACGAAGAGGTTCCGAGAAGTCGCTGGCGTCGATCATCTCCTCGATGGCTCTCAGCACCGCGCCGGCGCGTTGATCGAGGGGTGCAGTCATGTACACCGCGACGATGTATTGTGCCGCGCAATCAGACGCGTTCATGCCGAGCATCTCTTCAAACATTTCGTCCTGACCGAGATTGATTTCTCCCTCGGAAATGGGAAGCAGCAGCGCGCGAAATATCCGGGAGGCGACATGATAATTTCTACGGAGGAAGGCATTGCTGCCTTGTCGGAGATAATTGTCCACCTCCGAGGGATCGGCGTAGGCGGCCCGCGCGGCGGCTTTGGCGAAAGCCAGTGCCTCCTCGACACCCTCATCGGTCGGACCGGAGGGCCGCCACCCGGTCTTGCCCGTGGCAGCCCGTTCGATGATGGCCGTGTTAATCCGCGAATGACTCTTGTCGTCAAGACGGGGAAGGATGTCGCGGATCACATCTCGCAAATCCTCAGCAGTCAGAGCGGCCAATGCTCCCTCGATGTTCGACGAACCCGACCGGGATGGAATTACTTTATGTCGTCTCAACGGACGGCCTCCATTCGCGTCTCCCCAACGCAACAGACGCCTGAAATAAAAAAGCCAATGCCGTGCTTTCTTTTAGCGGGATTCCGATCGCTCCTCAGCATGGGAATTTGGCAAGCGTTTCCTCGAGAATCTTTGTTATCTCCTCCAGATTGAGCATGATTTCGCCGGAAGCTCCGCCCTGAATGCACAAATTGCGAATGATCAGTACAAGCGGAGGCATCCGGTTGAGATTCCGGACCGTTTCCCAACTCATCGCTTCATCCGTGTGAAGCAGGACGCGATCCCAATTTTCGAAACCTCCGCTGTCGACAACGGATTCGCGAAAAACAAGCCAGGCTCCCTGAAGATCCGACAGTATGGTCTTTTGATACCCGGTTGGTTCGGCTGTAAAGCTCATTTTCTGCTCCCCTCGATTTGTCAGATGCGGGACCGCCTTGCGGCGTCAAATTGGGCGTCAAGCGAGCTTTTGTCATGGGAAGCCAGCCTATACGGCAGACCACCGGCAAGTCAAAACAAACTTTCGTTCCCTTTCTGCGTGCCCTGCGTGTCAGGTCAATAACTCCCGCTGTGTTTTTAACAGAATGTATGGTATTTTAGGTAAATACTCTATAAGGGTATTTGCCTAAAATAGTGTGCAATGATGAAAAGACAGCTTGGCGATCTTGAAACACAATTCTTTGCGTACGTTCAAATGCGCAAAATGGGCATCGTGCGAAGCGGCGATCTGACGTCTTCACTGCTGCGCCTGACCTCGGACCAGGAGCGCAGACTGCTTAGCCGGCTTTCATGCGGCGGTCTGATTGCCAGGGTAAGGCAGGGCTTATATCTTGTGCCGCAGCAATTGCCTCTGGGGGGGGCCTGGACTCCCGGTGAGGGGCTGGCTTTGAACACGCTGATGGAGGATCGAAGCGGGCGCTATCAGATCTGCGGTCCCAATGCCTTCAATCGCTATGGATTCGACAACCAGGTCCCTAACCGCATATATGCCTACAACAACCGGATATCGGGGAGAAGAGCGATTGGCTCCGTTTTGCTCATGCTGATAAAGGTGGCCGATGAGCGGCTGGGAGATACGGAAGAAGCGACTTTGGAGGGCGAGAGGGTATTCTATTCGTCGCGAGTGCGCACGCTGGTGGATGCGGTGTATGACTGGTCGCGGTTTGACAGCCTTCCGCGTGGCTACGAATGGATCCGCCGTGAGCTTAAGGCAAAGCGCGTAGATGCGCTGCAACTTGTTAAGGTCACCCTGCGCCGCGGAGACACAGGGACCATTCGCCGAATGGGAGTATTGCTCGAGGACGAAGAGGTCGATTCCGCATTGCTTCGAAGATTGAATCGAGCGCTTAATCCCACCTCCAGCCTGATCCCCTGGATTCCAGGCCGGCCCAAGCGGGGGACCGTAAACCGTCGGTGGGGTGTGATTATCAATGAATGATTCCATTCCGGAAGCCGCGAAAATCCTCGCAGATCCAGAATTTTTTCGAGTTGCGGTCAATTTTACGTCCCAGAGAACCGGCTTCGCGGCCCGCCTCATAGAAAAGGATTACTTTTGCAGCGTGTTATTGGAATACCTGGTATCAACCAGCGAGGATCTTGTATTTAAAGGGGGGACATGTCTGGCAAAGGTATATGCCGGCTTTTACCGGTTGAGTGAAGATCTGGATTTGGCAATTTCAATGTCCACCAATGCAAAACGAACAGAGCGGAGCAGGCAGGCAGGGGCGATGAAGCGTGTAGTGGAAGCTTTGGCCGCCCGGCTGCCTGCTTTCCGAATTCTCCAACCGCTAACCGGAGCGAATAATTCGACTCAATACATCGCAGTAATCGGCTACACGTCGCCGGTAGGCGGACAATCGGAAACCGTGAAAATTGAAGTGGGATTGCGAGAGCCTCTGTTGACAGCTGCAGCGACGGAGCTGGCAAACTCAATTCTGCTCAATCCCGTTTCAGACCGGACGCTCCTGAATCCGATATCCTTGCGCTGCATTTCAAAAATTGAAGCTTTTGCGGAAAAATTCAGGGCAGCCCTAACCCGTCGCGATGTTGCGATCCGGGATTTCTATGATATCGATTATGCTTTCCGAAAACTGGATCTTCACATGGATGATGGAGAGCTCATCAGACTGGTCAGGCAAAAGCTTTCGGTCCCCGGAAATCTTCAGGTGGATGTTTCCCAACCGCGTTTGAAGGTCCTTCGCCAACAGCTCGAAGGGCGGCTGAGGCCCGTATTGAGAGAAAAGGATTACTCTGATTTTGATCTGAATCGTGCTATCCGGACGGTCATCGAAATAGTCGGGAAATTATAGGTCCTCACCGGCTTGAGTTGCGAGAGGAGGGGGGCCGTCCGGAAGTTTCCGGCGGTATTTTCAATGCGAAAACGCAACTGTAAATTCGATGAAATCACCGTGGCCCCTCGTGCTACTGTGGCCTTCCGCGCCATGGCGCCACATGCCCCGGTGACAGCATATTTGATTGCCACTATGATGGATCGGCGCAAGGGCTTGGATACCATTTTATAGATCACAATAGCCGCATTTGCCCCCGGTTTGCCGGCGCCCCGGGAGGCACCTAAAATCCTGGGCCTGGCAACGGGCGTGCGGGTTCCGCCTTCGCCCCGAGGGCTTCGGCGGACAAGCCACCTTCGCCCCGAGGGCTTCGGCGGACAAGCCGATTCCCGCCCTCGGCACTCATTCTAAAAGGCTTACATTGGAATAAAGCATTTGCAGATCAGTTCATTCCCGGCGATCGCGACTTGACACTCCCGGCTGGTACACAGTAAGGTAAGTCAGCACGGACTTACTTGTTACCGGAATTCCAATGAGAGCTCGGGGAAGTCGATCTGTCGGCAGGCAACCTGCTTCGCAAAAGAGACGTCTTAAAGCGCCGGAACGACGAACCCAACTGCTCCGGATCGCGAAGGAATTGTTTTCGGAACACGGGTTTGAGAATACGACCGCGAAGAAAATCGCGGAAGCCGCGGGTGTGACCGAGGCAATCGTGTTCAGGCATTTCGGTTCCAAGCAGGAGCTCTATGCAAATATACTTGACCGCAAGGCAGAGGAAATAGGCATCGATGATTGGGGATCCGAACTGGATCGGCTTGCGAAATCCGAAAATGACGAAGCACTGGTCCTGTCGGTAATCAGGCATATTCTGGAAGCGGACCGCCAGGACCCCCAGTTCCGAAGACTGCTGCTCCAGGCGGCATTAACCGGGCACCCATTGCCGAAAATATCCGCTCAACGGCTTCTGCCTCTCCATAGGTTTCTTTGTGCCTACGTCAAAAAGAGACAGAAACGGGGGGCCTTTCCGCAGTGCGACCCGGAACTGGCGGCACACGCAATCGTCAGCATCCCCGGCTATTACGGGCTGGCCAGGATTTTGTATGGCATGGACATCCTCGCCATTTCGGAAGATCGGATGGCGGCGGGCTTCGCGCGAATCATCCTTGATGGAATGCATGCCGTCGATGGCTCTTCAGATAAAAACGGGAGAATCCGGAACGGTCGCAGGAAGGCAAAGTAATCGAAGAAAAGAGAGCGATGTTCGACAGGATCGGGAGGGAAATTGTGCCGCGAGTTCCGAACCGGATGAAAGAGGATGGATAACATGAAAAAACATCGGCTTGCGTTCCTCTCGTTTGTGATTGGTGTTTTAGGGATATCAGGATGCAATCACCCGAAGGTTGCCCCTGCGGATACGGTGCTGATCCACGCGAAAGTCTATACGGTAAATCCAAGAGAGCCTTGGGCGCAGGCCTTGGCGGTTCGTGGAGGGAAAATCGTTGCCGTAGGCTCTGATAAAGCGATCGCCGCGTATCAAGGTCCCTCCACGAAAGTAATCGACGCAAAGGAGCACATGGTGCTGCCCGGGTTTATGGACGCTCACGTTCACATGATGGCCGGCGCCGCCCAGCTTGAACAGATAACTTTGAATGACGCCAGGACAATCGACGATTTTCAAAGGATGGTAAAGGAATACGCCGCTGCACACCCTGACAGGAAATGGATCCAGGGTATGGGCTGGTACTATAGCGTTTTCGGCAGGAATGGCGCTCCCGACAAAAAGTTCATTGACGAAGTCGTCCCCGACCGTCCCGTTTACCTGGCGGCCTACGACGGCCATAGTTCGCTCGTGAACAGCAAGGCGCTTCAAATGGCGGGAATCACCCGGAAGACTCCCGATCCGGCGAATGGGATTATCGTACGCAATCCGGCAACCGGCGAGCCAACCGGCTTTTTGAAAGAAGCCGCCGGCTCCCTTGTCATGAAAACCGCTCCACGGCCGACCCGCGAGGAGGAGCGGGACCGCATGATAAAGGCCATCCATTACGCCAGTTCCCTGGGTCTCACGCGCGTGATCAGCGCCGGGGCGGATGCGGAGCGTGTTGACCTGTTTGATGAGATCCGGCAAAAGGGCGATCTGACCGTGCGTCTCTGCATGGCACGGTTCGTCACTCCTCCGATATCTCCAGAGGTTATGAAAACTCTTGAAGAAAATCGCAGAAAATATGCCGATGACTGGATTGACCTGGCTCCGGTGAAGTTCCTGCTGGATGGAGTTATCGAGGCGCGCACGGCCGCGATGATGGAACCATATACAAACGATCCGGGCAACAGGGGACAGCTCTATTTTGACCCGGACCAATACAAAGAAGCCGTGATGCGGCTGGATCGTCTAGGATTCCAGGTATTCACCCATGCCATCGGCGACCGCGCCATCCGCCTTGCGCTCGATGCCTGCGAGGCCGCCAATAAAGCCAATGGCCGCACGGATGCCAGGCACAAGATAGAGCACATCGAGGATCCCGGCGCCGAGGACATCCCTCGATTCGGGAAGCTTGGCGTGATCGCCAGCATGCAGCCGCTGCATGCCACTCCGAATGACAACAATTTAAATGTCTGGGCAGGGAACGTAGGCCCCGAGCGCGCACAACGGGCGTGGCCCTGGCGCGACATCCTGGCCGGCGGAGCGGTGTTGAGCTTCGGCAGCGACTGGTCGGTGGTTACGTTGAACCCCTGGCCGGCCGTGCAGATGCTGCTGACACGCGAAACCCCGGATGGGACCCCGGCGGGGGGATGGATCCCGAAAGAATGCCTCACTCTGGAGGAGGCAATTCGAGGGTACACCATGGGATGCGCCTTTGCCGCGAGGAGAGAAAAAACAGAGGGCTCCATCGAAGCCGGAAAGCTTGCAGACGTGATTCTCATTTCGCAGGACCTGTTCGAGATTGCGCCCGATCAGATCGGAAAAACGAAGGTACTGATGACGATGGTCGGAGGCAAGACCGTTTATCGGGACCCTTCATGGGAAGGCAAGTAACCGTTCAGGCTTGCCGCAATAAAAAGGAAGAGTATCGGTGAGAATTTCGAGCCTACGGGGTAGAGGCACTCGAATGAGGCAATCATGGCCTGGGTGGAAGAAGGGCGTGCGCCGGATCGAATCAAGGCGACAGGCAAAGCCTTCCCCGGCGCATCAAGGCCGATTTGCCCTTACCCTCTTGTGGCGCGTTACAAGGGTGGCGACGCAAACGACGCCGACAGTTATACGTGTACCGAGTAGGGCGCGATTGGCGCCAGGTCAGGGCTCCATAGGAATATTGGGGCAAACAATGTCAACCTGCTGCAACTAAAAAAAGGGAGTATCGATGCGAACCGGAATTCTGGCGGCTGTATTCGTTTCTGTATTGTTTTCCGGCCTTGCTCTGGCTCAGGGAAAGAGTAATGCCTGCGACCGTGCCTGCCTGGAAAATTATGTCGACAGATACATGGACGCTATGCTCAAGCATGATCCGAGTCTCGACCTTTTTTCGAGGGACTGCAAATTCACGGAAAACGGTGTGCGCCTCCCATTGGGACGTGAGGGTCTCTGGTTTGGCATGTCCGGAAAAGGAAACTATAAATTTTATATTCCTGATGTTGAAACGCAACAGGTTGCCTTTCTCGGAACGGCTCGTGAAGGCGCCGCCAATAAACAGGGTGAAATCCCGCTGGTGGCCGTCGCCATTCGATTGAAAATGGCAAATGGCTTGATTACGGAGGCTGAGCAGCTCGTCCTCCGTTCCAGCAGCGATACGATGGGCATGACGGGGAAGCTCTCTGTGGGCGAAAGCGTTGAAAAAATGGGAAAGCCTCACGAAATTTACCGGGGAACGATCCCGGAAGCCGAGCGGCTTTCCCGCGAGGAATTGATCAAGGCCGCAAATTATTACTTTTCCGGATTGCAGAAGAACGACCACGGGAAAGGCTATTATCCGTTTACGGACGACTGTCACCGCATCGAAAACGGCACGCCGGCTACCAACGTTCCCGTCCCGGAAGGCCAGAAAAGGCCTGATCCCAAGACCGCAACCATGTATTCCTCCGCATGGGGCTGCAAGGAGCAGTTTGAGGCCGGGCTTATGGGATTTATATCGCGGGTACGAGACCGGCGATTCGTGGCAGTGGACCGTGAGCGCGGTATAGCGTTTGCGTTCGGTTTCTTCGACCATGACTCTTTAAACTGGACCTGGCAGATCGCGGAGCTGTTCAGGATCGAAAAGGGCAATATCCGCAGGATCGAAGCCATTTTCCATCGATGCCCCTATGGGATGAACTCTGGCTGGAGCACCTATGAACAGGGGATGTCGGACCAGATACAGAGTATTCGATAGCAGCCATGAGTCGCAGTGCCGGCAAAATACAAACATATCAAAGGGAGATAAATGAATATGAAACGCCTGGGGATTGCCTTGGTACTATTGACATCGTTATTGGTTCCTTCCTTCCTGCAAGCAGCGCAGACCTGTGACCGGGAGTGCCTAGTTACCGTAATGAAAAATTATCTGGCGGCACTGGTCGCTCACAATCCGTCAGCGGTGCCATTTGACCAGTACGTCAAATTCACTCAAAACACCGCCGATATCCCGGTTGGATACGGTTTATGGGAAACTGCCTCCGGTGGGCCATCGGAATTTCAGGTATATGCGGCAGATCCCGTGAATCAGCAGGTGGCGGGCCTTTTCATGATGAAAGAGCTCAAGAAAAACATACTGCTTGGCGTTCGCCTGGCTCTCAAACGCGGAAAAATCGCGGAAGTCGAACATCATGTGGTTCCGGAGAATGAGATACATCTACAGAACTTGATTACACCTCGCCCAGGGCTTGTTGAAGACATATCGCCCGCAGAGAGGACGCCCAGGGAACAGATGTTCGATATCGGGCTTGCCTACTATGACGCCTTGACCGGCGAAGACGGAACGCTCGCACCATTTGCCCCGGAATGTCAACGCCGCGAGAATGGCGGCATTTCGGTAGGTGGAAAGAGAGAGGCGGCGCCTCAGGCAAAAGAGGCTAAGCGGGACTTTGCGCCACCGGAAGCAGCGGACCCGGAAATGATGAAACTGGGAAAAGCCCTATCGCTCGTGCCCAACACGTGTGAGGGACAGATTACGGCAGGGGTATGGGCCTATATCTCTGAAATCCGAAACCGGCGTTTGCTTGTTATCGACGAACAGAAAGGCCTGGCCGTCGGATTTTCCAATCTGTATCACGACAGTAAGCTCAAAAACATGAAGCTCAAGGGAATTCCGGGAGTGGAAAGCGTGCCGGCTTTCCAGGGAACCTTCAATATGCCCGCCATTCACTTTTTCAAAATCAGAAAAGGCAGGATTTACGACATTGAAGCGACCGGGCTCGTGCTCCCCTACGGAACCAGAACCGGATGGGAATAGAGTCAGAATGACTCGGCCAAACGAAAACGAGTAACAATAGGGAGAAGCCAAATGCGAAAATGGATTGGAATGCTACTGGTTGCTATTGCGGTTGTATCGCTTATCCTGACCATATCCTGCAAACCAGCCGTCAACGATGTCAGCAGCTACGCCGAAGACCGCGCCCAGATTGAAGATCTTCAGGCCCGTTATTTGTTTGCCCTGGATTTCTTCGATATGGACACCTATGTATCGACTTTCACCGAGGACGGCGTCCTGGATATCATTGCCTATCAGGCCAAGGGGCGCTCAGAGATCCGCAAAAAACTCGAAGAAGCCAGGCCCGTTTTTAACCCGGCCTCGGAGAAGAAGCCGGGACTGTATCCTCCAACAGGGCGCCACAACATCACCAATATTGTCCTGAAAATCGACGGAGACAAGGCTGTCGGAAGATCCTACTGGTTCCACTATGGAAACAATAATCCCCAGCGGGCCGGGGCCCTTGACGGGTACGGGCATTATGAAGATGAAATGGTCAAAGTAAACGGGAAGTGGTTGTTTTCGAAACGGAAAATCTATA
>CAZTHE010000026.1:0-21755 GCA_964613495.1 uncultured Acidobacteriota bacterium | reverse complement strand
TCTGAAAATCCGGCCTGGTAAACAGAAAGGCGGTTTCGAGGACCCTGGCCCGCCAATCGGATGCGGGTGCGAGCCGATTGGAGGGCCGTCGTGTGCGAATCGCCCGTGGTTTCCTCGCCGATCTGCGTCAAACTACTCCGAAAATCGACAGGAATTCCCGGAGTTTACACGGGTACTATGTATGGCCGCTATGGTCATTATAGTGTCGCCGCAGTTCCTCCAACAGGTCCCTTTGGCAAGTCGGCAACTGTTTCAAGCACATTTCGTACACAAGGCACTTCCGGCAATCGCCGAAGTTGGGGCATTTGGTGTTCCAGCAATCGCACTGAAACTTGTCCGCTGCACGGGCGTTCGCCATTGCCGCACGCATTTCCCCGGGGGTAACCTTCGGAGGATTCTCTCTCCATTTGAACTTGTTCGGCTGTGCCAGTATGTTTTTCTCGTCCTGCATTCGGGCGCCTCCTTTTCATCCTGATAACCGGTTAGGCCTGTGCGCGCCGCCCCTATTGCTTTTTGCCCCACGCCGCAGATGCTCGCTGCGGCGTGGGTGGGGCGATCCGCGCAATATGCCCTATTTATCGCGGCTAAATGCAATATAGTGTTCCTCCAGGTCCCCCAACAGGGCCCTCTGGCAGGTTGGGAACTGCTTCAAGGACAAATGAAATACAATGCATTTCCGGCAATCACCGTAGATTACGCAATGAGTATTCCAGCAGTCGCACTTCATCTCGTGCGCTTTCCGGGAGCACGCGAACGCCTCGCGCATCTCATCTTTTGTTGCTTTTGGAGCATTGTCTCTCCATTTGTACTTGTTCGGCTGCTCCAGCACGTTCTTTATTTCTTGCGGTTCGCCGCCTTCTTCCATGTCGCCGAAAGGGTTCATCATCATGCTAAATTCCTTAACGGCTTCCGGTTTCAGCATGGATGCTATGACCTCGATGCCTCTCTTAAAAGCATCCGGGTCAGAGTTGCCCTCTTGCGGTGGCTTGAAGTGCTCCTCCAGGGCCGCCGCCATTGCTTCCTTCTTGCCTTCTTGCGTGCGTTCCATGATAAAATCGAAGAACATTTTTTGACCGTTTTCCATTTGTGTCGCTCCTCGTTTTGCAATGGACAGGAATATCGATAGCGAAGGCTAAAAGTCAACCGGAATCTTCGGCACTAACGGGAGAGCGGCGCGGTCAAAATATAAATCGAGGATTCTGTTGTCACATATATGTGACAGCTAATGGTAAGATTGATTCCGGCGATACGAAAAGCGGGTTCTAAACGAGTCGGATTTATGGAGACGTTGCCATGTTCAGGTTCAGCAAAATATTGGCCGGTTGCGCGGCGGCTTTACTGTGCGTTGCAATAACGGCGGCGGCGCAAGAGGCGCCTGCGACCGGCGGAAGATCCGGCAGAATGGGAGGCTCCATACCGGGTGGCGCCGGCAGAGGCGGCAATGCGATGGTCAGCATGACGCCGCCGGAAAACGTGAATAGAATCAAGCTGTACGGAAAGACGCCCGACGTGGTGGAGGGGGCGGAAAACGAACTGAACCCGATGGAGCCGACGCTGGATCTGTATATCCCGGACGCCGGCAAGGCAACGGGGGCCGGGGTGCTGCTTTGTCCGGGAGGCGGCTATTCGATGTTGACGGTGCCGGGCGAAGGGGCGGCTATTGCCGGGTTTTTCATGTCGCATAACGTCGCGGCGTTTGTGCTGCGTTATAGACACGGCCCTCAATACCATTATCCGACGACACTGACCGACGCTCAACGTGCCCTGCGTGTAATCCGGGCGAATGCGGGGAAATACAACGTGGACCCGGAAAAAGTGGGTGTTTTTGGAGGTTCCGCCGGAGGCCATCTTGCGGCCATGCTGGCGACACTGTACGACAACAAGCTGCTGCCGAAAGCGCCCTACGCGCCGGATGCGATCGATGGCCTGAGCGCCCGGCCGGCCTTCGCGCTGTTGCTTTATCCGGTAATCGACTTGACGGACGATGCGGTTACGCATCGGGGTTCCCGCACCAACCTGACGCAGGACAAACCGGAATTATACGAACCCTTGTCGCCATGGAAGCACGTGACACGGGACAGCCCGCCTGCGTTTATTGTCCACGGATCGAACGACTTCCTTGTGCCGGTAAAAAATTCCCTGCTGTATTATGAGGCATGCCTCAAGGCCCGCGTGCCGGTGGAAATGCACCTTGAGGACATTGCACAGCATGGATTCGGGATGGGGGCAAACCTGAATGACGAAACGGTGAAAGAATGGCCGGAACAGGCTTTGCGTTTTATGACGCGGCACGGATGGATATCGGCGAAATAGGCCGGAAGGAACCGTCAAAACTGCCGCCGAATACAAAGCGGGCAGATCTTCAAGGAGATAGATTATGTCGAAAACAGGCAAAACGTTGTTGTGTGCATCTTTCGCCGTCTGTCTGGCTTTCGTGGCGCTGGCGCAAAACGAACCGGCCCCGACGCGCCAACCCCTGCCGCCCGGGGTTTCCAGGGTCACCAGCCCGCCAGTGAGCGCTTCAGCCGGACAGACCCGGCGCGCCGGCGGCGATCCGGTCGACGATCGCGTGGAAATCCGCGAGTATGGTTTCAAGGAAACCAACGAAAACATGCCCTATGCCGTGTTCGTCTCGTCAAAAATCGCCAAGGGCCAGAAGGCCCCGTTGGTCCTGGCCCTGCATGGATTCTCCGGGAACTACGGCACCTTCATGCGCTCCGGCTGCGTTGAGGAAGCGGAGAAAAACGGCTACATCCTCGTTGGCGTAATGGGGTACAGCCCCACCGCCCCATTCGGCAATACAAACATGTTCAGCGGACGCCGCGGCCCTGGTCCAACCACCGGCCCGCCAACCGGCGCTCCCAAGGTGATGCCCAGCGCTCCCAAGATGATGCCCGGCGGCCGCGGCCCGGCCATCGGCGGAACCAGGGAGACCGACCCGGCAAAGGTTTCCGAACTCAGCGAAATCGACACCATGAGAGTTCTGGAACTGGTCCGCAAGGAATTCAATGTCGACGACGGCCGCATCTTCCTGATGGGTCACTCCATGGGCGGCGCCGGCGCGCTGTACATCGGCGAAAAATACGCCCCGATCTGGGCGGCCGTCGCCTGCATCGCCGGCTTCGGCTCACCCGATCCCGAGGGCAAGCTGAAAAACACACCGCTATACTTCACCGCCGGCAGCCAGGACAATCTGGGTTCCATGGGGCGAACCACCGCCGAACAACTCAAGGCCGCCGGCTTTGATGTCCAGTGGAAGGAAATACCCGGCCTCGACCATGGCAGCATCATTGCCGGTTCCATGCCCGATGTGTTCAAATTCTTTAACGAACACCCCAGGAAGTCCGGGAGGTAGCCAACCGGTCCAATGCCGGAACCGGAGGCCGGCTCAATCGCATCCGCGGCTGCCTCCCCGGCACGCACGCCATGTCCCATCTCCGCCCTCCGGGAATGGATGGTGAATGATTCCGGAGCAGTAATCCGGGCATGAGGCAGCCGGCATGCATGCTTTGCCGCTCATAAGCCGGCATATCGCGTGCGCCGGGATCGATTTTGGTTTTATTCGGGGAAACCACCGCCTCTGACGATGCCAGTCGTTAGGGCTTGGCCGTCCCGGCGTCTTCTTAGATCGATGAATGTCAAAATCACGCGTCGCAAATTCATCAAGTCCGCGGGTATCGCCCTGCCGATTATCGCCGGACGGAATACTCCCGGTGCCTCTGTAAATGCCGATACCGTTTCCAGCCAACAGCGGCTCGTGCTCTGGTACGAGAAGCCGGCGACTCAGTGGATCGAAGCTTTGCCCGTCGGCAATGGGCGACTGGGGGCGATGGTTTTTGGCGGCGCGGCGAGTGAGCGGCTGCAGCTGAATGAGGACACGCTGTATGCCGGCGGCCCCTATGATCCGAATAACCGGGATGCGCTGGCGGCCTTGCCCGAAGCCCGGCGGTTGATATTCGAGGGCAAATACGAAGAAGCGAACGATCTGGCTGGGGCCAGGATGATGGCCCGTCCCATCAAACAAATGCCCTACGAAACCGTCGGGGACCTCAAACTGGAGTTTCCCGGTCATCTCGAGTTTCGAAATTATCGACGGGAACTCGATCTGGAAACCGCCACCGCAAGGGTTTCCTACAGCTCGGGCGGCGCCGATTTCACCCGCGAGGTTTTTGTCAGCCCGGTGGACCAGGTGATTGCGGTTCGCCTCTTCTGTGATCATCCGAAGCGGATCAGTTTCTTCGCAACCCTTGCGACTCCACAGAAGGCCGATATCACAACCGCCGGATCCGATATGCTCGTCATGCTCGGCGGGAATGGAGATGCATCCGGCGTCAAAGGCGCGTTGAGGTTTCAGGTGCGCGTACTCGTGCTTGCGCACGGAGGCAAGACCGCAAGCGGGAACGGGGGCATCGCCGTCACCAATGCCGATTCCGCCACGATTTTAATCGCCGCCGCGACGAGCTATATAAGCTATAAGGATGTCAGCGGTGATCCGGAGAGCCTCACGAAAGCGCATTTGAAAACGGCCTGCAAAAAGGCTTTCGAAAGACTGCATGCGGATCACATCCGCGAGCACCGGCGGCTGTTCGATCGGGTGAAGCTTGACCTCGGAACCACCGATGCAACCGGTCTGCCGACCGATCGGCGTCCGGCCAAATTTCTCGAAGGCGCCGATCCGCATCTCGCCACGCTCTATTTTCAGTACGGCCGCTACCTGTTGATCTCCTCATCGCGTGCCGGCACGCAGCCCGCCAATCTTCAGGGACTCTGGAATCAATCGATGACGCCGCCCTGGGAATCGAAATACACAATCCTGAGGTAATAGCCGGCGGCTCTCGCCATTTCCGCGAACGTTTTTCGCTGCTCCCGCCTGGGATTCGTTCGGTCAATCACGATCCCGGGTATGCCCTCTACCAGCATCTCGTGGAGCTTTCTGACAATTCCCCCGTAGCTCCGTGGCCCTTCGTCCTGCGAGAGGCGTGTGTATCCGCTCAGGCAATGCCCGCAGTAATAGGTTTTTCCTGATCCCGGCATGCCCACCAGGATCACCAGTTCACGGGTTTTCGTCGACATGACAGCGACCAGGCTAACCCGCGGGTCTGCTTCCATAGGCGCCCAGCGCCTTTGCCAGCACGTGCCAGACTTCATGGTAAGGCTTTCGCGCCTGATCCGGTGTCCGGGCTATCTTGTCCTTGAAATTGCCGTAATCGAGGTTTTCGCCCGGGAATCTCAACACCGCAAGGACATCGGTCTGCATTCCATCCTCGGCTATAAAACCGTTAAATTCACCGGCTTCGTCCACCCTCATGCCTCCGCTCCCGGCAGATTTTTCGCCGCTCGCCACCTGTACGTTAATCGCCGGCTGCAAAAGCGCTCAGGTGAACGATGCGGTCGCCGACAGCCAGCGCCGCCCCGGTAATTTCGCGGCCGGAAAGGCGGATATCGGTCCCTTCGCCTATCGCCGGGAACTTTTCGGTTTTAGATTCGCTCACCCTTTTCAGAAAAGCTTCGGCGTCTGTTGGCGTGCAGTGTTTGCTGCTTTTGGGGCGCTTCGACCTGGTGCGATCGAGCGCGTCGAGCGCGTAGCTGTTTAGCAGTTTCGGAAAGAGCTTTTTCAGAGTCTCCGCCGAGTCGAACAAATCGAGACCGACTATTTGCCCGTCTATGGCGAAGACGGCGCCCGATTGTTTCTCCAGGGTTGAAAATGACGCGGTGTAGTCCTGAAGGCGTTCGCTTTCCTTGTCATAGATGTCGCTCATCGCCGACGTTTCGGAAACCACGCTGAATCTGGCGGATTTTTCGCTGATATCGGCCCAGACTCTTCCCTGGTCCGCGTTTCTCCGTCCGGTTGAGCGCATCGATGCGCTGACCTGGGCCATCTTCCTGGCCCTGCCTTCCGCGTAATGCACGCTTGCGGACGAAGAAAACTGTTGGGTTCGATGCCTCCAGCGCCCGGCCTCCACGCAGGTGACCGGTATTATGATAACCTTGCCCCCGGCGACCAGGATGCTGAGGTTGAGCACCCTATTCTGCTTCGCCCCGACCAGTTGCTCACCGTCGAGCAGGAAGACCCACTTGTCGCCTGAATTCACGAACTTCAGCTCGGGAACGCTCCCGCCCTCGCTCACCTCCGTGACCATGGCGCGCTTCTGAGCCAGCGCCTCATCCAGTGTCAGGTAGTCGGCCGCGGCCGGAAGGCCGCCAAACAACGGAAAAACCGTCAGGTTCCCGTGTACCATCGGCTCGCCGATCCGGACACCTGCCGTTGCATCGATTATGCTTTGCATGAATCCTCCTTTTCCCATCAAGTTTAAACGGCGACTGTGACATCCGGGGTCATTCCGTGTGCTCACCTGCTAAGGCGCTGCAGTTCTTTTATGATTTGGATCATGCCCTCGGTGTCCAGGTGACAGTAAGCTTCCAGCGCCCTGTGGATTGCCCTCTTCCTCGATGCCGCCACATTGCCGAACGCCATTTCGCGAAACCTGCGGCCCGCGGTCTCGCCGTCGGATATTACGAGCCGGTCGTAACCCTTTCCGGTCATTGCCGGCAGGACGGCTTTCAGCGATGCGCTCCCCCCCTGGTCGGGGTGATAGTAGTGAAATTCGCGAAAGGGCAAGAGCAGGTCCGCGAAGCGGGGAACCAACGACTCGCACCAGGCAGCGTATTTGGGAAAATGGCTTGCGATTGACCGCAGAACCCGGATTTCAAATCCGGCATTGTAGGCGACTATCGAGCCGTTGCGTCCGAGCCGCTTCTTGAGTGTACTCAGCACTTCCGGCCTCGGATCGGCCTTCCCGTCGGATAAATACGAATAGTGCGTGGCTCGCCGCCCCGGAGACGGTACGACATGCAGCGAATATTGGAACGGCACCTGTTCGTAGGGGCTCAGTTTGTCGTACGGGGGGATTGCCGTCATGAAAGTCTCGAAGTCCAGGAAATGGAGAGGGTATTTCAGCCTGCTTAAAAATGCCCCGATCTGCCGGGAATCCATGTGCGGTTTTCCTGATTTCTCGCAGTCGATTTGAATGGTTTGCCTGGATGTAAGCGGATAGTCCTCCGGTATGTCTCTTATGGCCAGGATGCCCCGGTCCATTAAGTCATAAGCCTTCTGCCCGGCGCGGTTCAGCTGAAAAACGTGGCGATCGGGCAAAAAGGACCAGCATTCGTCGTATAGCGGGCATTTGGCGCAATAGGGCCCGAGATTGGCGTCCGGGGCTTTGGCTTTGGACATTATGGAAAGCAGTCTTCTAATCCGCACCGGTATGTCGGCGGCCAGTGGTTTGATGTCATCCGTAACATCTGCTCGTTTAAACAGCCCCTCTATATCCAGTTCGCCCTTCCGAACATAGGCCTTATCCACATGCATCAGATAGCACCGCCCGATGCGGATTCCCGCCGCATTGTAAACGTGCTTCTGGAAAGCCACATCGTCCAGGTGCTCTTCTTTGACCTCTGTGGAGCTTTTGACCTCGATGAGGTCCCATACTCCGTTGGAGGAAGGATTTAATATGTCGGCGCGAGCGTGGGTCCTGCCATGCCGGAATCCGGCTTCAAAGATGGGCCTTCGTTTCCCAATGACTTCTGCGGTCCGGGCGATGCCGGCCTCGTGCCCGTCGTTCCAGTCGATCTCGATGCCGTCCGGGTATAGTATCTTTGCCATGTCGCCGATGTCATGCCCCTGATCGAAAAGCGCCTGCCGCGCTTCATCGGGAGCCTGCAGCCGCTCGCGCTCATTCTGGTAAACCCAGAAGAACCGCTCGCAATCAATGGCGTTCACAAATGCGCTTTTTGTCAGCAAATGCTTTTTATTCGGCATAATGGTCCGCCCCTGCCAGGATTGAAATAGGCGTATTTCTATTTCCTCAGCATCAACTATTTGGGCTTTATGGCAAGCAAAATATTGGCGACAATCTCCGTGTCAAACTTATTGCCGCACTCGGCGCACAGCTCCAGAAGAGTGTCGCTTTGAATGACGGTGACTTCTCCATCCGGGTACTCCTCCGTAATGTCCATCTGCTCAATATTTCGGTTAATGGAGACGCAGGCATTTCCGTAGAATATATCCTTTCCGCACCAGTCGCAGTTCGTGAAGACGTTTTCATCCTCGCTCATAGATTTCCCCCTCTCTGAGGCCGAGAGCCCGTGTCATGGCAGCCAACCCCCGATCCCGGAATAGCCGCCAACCGTATTCGCAATATGATTAGAAACTGCCCGGACCCGGAACCAAGGGCCGGTTCAAAGGCTGGATTATGATCCCGGCGTTGTTTGATCAGATTGGGGTGATAATAAATTTCGGCCGCTTCCATTTGCAGCGGATATTGTCATGTCCATTCGCTCTCATCACATCGGCAATCATCCGCTCTGCCTCGGCGCGATCGATAAATTCCTTTGGTGAATAAACATCCGGAAGATTATCGCCGCCGTTCATTATCAAAGCCCGCTTCCCTTGGTCCATGGCTTCGATAGCCAATCCGGATTGATGTATTTGTTCATTCGATTCCCCGTCCCGGTTGTGTGCCGTCAACTCCCGGTGATAACGCACGGCATGCGGCTTTGAGAATAGCGACACGACAAGATGATATTTCTTACGCCCCGGTTTGCCAGTCCATGACAGACGGACATCTTCCCAGGAAGACCGATATTTCCGACTCACGGCTATAGGGCCATGACAGGCAACTGTTATTTGTTTGGGCATGACCGCCCCTGCAGGATCCAATACTATGAGAGTCAATGGCCTGATGGCAAAGATAAATATTGCGGAAGGCACCCTGTCCGCAACGGGGTATTCGCATGCAAGTATGCATGACTGCGCTACCACGCAAATAATATCCTATATATAATACTCCCCATATGCTCATCCATATCGTCATTACAATTGCGGTATTTGCTCCCGGCTATCTTGCTTTCCTGGGGCCGTCCTGGAAAGGGGAGCATGGGTGGGGATGGTATTCAGTCTCGCTGCTGTGCGGCGCAGGGTATGTCCCCCTGTCGCTGCCGACTCGTCTGCCGGTTTTCCGCTTCTGGATCGTCGCCACAGATAGCTATGCTCTCTGGCGGGATGCCATTACATCTCTGCAGGCCGGCGTGTGGACGATAGCCCTGGGATATGACGGCATCAGGAAAGGATTGCGCACACTGCTCGTCCATAGACAGACTCTGAATTTCCGCGAAAATGTCGAAGGTTACGATATGGAGCTTGGAATGGATATCAGTGATGCGCCGCTTGAAGAAATGCACAAGGTGATTCCGGATGAATTGAAGCGATAGCAGACCAATGATTTCTTTATGCTCGCAAGGATCGCAGCCGGATTCTGCAAATACACAGGCAGCATTTAAAGCGGACTGTTCGGAGCCATAAATGGATGCATCCTTTGATGAATATGCGAAACAGGCACTCCTCATGGCGGGTGAAGAGGCGCACAATCTCTGTCATACATATGTCGGGACAGGACATCTTCTTCTGGGACTATCCCGGGGGAATGCCGGCCCATGCGCCGCTATTCTTCAGAAGATCGGCATTGATTACCGGAAGATACGCAGCGAAGTGGTAAGACTCGATCCTCCTGCCGAAAAAACTTCATCAGGAGACCGTCCCTCCTCGCCCCGATTGATTAGAGTTCTGCAATTGGCTTCCGGGGAAGCGGCTTCCGGAGGGAAAAGCGATTTCGGCACAGACCACCTGTTGCTCGCGATCGCGTTGGAAGGGGAAGGAATCGGCTTTCGAGTGCTGTCCCATCTCGGAATAAATGCCGACCATATTCGCCATTGTATGAGAAATTACCTGGACCCGGTGCCGCGGGCCGACAGTCAGACGAGATCATAGCCCCGGCTCGCTAATAACTGGAAATAAGTCTAAGGACCGGCAAAATGGGGAAAAACATCATGATGCGAAGAAGAATGCATTCGACACAAACCGGAGGATGCGCCGCGAGGCGATTTGTTTTTCCAAAAACCTTTAAGCTCGTCTACCTGGCGGCCTTGTGCGGGGCGGCCCTCGTCTCCTGTTCGCAGGGCGAAGGCCCGTCCACCCCTACGCCAAAGCATCTGTTTGAATCGATCAGGACATATGCCGATGAGGGACGTTACGACGAAATCGGCCGTCTCATGGTCGGATTAAGTTACAGGGGGGAAGAGAGCACCCCGGCAGCCTTGGAGAATATCCGCACCGAAGCATATCCCTCCAACGGAGACTTCGCATTCAGCCGGGCCGGTCTCCAGGCGCTCATCGATCGCCATTTGGGCGGCTTCACGCCCGTGGACGCGAAGACCCGGGAACAGATGACCAAAGCCCCGGGCTATGCCGCCTGTAAGCAGCTTCAGCAGGCTCTTGTTCAGGATCCGGAAGGCGTCCAGATCTTAGCCATCCGCGGGGTCCACGTCCTCATTGCACGGATCGATGGGAATTTCCGGCTGATCTTCTGGGAACATCTCCCGCGCCTGGCGAAACCCAGTTGATGATGGCCCCATTCAATTTTTAATTTAAGAAACTAAAATGTGCGAATCACGGCCTGCAGCCTGCTGCCCGTCTTCGTCTCAAACAATCCTTTGCAGGCAAGAATTTGCTTTATAAAGCAGTAAACGCGTGTATCTGTTGGACAATAATGTGATTCATCGTGCAACAAATGCAGACTGATGAGTTAATCGGAGGATATTACAACTGTGAAAAACGGAATGTTGCTTATTTCCCTGTTGGCAGTCGCGGCTTTGGCCTGTACAACCGCCTATCAAGTGTCGGCGGTGGAATGCCCGGCGGCGGATTCTTATCCTTCGGAAGTAAACCGAATTGCATAACCAGAGAAGCAGTTTCATCTAATTCCGGGATTGGAGTCGCAAAAACAACTGTGGCGCCTCTGCCGCGGGTGATAAGTACGCGATAAGCGTTGATTCGAAGCCGGAACGAGGCGCGCAAGTGCGCGCCTCGAAAATAGCCGCGTGCCTTCGCATCGGGACAAACGCTGTTCAGCAAGGATAGGGCCGGTGACCCAGGCCGGCAAGACAGCATGAAGCTCAAACCCTTGTGCGCCAAATTCAGTCACCACGCTCTCAAAATGGCGACAGGAACGGGCATCAGATAGGAAATACAGCTGGCAGAACAACCATTAATTTATTCAGACCCCACACTGCACGCTTGCGATATCAGCCATCCATCCCCGGATTCATTTCGGCGGCGTGCGCGCATGTCCGCGCGCCCGGTCACCGGTGCCCCGATGCGGAGATATAAATCCCCCTGGTTGTCGAATGGGTTAAACCATTTAGCGACGATGCTCACGCCATGAGATCGCCGCTGTAGCAGACGTTGCGAGACGGCTTACGGGAATCAAGCTTCAGTCCGGATTTATTGAGTGGAGGCCCCGCAAATACATAAAATGTAATTCCCATTGACAAAATATGCATTATATTCTAGGTTTTTTCCATGATAACGCGAACTCTGGAAAGAAAGCTTCATGAGCTGTCGGATTACTATCCTGCTGTTGTAGTCACCGGCCCACGTCAATCCGGTAAGACCACTCTTTGCCAATCCGCTTTCCCTGAATTGCGATATGTCTCTCTGGAGGCCATGGATACCCGCGATTATGCTATCACCGATCCGCGTGGTTTCCTTTCCGAGTACAGTGAAGGTGTAATTTTAGATGAAATCCAGCACACGCCCGAATTACTTACCTATCTGCAAAGTGAAATAGATGCACGCCCTGATCCCGGCCGATTTATTCTTACCGGATCACAGCATTTTGCCCTGTCTCAGTCAATCTCACAATCCCTTGCAGGGCGTTGCGGTATCCTGGTGCTGTTACCCCCGGACCTTGATGAACTGGAGCGTTTCCCAAACGCGCCTGCAGAATTACTGGATTTGCTCTGGCAGGGATCCTATCCAAGAATATATGACAGAGGTATTCCCGCTCATCAATGGTTTGCAGATTATACAACAACCTATATTCAACGGGATGTCCGCCAGGCATTAAATGTCGGAGACCTGCAAGCCTTTACAGGGTTCTTAAAATTGTGTGCCGGGCGCACTGCCCAGGAGATCAACCTTTCAAGATTGGGGAGCGATGCGGGAATATCCCACAACACTGCACGTGCATGGTTGTCAGTTATGGAAACAAGCTACATAATCCACAGGCTTCCCGCCTGGCATGTCAACATACGAAAACAGCTTGTCAAAGCCCCCAAACTGCACTTTTTTGACAGCGGACTGTTGTGCTACCTGCTCGGGATCAGGGAGCCGGAGCAGCTTCGTCTGCATCCCCTGAGAGGTGCCGTTCTTGAGAGTTGGGCGGTCTCCGAGCTTTACAAGGTGAATGCCAATAATGGCCGGCAGCCGCAAATGTTTCATTATCGGGAAGCCAGAGGCCCGGAAATCGATCTCATTATCGAACAAAGCCGGAACCTTTCGGCCGTGGAAATAAAATCCGGCGCAACTGTAAACAAAGATTATTTTAAGCACCTGATCCTCTTTAAAGACCGTATGGAAACGGTAGACAGGCAAAAGGCCATACGCTCCCATGTTGTATACGGTGGAAAGGAATCCCAAAACCGTTCAGATGTACAAATATGGCAATGGCGGGATGTACATCGTGTCATGAAGGGGTGAATGTTAAATCGGGAGTGCGGGTACAGAGCTCTGTGGAGAGTTTCCTAAGAGGGAACCCATCACCGCCGCGGATAAGGCAAAGCCCCGTTGCTTTCCAAACGTTTGCCCCGCCGTGTCGTCGAAGCGGAGGAGGATGCGGCGAGTTCAATGGAGTTCCCGGTATAGGCGGACAGGCGCATGCGTTTTCGCATCCGGCCCAGGGACGCTTCATCGAGTGATGCCAGCATCGCTTTGCCGTTTGCGGTGCAATGAAGCGGAAATGAGACTCCGATGGCGGATACGGCGCGGAGCCGGTGTGTCCCCGGGATTTGATCCACAAAAACCGCCTTATCTCCATCCAGTACTGCGAGGTCGACGGTTTCTCCCGTTTTCGCGGAAAGCTCCCGAAGATAGGGACGGGCAGTCTCGGCGATCGGAAAACGGATGGAATGGGCGATCCTGACCAATCCCGGGCCGAGCCGAAGGCGCTTGTCAGGGAATACCGAAACCACGAAGTTCTCGAAATCAAGTGCGGCGACGATCCGTTGCACCGTGGACTTGGGCAAGCCGACTCGTCCGGCAAGCTGGCCGAGACTCATCCCGTCGCTTCCTTCGAGGGCCCGCAATATTTCCGCGGCGCGAGCGATAACCTGGATCCCGCTCCGGTTCGGAGCATTCGGCCTGTTTTTCAAACGCTTCATCGCTAACCCTTGCCCTCCCTTTGTATCGCACTCCGCAGGTGCCGCGTCAGGCGATCACGGACGCCCTGTGCTGCCTCGGGCGTCCACTCGTAAAATCCTTTGCCCGTCTTCATCCCGAGGCGTTGTTCGCTTGTGTAGCGTGCCAGCAGGGGGCTCGGTTCAGGGGATGCTTCAATCTGGCGAAGAATCACGTTGTGAATCGCGAGAGTCAGGTCCAGCCCCACAAGATCCGCGTTCTCCAACGGCCCCAACACAGGCAGCCGCATCCCGAAGCTGTTTTTAACCACGAGGTCCACCGTTTCGGCATCACAAATTCCGGCCTCTACGATCGAAATGGCTTCTCTCCAGAGCGCGTGCTGCAAACGGTTCCCGACAAAGCCGGGCACATCGCGTTTGACATGGACGGCCATCTTTCCCGCTCGCTTCAGCAGGTGGATCGCCTTTTCTATGTAGACCGGATCCGTGCGAGGCGCCTGAATGACTTCGACCAACGGGATCAAATAGGGAGGATTCCACCAGTGCGTGCCCAGGATGCGCCCCGGGTCACCGGCCTGGGCGGCAATCTCCCCGATCGGCAGGACCGAGGTATTGCTGGCCAGGATACAGCCGGCGTGTGTCGAGGCCGACAATTTCGCGAAAATGTCCTGCTTCAACGCGAGGTTCTCGGGCGCTGCCTCGAAGGCAATATCGGCCTTTTCAACCGCAGCGTCGAGGGTGCCGTGCAGGGATATTTTCCCGACACTCGATTCGTCCAGGCCAAGGCCGTGCAGGTTTGCGCGCACCCGCTCGGGAACCCGGGCCAACGCTTCCGGGAAAGGATCGTGGATTGCGACCTCGTGCCCCGTCACGGCAAAAACCTGCGCGATGCCATGCCCCATCAGCCCGGCGCCAATCACCGCAATTATTTCCATATTTTCCAGCGCCTCCTCCGCTATACCACGCCGTATTTATAGACTCTCGGCGGTACGGGATTGATGTCCTTCTCGTCAATCAAGGCCGCCATCCTGACGATGGATCCGTCTCCCATATACCATCGCAGCGGGAGTCCCATGATGGTGACCCGCTTTCCGACAACCATTGCGATGTCACCACCCACGTTTTCCCATCCCATAATCCCATTTCTAAGGAGAAGGTTGTGACACGGTTCCCATTCAGGGAAATCCGCCAGCACGTCGCGTCCCGTCAGCTGTTTGTATTCCTCACTGAGTGCCGGCATGATGGGGCCGGGACCGTGCGGTCCGATAGCGGTATGCAGGGGGTGATCCAGGGCCTGCTGATCTACGCCTACCGCTTTTACCCCCTTGGCGACAAACCATTCACCCGCCTCGCGCCCGAGACCGGGGGAGTAGCAGAAGTACTCCCTATTGTCTCCCCAATATTTATTCCAGCCCGTGTGGACGATCACGATATCGCCCTTTTCGATCCTGGGCGTCGCCTTTTCCAGATCCGCGGCCGTGATCAATTCCCATCTTTTCTTTGGGATGTCCACGACCACACCCGTCCCGTAGTACAGATCCAGCGGCAATTCATGGGTGTATCCGAGGCCCTCGACGACGTGCCCCGGTGAGTCGGCATGCGTCGAACAGTGCATCACGGCTGTTATCTTCTGTGAGAGGACGCCGGATTTGGCGTGATAATGCATTCTCTCAACCTTGATATCCTCGAAGTACGGCCACAGGGGGACTCCGGGGCCAAAAGGGTGGCTGAGATCCACTAATTTCATGTTGTTGCTCATAGGATGGTCTCCAATTTTTGTTTTACCCGGCGACCGTGCCGCCGTCCACATAAAGGATTTGTCCGGTCACGAAATCCGAAGCCGGGGAAGCAAGATAAACGGCCGCACCCACGGAATCCTGAGTCAGCGCAGCCCTTCCCATGGGAATCCTGGACATGAAGACTTTGTACAACTGCTCGTTCTCCAGGACTTCCTGCGTCAGCGGTGTCCAGAAGATGCAGGGAGCAACTGAGTTGACATTGATGCCGTACTTTGCCCATTCGGTCGCCAGCTGCCTGGTCAGAAGGTTCACGGCACCCTTGCTGGTGCCATAGGCGGCATACCCGCCCGGGTGTCCCGCGAAGGCACGTACGGACGAGATCGTGATGATCTTCCCTTTCTTCTTTTCCTTGAAAATCTTCCCCGCATGCTTGCAGCAGAGGAATGTCCCCCGGACATTGATGTCCATTACCTGCTGCCACTCATCGATGGGAAATTCCTCAGCGGGAAATCTCTTCGCAATTCCGGCCACCGTGACCAATATATCCACGGTGCCGAATGCCTTCAGCGTTTCCCGCACCAGGGCCTCAACATCTTTTTCAACGGCAACGTCGCAGCTCAGGGCCAGGGCTTTTCGGCCGGCAGCCTCGATGTCCTCTACAACCGGTTCCAGCGTCTTCAACGTGCGGCCGGTTACCACGACATTCGCGCCATATATCGCCAGGCCTTGTGCAATTGCCTGTCCCAAGGCGCCCGCGCCGCCGGTCACGATTGCCACTTTGTCCGCCAGGCTGAACATGTTTCGGACATAATTCAAATCAACGCCCGATTCCATTGACTCACCGCCTTTCGCCGGATCTACTCGCCTATTTATATGTGATGATCACAAGCATGCTCGCGGGAAAGGCCATCATGTCCATGGAAGGCGGGTCCAGCGAATCCGCCATAACAGAAGGAACGGTGAAGGGCGGCGAGATATCGTTTGTCGAAACGCTGAAGGTTCAAGGCCGGGAACTCAGGAGTGAGTACAAGGGCAAGGTTTCGGGCGATGAGATCCAGGGTTCCCGGCAGGTGGGCAGCTACGGAACGGAAGAGTTCGTAGCGAAGCGCGCAAAGTAGCGTTACGGCTTCGACGTCCATCCGGGAAGATGTTTCGACACACAGGCAAATTGCCTTGATAGGAGGAGCAACCATGGCCGACAAGCTGATCATCACCGCAGCACTAACGGGCGCGATCACCATCCCGACCCAGACGCCTCACTTGCCGTTTACGCCGGAGCACCTCATTGCAGACGCGATCGCGTGCGGCCCGAGTTCGAAGCCTATGATGTGGGGCACCTGTACAATCTGCGGTTCATGATGAAGAGCGGCATCGTGAAACCTCCCTTCTGGATTCAGTTCGTTTTGGGAGTGCTGGGCGGCCTGGCCGCCACAGTCGAGGATCTGGTCGTGATGAAGCAAACGGCCGACCGGTTGTTCGGAAGCGAAAACTACCGCTGGTCGGTCATAGGCGTCGGTTATCCCGCCGAGATCAACCTGGCCGCCATGGCCATTATGATGGGCGGGCACGTTCGGGTAGGCCTCGAAGACAATATTTTCATCGGCAGGGGCAAGCTTTGCACGAACGCCCAGCTTGTTGAAAAGGTTGTGCGCCTGGCGCGCGAGTTCGACCGGGAAATTGCGGCTCCGGAGGACATGCGGCAGATTTTGGGGCTGAAAGGGGCGGGAGCGGTCGGCTTTTAGAGAGGTGCGGCGGGATGAATAAGTTCATAACCTGTACCGAGGCTGTCGAGAGGATCCCGGACGGGGCCTCTGTCCTGATCGGAGGATTTATGGGTGTCGGATCGCCGCACCGCATAATCGCCGAAATGGTCCGGCAGGGCCGGAAGGACCTCACCGCCATTGCCAACGATACAGGCACGCCCGGTTTTGGCATCGGGCAGCTGGTGACTGCCAAACGAATTCGCAAACTTGTGGCGTCTCATATCGGGTTGAATCCGGAAACTCAGCGGCAGGTAATCGCCGGAGAAATGGAGGCGGAGCTGTGCCCGCAGGGCACGCTCGCGGAGCGGATTCGCGCCGGGGGCTTCGGGCTCGGCGGCGTCCTTACCCCGACCGGGATCGGAACCACCGTGGCCGAAGGAAAACCCGTAATCGAGGTAGATGGGAAACGATACTTGCTCGAGAAGCCTTTGACCGCCGATTATGCGCTGATCGCGGCTCATCGCTCGGATTATCGGGGTAACCTGGAATACTCCCTGACTGCGCGCAATTTCAACATGGTCATGGCCACAGCCGGCCGGGTCGTCATTGCAGAACCGGAGCACATCGTCCCGACCGGAAGCATACCTCCAGATGCGGTGGCGACCCCCTTCGTTTGCATTCACCACATCATAGGGAGGGCCGGAACCCATGGACGATAAGGTCCTGATTGCGAAGCGGGTAGCCCGCGAATTGAAGGACGGGAGCCTGGTAAATCTCGGTATCGGCCTGCCCACGTTGGTTCCCAGGTATCTGCCGCCCGGGATCGAGGTCCATTTTCAATCGGAAAACGGAATCATCGGCATGGTTCCGGTGCCTGGCGCCGGAATGGAAGATCCCTCGCTCACCGACGCCGGTGGCGGTTTTGTGGGTGCCATTCCCGGAGCCGCCAGTATTGACAGTTGCCTCTCGTTCGGCCTGATCCGAGGCGGGCATCTCGACTTAACCATTCTCGGCGGCCTGGAGGTGGATGAACGGGGACATCTGGCGAATTGGACGGTGCCGGGCAAGATGTTGCCGGGAATGGGCGGCGCCATGGATCTTGTGACCGGCGCCAAACGGGTCATCGTCGCCATGTCCCACATAGCGAAGGGCAGACCGAAAATATTGAAGCGATGCACCCTGCCTTTGACCTCCGTGCGGCGGGTCAGCCTGATCGTGACAGAAATGGCCGTTATCGAACCGACGGAGGAAGGCTTGCTTCTCAGGGAGATAGCCCCGGGCTTGAGCGTAGAGAGGGTCGTTGCGGCGACAGAGGCAAACCTGATTTTCTCGGAACATGTCCCCCAAATGGCCTTGGAACCCGAAGCCACGCTGACAGGTTCGCAAATCCAGGGCTGATGCGGGAAGAGGAAAAGGTCCGGACCGCCGGTTGCCAACATCGAGGCCCATCCTCCATTACCTAAGAAGCTGCGTATGCCCAGGATATGGTTTAGGGGATACGGCAGGCGAGGATTATTCGGTAACGACAGGAATTGTCAGAACAGTTTGCTCATTTTTGCATGATTGCCGAACGCATGGTCACTTCTCCTCTCGCGTGACATCTTCCGCCGGCAGGTTTTCCCCGCCCGCCGAGAGATTCCCCCAATGCTCCCTGACGGCATCGATCAGTGCATCGAAATCCAGCGATAATCGTTTGGCTTCCACAACCAGCCGTTCCAGCTCGTCTTTCAGCAGAGCGCTGCGTTGGCGGGCCGGCGCGCGCGGCGCCGCGCATACCGTGGTTCCGACTCCCGGACGAACTTCGAACAGCCCGCGTCGAATCAGTTCCGCCACGGCCTTATGAGCCGTATTCGGGCTGATTTTGAGCGCCTGGCTCAGCGCCCGCACGGATGGAAACGGGTCGCCAGGATTGAGCTGTCCGCAAACGACTCTTTTTCCCGCGGCGCAAATGATCTGCCGGTATGGAGAACTGCCGGTTTTCAGCTGCACTTTGAAAGGCAAATGGATGGGCATCCAATCCCCGCCGGGCCTTTTTCCCGGGCGCAGCCGGTGATTTGGCCGGCGTTTAAACGCACGGCGACTGAACAGCCGTCCGGCTCGGCATCCTGGTCATGACGGATAATTGTCTGCCCTCAAATCAGCGGAGTATAATGGTTTTTAAGAGGATAGGAGGTCAATCATGGAGAAAGTCGAAAAAGCCTATTTCCAAAGTCTGTATCAATTGGCTGCAACGTTGAACTCCGCTCGTTCTTCTGAAGAAATTCTCCATTCCATTGTTGAAAATGTCGCAACGGCAATGGATGCGAAAGGCTGTTCATTGTTGTTGCTTACTCCTGATAAGAAGCAGCTCTTTCGCATTGTCGCCTATGGGTTGAGCGACTGGTATGCCCGAATCGGACCCGCCTTGGCCGACAAGAGCATGTCCGAGTCCCTGGAAGGCAAGGTAGTGGCAGTGTTGGACGCGGCCACGGATGAAAGGGTGCAATTCAGGAAGCAGGTCGCGACGGAGGGGATAGCATCCATCCTGAGCGTCCCGATGAAGTTGAGGGATGAAGTGATCGGTGTTATGCGGGTTTATTCTTACGAGCCGCGCCAATTTACCGAGGAGGATGCCAGTTTTGCCACAGCGGCAGGGAATTTCGGCGCCATTGCATTGGAAAGCGCAAAGTTTTATCAAACCCTTGAGAAAAGCTATGACGATTTTCGAAGGGAGTTGCTGCAGCGGAATTCATATCTGGGCTATGAGTGGATAGCGGAAGGGTCGATTGTAACTCCTCCAAAGGAAGACGTGGAGTTCCCATACGCACCTCCAGGAGGCTAACGCCTGGTGGCCCGCCTGCTGCTGAGTTCCGGCTCAAGCGGGAATACGCGCGAATAGCGGCCGGGATCAGAGGCGCCTCTGATCCCGGCCCACAAGCACTTTGCCGTCGAAAAACCTGTGCACGGATGCGATCAGGCCAGCCTCGACCGACCCCGGACTACCCCCGGAATCCACGGTGCCGACCAGATGATTGAGTATTGAGGATCGTCTGGGAATACGACATCGGGAATCTGCATTCGGGTGAGATCCCGGGATTTTACTTCAAAGCAAAATGGACTGTCGCCGTCATCTCGATAGCGGCGGGGACGCCCTTCAGGAGGAATGGGCTGAATCTCCATCTCTTTACGGCCGGAATCGCAAGCTCATCGTATGCGTCGGGGTGTGGCGCGAGTCTCGCAGGCGGCTTTGCCCCCCCATTATTTTCGGATGCCATTCCCGCCGGGAAGTTCTACAATGCGCGCATCAGGATTTTCATCTCAACCGTTTTTTGGCCTACGAGGAAAGGGGACTGTAATGAAATACAGACTATTGCCAATTGCGTTTGCGATTGCCATTTCGCTCGCCGTGCCGGGGACGGTGAATCCCGCCATGGCCGCCAGGCAGTGCGACCATCAATGCCTGGTCGATCTCATGCAGAAGTATGTCAATGCGCTTCCCAGGCATGATCCCGCGGGTCTGCCGTTCGATAAACGAGTCAAGTTCACCGAAAACAGCGACAAGACGGTAGATGTCCTGGAAGTTGGAAAAGGCATGTGGGAGAACGCATCTTCGGGCCCGACGGAGTTTCAGATCTATGGCGCCGATCCCGAGGCGCAGGCGGCCGCCGGCCTCGTGGTCATGAAAGAAAAAGATAAAGACGTCCTGCTGGGGGCGCGCATCAGGCTCAATAAGGACGGCAAGATCATTGAAGCCGAGCATTTGGTGGTTCGCAGCGGGATGAGTTCAAAGCCGTTCAGCTCAATGGAAACGCTGCAAAAGGCCCGGCCCGGTTTTGGCGAGGATATACCGAAGGCCGAACGGATGAAACGGGAAGATCTGATCAGGATCGGCTACGCCTATTACGATGCACTGACCTCGGAAGACGGCACGCGCGCGCCGTTTGCCAAGGAATGCGAACGCCGCGAGAACGGCAGCGTGTCGGCGGGCGGCCCCCCGCGAAAGGCGGCCCCCGGCGGCATGACCGGATTCGGAGGGAATGCCCCGACCGACTGTGAAGGACAGCTGAGCGCCGGCGTGTTCTCGTATATCACCGAAATCAAGCCGCGCATCGTGGTCGCCGATGTGGAGAAAGGCCTGTCGATAGGGTTTTCAATGTTCCGGCACGACCGCACCAAACGCCTGCCCAAAGATGCTCCTCCGGGAACGAGCAACGCGACACAGTGGTATTTCAACATGCCTGCGATGCACATCTTCAAAATCAGGAATGGCAGAATCTATGAAATAGAAGCACCGGGCGCGACCTTGCCCTACGGCATCAAATCCGGCTGGGAATCGGAGGAAAAGGTTTATCCGATACCGAAATAGCGGCGCAGGTATCTGCTTTCCCGGCCGCTCCACGCAGCCCCCTGCTTCAAGACGGGTTGCAGGTTACAGAGTTCAGTTTGGGAAACCAAAATGTACGATTCGCAGCCTGCAGCCCGTCTTCGTCTCAGAGAATCCTTTGCAGGCAAGAATTTGCTTTATAAGGCAGTAAACGTGCGTATATGTTGGGCTATAATGCGATTAATTGTGCAACAAATGTAAACTGATGAGTTAATCGGAGGATAGAATAACTGTGAAAAACGGAATGCTGCTTATTTCCCTGTTGGCAGTCGCGGCTTTGGCCTGTACAACCCCCTATCAAGCGTTGGCTCAGGGCGGCCAGGGCTTTGGCGGCGGCGCTAATGTCGAATTGACCGCCCAAAGAGTGAAAAGCGATGTACCGGCGACGGGGGTTGCCGGAAAGTGGCTCGCCAAGGAAGGCGACAACGACGTCAAGCTGGAGATCAAGGTAGACGGATCGAAATTGTCGGGCACAATCGAAAACACTCAATTCCCCGGAGTGATCGAGTTTAAGGACGGCAAGCTGGAAGGAAACGCGATTTCCTTCGACTATATGCGTCAGGTTGGCGGCCAGGAAATGAAAATATCGTGGACGGGAACGCTTTCGGGCGATGAACTCAAGCTGAAGCGCAGCGTCGGCGGTGGAATGCCCGGCGGCGGATTCTGATCTTTCGGAAGTAAACCGAATTGCATAACCAA
>CAZTHE010000025.1:36684-44404 GCA_964613495.1 uncultured Acidobacteriota bacterium | reverse complement strand
CATCTGTTCGGGTGTCGGATACCTGTACTACCGGTCGCTGCGGCTGCTGCGGACCGACAGGCCTTCCCTCCGGCTCATCGCGGGCTCGCCGCACACGGGCTCGCTCGCATGGATCGTTTTGTGGATCGCCCTGATGGGAGTCGCGCTGGTCTTTTCCATGTCCCGCATGGGCATCGCCGCCATGTTCTGTTCGGTCTCGGCGATGGCGATCCTGGCGAAAACGGCGCAATCCAGGATGCGTGCGGCCGTGATCGTGCTGATTCTCGTATTCGCCATACTGGGGCTCGCGGTGTACGTCGGAGTCGACGAGGTCCTCGTCCGTTTCGAAGACCTGTCGGAGGAGCGCGAGTCCGACCTCATGCGTATCGGCCTCTGGCGCGATGCCCTGAAAATGATCCGGTCGCAGTCGTGGTTCGGGACGGGTCTCGGCACGTTCCAGTGGACCTACCCGGCGTACGAGAGCATCGAGCCGGACCGGCCCGCGCGGTACGCGCACAACGATTACCTCCAGGTGCTGGCGGAGACGGGCATCGCCGGCCTGGGTCTCATGCTCTGGTTCTTCGCGGCGCTGTGGCGGACCGCCCTGAAAAACCTCCGGAACGACCGCGACCCTCTCGTCAGGGGCGTCGGGCTGGGAACCCTGGGGATGCTGACCGCGATCGCGCTGCAGGAAATTACGGATTTCGGCCTCTACATCCCCGGAGTCGCGGTGACCGCGGCGCTGCTGGCCGGCGTCAACCTCCGCATGAAGGCGCTCGCCCGGGAATAACCCGTATTCGCGGCTCCTGTCATCCGTCGCTGAACTTGCCGGGCGGGCCCGTCAACGCGTCATCCCAGTCGGGGGCCTTTTCCGCGCCGACATATTCGATCGTGTTCGCCGTCAGGACGGATCCCTTCGCGTCGCGCGTCCGGACGGGCTGCCGATCCACGGCAAACCGCTGCTGCCGTATCTTGATCCTCGGATCCGCCGCATAGCGCACGAAAAGCACCGAGGGGCCGTCGCCGGAAAAAAAGCGGACATTGGCCCCTTTCGGAGCGAATCGTGTTTCCCTGTTTGTGGTCAATCCTCCGACGGTAAACTTCTTGTAATACGTGAAGAAATCCAGCTCGTAGACTGCCGTGAACACGCGGTCCCTGTCGAGGATATCGCAATAGATCAGCGTGGTGTCGACGAAAAGCTTTTCCGGGGGAGCGATGACCCTGCAGCGTCCGTCTTTCCAGATCAGCAGCAGCCGGTCCAGCGGCGAGCAGGACAGCAAAGGATCCCCGTCGATTCTGCCGCCGAGGTATCCCTTTTTGCGGTCGTAGTGGATGGTCAGTTCGTCGGCGGTCAGGTCGCGTTCGGAGATCGTCCCGAATGACGCCATCTGCGTCCGTCTCGGGGAATCGGGTGCGTGTTTGCGCACCAGCCCCCTGAGATACCGGATGGCATACGGCACGATGGCCGCGAGCTCCTCCTCCACTTCCTTCAATTCCCCCTGCAGACGCTCGATTTCCTTGCGGTTTTTCTCGAGGTCGAAGAGCGAGATGCGACGGATGGGGATGCCCAGCAGCATTTCCACGTCGTCGCGGGTCACGTCGCGCTGCAGCTCTTCCCGGAAGGGCTGCAGCCCATCCAGGACTGCCTGTTGCGATGCCGCCGGGGTCTCGCAGGATTCTATTTTTTTATAGATGCGGTTCTCGACGAAGAGGCGGACGAGGGTTTTGTGGTGCATCTCTTCGGTGAGGCGCCGGTTTCTTCTCTGCAGCTCGCGGCGAAGGATGCGCACCAGCCGTGAGGTTGTGTAGCGGAGGATGCCCGGGACGTCGATTTCGACGGGCTTGTTCTCGCGAATCACGACGATGCGGCTGGGGATCTGCACCTGGCATTGGGTGAAGGCGTAGAGCGCCTCGGTCGCGCGGTCGAGATCCTGTTCCGGAGGGAACTGGATCTCGATCTCCGCGTGCTCCGCGGTGAAGTCGTTGATGCTTTTGATCTTGAGCTTGCCCTTGCGGGCCGCGTCCTCGATCGATGCCGTCAGGGTGTCCGTGGTCGTCCCCGCCGGGATTTCGCGGATCACCAGCGTGCGTTCGTCCTTCCTTTCGATCCGGGCGCGGAGCAGCACGTGGCCGCGTCCCTCGTCGTAGGCCCGCGCGTCCATCAGCCCCCCCTGCGGAAAGTCGGGCAGGACGCTGAACGGCTTCTTGTTCAGGATGGCGATCTGGGCCTCGAGCAGTTCGATGAAGTTGTGCGGCAGGATGCGCGTGGAGATCCCGACCGCGATCCCTTCCGCTCCCAGCATCAGCAGCAGCGGGATCTTGGCCGGGAGCGTGACGGGTTCCATTTTCCGGCCGTCGTAGGTCGGGACGAAGTCCGTCAGGTCGTCGTTGAAGATCTCGTTGCGCGCGAGGTCCGTCAGGCGGCACTCGATGTAGCGGCCGGCGGCCGCGGGGTCCCCCGTGAGCAGGTTGCCGAAGTTGCCCTGCCGCTCGATGAGGTACTGGCGGTTGGCCAGGGAGACCAGCGCCTCGCCGATGGAGGCGTCGCCGTGCGGGTGGAACTGCATGCAGTAGCCGACGATGTTGGCGACCTTGATGAACTTGCCGTCGTCGTTCTGATGCAGGGAGAACAGGATGCGCCGCTGCACGGGTTTCAGCCCGTCGTCGAGGTCGGGAATCGCCCGGTCGCGGATGACGTAGGCGGCGTACTGCAGGAAATTTTCGTCCATGAGCCGCTTGAGCGGACCGTCGCCCGTCGCCTGCAATCCGCCCGCGGGACGGATTTCCCGCGCCGCTTCCGCGGATTCGTCGGGAGACGGCTGAGCGTCGCCGAAAAGGGGCAGTTCCTTCTGTCCGTCGGTCATTGTTCCGCATCCACGACAAGATGGTTCATGATGTACTGCCGGCGCTCGGGTGTGTTGCGCCCCATGTAGAAGCCGAGGATCGCGGGGACGCCGTGCCGGTTCGCCAGGTGCACGGGCGTCAGCCGCATCTCGGGCCCGATAAACCGCTTGAACTCCGCCGGGGAAATTTCCCCGAGGCCCTTGAATCGCGTCACCTCGGCGCCGCGGATCTCCTTGACGGCGGCGTCGCGTTCGCTTTCGGAATAGCAGTAGTCCGTTCTTTTTGCGTTGCGCACGCGGAACAGGGGCGTTTCGAGGATATGCACGAAACCCTCGTGCACGATCGGTTCGAAGAAGCGGAGGAAGAAAGTGAGCAGCAGGTTGCGGATGTGCAGGCCGTCCACGTCGGCGTCGGTCGCGAGGATGATCCTGCGGTAGCGCAGCCGCTCGGGCGAGTCCTCGATGTCGAGGCTGCGCATCAGGTTGTACAGCTCCTCGTTTTTGTACATGACGTCGCGCTGCAGGTCGCACACGTTCAGAGGCTTGCCGCGCATCGTGAAGATGGCCTGCGTGTTGACGTCGCGGCAGCTGACGAGAGACCCGGCGGCGGACTGGCCCTCGGTGATGAAGATCATGGAGTCGGCGCCGTGCCCGTTGCGCTTGTTGTAGTGCGTCTTGCAGTCCTTGAGCTGCGGCACCCGGATGGAAACCGATCGCGCCCGTTCGCGGGCCATTTTCTTGATCGACTGCAGCTCCTTGCGGAGCTTGACCGTCTCCTCGATCTTGACCAGCGCGGTCTCGGCCGCCTTGGGATTGCGGTGCAGGAGGTCCACGACGATCTCGCGAACCCTGGCGACCAGTTCGCCCCGCAGTTCGCTGTTGCCGAGCTTGTTTTTCGTCTGCGATTCGAAGACGGGCTCCTGCAGGCGGATGGCGATGGCCCCCGCCATGCCCTCGCGGATGTCGTCGCCTTCGAACTTCGTTTTCGAGTATTCGTTGAACCCCTTGACGAGCCCTTCGCGGAAGGCGCTCAGGTGCGTGCCCCCGTCGGCCGTGTACTGGCCGTTGACGAAGGACAGGAACGTCTCCTCGAACCGCTGCGTGTGGGTGAGGGTGAACTCGAGGGTTCTGGACTGGTGGTGCAGGGGAGGGTACAGCGCCTCGTCGCCGGCCTCTTCCCGCAGCAGGTCGAGCAGCCCGTTGCGCGAGAGGAACACGCGGCCGTTGTAAACGACGCGCAGCCCCGCATTGAGGAAGGCGTACAACTGCAGGCGCCGCTCGACGTGCTCGGGGGAGAAGGAGACGGCGCCGAATATTTCCGGGTCTGGTTCGAAACAAACCCAGGTGCCGTCGGGTTCGCCCGGGGCTTTTCCTTTCGGCTCCCCCGTGAGGCGGCCGCGTTCGAACGCCGCTCCTGCAAATTCGCCTCCGCGGAAACTCCGGACCGTGAACCGGCGCGAGAGGGCGTTGACGGCCTTCGTGCCGATCCCGTTCAATCCGACGCTGAACTGGAAGACCTCGTCGCTGTATTTGGCGCCCGTATTGATCCGGGAGACGCATTCCACGACCTTGCCGAGCGGGATGCCGCGCCCGTAGTCGCGGACCGCCATCTCGGCGCCTTCCAGGGTGATGTCGATCCGGTCGCCGTAGCCCATGATGTGCTCGTCCACGGCGTTGTCGACGATCTCCTTGAGCAGGATGTAGATGCCGTCGTCGTAGTCGGAGCCGTCGCCGACACGGCCGATGTACATTCCGGTGCGCTTGCGGATGTGCTCGAGCGAAGAGAGCGACTTGATCTTGTCTTCGTCGTAATTATGGCGTTTCGTCGTAGTCATCGGAGGCCGGGATTTTAACAGAAAGCGCCGGCAAAGCAACAGCCACGAATGACGCGAATTTGCACGCACGGCGCCCCGGGGCCCCGCGGCACCATCGGGGTATGGCAAAACACGCATGCAGGGGGCATTTTTCCGGGGCTCATCCCAATTCTTCATTTTGAAAAACGGGGACTCCGCCTTATCCTATGCCCACAGCGCGGTAAGGAGGTTTCTCCATGCGAAAAGCAATCCTGGTGATCGTCTTCGCGGCATCGCTGTCCCTGGCGAGCGCCGAAAACTGGCCCGGGTGGCGCGGGCCGGGGGCCCTGGGCATCTCGGGCGAAAAGGGAATCCCGGTGCGGTGGGATCCGGCCAAAAACATCCAATACAAAGTCGAGGTCCCGGGACTCGGGCATTCCTCGCCCGTCGTCTGCGGGGACCGGATCTTTCTCACGACCGCCGTCAACGCCGATCCTGCGGAAGCCGACTGGCAGAAGGGATTCCCGCGGGTGGACCGCAAGCCCGACGCCTCGGAGGTCTCCTGGAAGGTCTTCTGCTATGACCGCGATACCGGAAAGCTCCTCTGGGAGCGGACGGCGGCACGGCAGAAACCCGTCAACGGGCGCCACACGAAAAACAGCTACGCCTCGCAGACTCCGGTGACCGACGGCACTTACGTGTACGCGTTTTTCGGCGACCAGGGAATGTTCTGCTACGACTTCCGGGGCGCGCAGATCTGGAAACGCGATCTCGGCCGGTTCCGGATGCGCAACGAATGGGGCCTCGGCAGTTCCCCGGTGCTGTACGGGGATTTCGTCATTCAGACGTGCGACCAGGAGACGGGGGAATCTTTCCTCATCGCACTGGACAGGAGGACGGGCAAGACCGCATGGAAGGTCGACCGCGAAGAGCTGTCTTCCTGGAGCACCCCGTACCTCTACACGGGAGGCTCGCGGCCCGAACTCATCGTCA
Organism: uncultured Acidobacteriota bacterium; assembly: GCA_964613495.1. Classification (GTDB taxonomy): domain Bacteria; phylum Acidobacteriota; class UBA6911; order UBA6911; family UBA6911; genus UBA6911. The sequence goes on along the minus strand of CAZTHE010000025.1, from coordinate 38,796 downwards.
ATGCGACGCGCGCCGTGCGCAGCTACGATCCCGCCACCGGCAGGCTTTTGTGGGAGTGCCGTGGGCCCGCGACCACGATCACGACGCCGACCCCGACGTCCGTTCACGGGCTGATCATCGTGTCCTCCGGATTCATCCCGGAGCCGGTGCGGCCGGTGACCGCCTTCCGCCCCGGCGTGAACGGGGATATCACGCTGAAGGACGGCGAAACGCGGTCGGAGGCGGTCGTCTGGCGGCAGCCGGCCGCCGCGCCGTACATCCCTTCCCCCATCGCCTATGGCGATTACGTGTACGTTCTGCTCGACCAGGGATTCCTCGCCTGTTACGAGGCGAAAACGGGCAGGGAAGTGTATGGAAGGCAGCGGATCGATGTGGGGGCGCAGTTCTCCGCGTCGCCCGTAGCGGTCGACGGGAAGCTCTATTGCGCCAGCGAAGACGGAGACGTCTTCGTGATCCGGGCCGGGCCGGCATACGAACTGCTGGCAAAGAACTCCCTCGGGGAATCCATCATGGCTTCCCCGGCGGTGTCGGGCGGCAGGATGTTCATCCGCGCCCTGAATCACCTGTATTGCATCCGGTAGCGCCCGCCGGCCGCCCGTTCCGCGCGACGGCCGGATCGTCGATGGCGGGGCTCCGCGATTCCGGGGAAGGCTCCGGCGGGTCCGCCAGGCCGGCAATCTGCCCTTTTCGTGTTTGCAGACTTTTTTTTTCGAGACTGGAGAAGATCGTATGGGAACAATATTCGGAAGCATCGGGAACCTGGCCGGGCCGCAGGCCGCCGACTGGGCGCAGCTCGCTCCGGAGCAGAAGCGCCAGCGGCGGCTGGACAATTTTCTGAACCCCCCGGGGCTCGCCTTCGTGAGCAAAAAGGCGGAGAGCGATTACCGGATCCGCGCACAGCGGCTGGTGGATGTCTACAACGTGCAGGAGCCGGACCGGGTCCCGCTGAACCTCCCCGTCGGCAACCTGCCCTACACCAACTACGGCATCAACCTCCGCACCGCCATGTACGATTACGGCAAGGCCGTCGCCGCGTGCAGGAAATTCAACGAGGAGCTTTCGGAAGAACTGGAATACTGGGCCAATCCCATGATGCTCACGCCGGGAAAAGTCCTGGACCTGCTGGACTACAGGCTATATTCCTGGCCGGGCCACAGGCTGGGCGAGAACGTCGGCTCGTACCAGTTCATGGAAGCCGAATACATGAAGCAGGACGAGTACGACGCGCTGATCCTGGATCCTTCCGATTACTGGTTCCGCACCTATCTCCCGCGCGTCTTCGGAGCGCTGGGGCCGCTGCAGATGCTCCGTCCGATGACCGACATGGTTGAAATCGTGAACCTGGTGCAGCTGATGCCGCTGGCCGGCCAGGAGATGCAGGACATGCTGCAGGGGCTGATGGACGTCGGAAAGGAATACCGGAAGCTGATGAAGGCGATGGCCGATCTCGGGCCGTCGGGCGCGGCCAACGGGTATCCGGCGGTCTTCGGCGCATTCTGCAAGGCTCCATTCGACACGCTCGGCGACACGCTGCGCGGGACGCAGCCGATCCTGAAGGACATGTACCGCCGTCCGGACAAGCTGCTGGAGGCGCTCGACGTCGTGGCCGACTTCACCATCAGGTCCGTCCTGACCGCGCCCAACGCGGCGAACATATTCATGGTGACGTACCCGCTGCACAAGGGCGCCGACGGGTGGATGTCGCAGAAGCAGTTCGAGACCTTCTACTGGCCTTCGCTGAAGAAGGTCATGGACGCCTTCATCCGGGAGGGCCTGATCCAGAACATGTTCGCCGAGGGCGGCTACAATACCCGGCTGGAGACGGTGAACGAATTCCCCAGGGGCGCGGTCTGCTGGTATTTCGACCGGACGGACATGGCCCGGGCGAAGCGGATCCTCGGGGACAAATGCGCCATCCAGGGAAATGTCCCCTCATCGCTCGTGGTTACCGGGACGCCGGAGGATATGAAGGCCCACTGCCGCAAGCTGATCGAAGAATGCGGCAAGGGGGGCGGCTACATCCTGTCGGCCGGTGCGATCGCCGAAAACCCCAGACCGGAAAACCTGCGCGCCATGGTTCAGGCCGTGAACGAGTACGGTTTCTACCGCAAA
>CAZTHE010000025.1:0-36584 GCA_964613495.1 uncultured Acidobacteriota bacterium | reverse complement strand
CTCCTCTCCATGGTCATCTACCTCGTGGGGACGGTCCTGTGCGCCATCAGCCCGACGTTCGTCTTCCTGATCGCCGCGAGCACGCTGGCCCGGGTCGGCAACGGCGCGATCGCGCCGCTCTGTTACTCAGTGCTGGGCGACATGTTTCCGCCCGCGCAGCGCAGCCGGTGGGTCGGGCTGCTGAACATCCCCGCGGGGATTTTCGCGCTGGGCGGGCCGACGCTGGGCGGGTGGATGGTGGACCACTACAGCTGGCGGCACCTCTACTGGATGGGCGTGCCGCTGCTGATTCTCTGCGTCTTCCTGGTGCCGGTCAGCATCCCGCCGCCGGCGGCGGGAGTGTCCCGGAAGATCGACTTCCGCGGTGCCCTGCTCGTGGCCGTGGCCTCCTCGCTGACGATCATCGGGATCTCTTTTGCCGGCACGACGTATCCCTGGGCATCGGTTCAGATCGCCGGCCTGCTGGGGGGGGCGCTCCTGTTCTGGATATTGTTTTTCCGGGCCGAGAATTCGGCGGAAGAGCCGATCCTGGATCCGCAGGTGTTCCGCAACCGCACCTTCCTGACGGTCGCCCTCTCGGGCATGATGTCCTTTTTCGGCCTGATGGCGATGATGATGTACTACCCGATCTTTCTCCAGGGGGTGCAGGGGATCAGCGTGATGCGGAGCGGCCAGATCCTGACGCCGTTCAGCGTGCTGATGGCCTTCGTCGGCGTTCCCACCGGCTTCATCCTCGCCCGGACCAAGCGCTACAAGTGGATGTACGTGTCGGGATACGGCCTCCTGACGGCCGTCCTTTTCGGCATCGTGTTTTTCGACGAGTCGACGCCGGTGCTCTGGGGATTCACGGCTGCGACGCTCGCCGGCCTGGGGCTCGGCGCGATCCCGACGGTGAACACCCTCGTCGTCCAGTACGCCGTCCCCAAACGGCTGCTGGGTGCCGCGATGGGGGCGATCTTTTTCAGCATCACGATGGGAATGGCGATATCCCCGGCCATCCTCGGGACGGTGATGAACATGTCCTACGGCGCGACGCTCGAAAAAACGCTGCCCGCCGGGCTCGACCAGTTCGCCGACGCGGCGACGCGGACATCGCTGGGCGATTCCAGGGTGCTGCTGTCGCCGAAGGCGATGCAGGCGCTCGAAGCGACCTTCGACCGGGCCGGGGACGGCGGCCGAACCCTGTTCGCGCAGACGGTGGACGCGATCCGCACTTCCACGTGGGCCGGCCTGCGGAGCGTCTTCCTGCTCGGCGCCTTAACGATGCTGCTTTCTTTCCTGATCATCCTGACCGTGCCCGAAGTGTCGATGGACGCCGTCGTCGCGGACAGGAAGGCGCCCGCGCCGGCGGCGGAGGAAGCGGCCGTATGATGGACGGCGACGCACTCGTCGGGATCGCGCTGGAATCGGGCGCCGCAGACGCGGCCGTCGTCGATACCGCGGCGATTCGGTTTCACGAGGATTTCCGCAAGGCCTGCGAGAAGAACTTCTGCAGGAGGTACGACACGAGCTGGATGGGGCCGCCGGCAATCGGCCCGATCCGGGAGCTGGCGCAGCAGGCGGCACGCTATCGCCAGGGAATGCTGTTCCAGACCGTGCACGCCGTCGCCGGCAACTTCGACATGAAGGGCATGCTGGCCGCGGCGAAGGTCCACGAAAGGGTCTTCCGGGCACTGCTGGCGAAGATCCGCGCCTCTCACCCTTCCGAAGACATCCTGCCGCTCGGCGCCGGGTGCTGCAACCTCTGCGAGACCTGCGGATACCTCACGCACGAGCCGTGCCGGCACCCGGACCAGGCCGTCGCGTCGGTGGAGGCCTACGGCATCCACGTCATCGCCCTGCAGAAGAGCGCAGGGCTCCCGCATTACCTGGGCAAGGAATCCGTCCTCTACGTGGGCCTGATCCTCTTTAATCCCCTCTGACGGTTGGCACGTTGGAACGTTTGAATGTTTGAACGTTTGAATGTTTGAATGTTCCGGGTTAAAGGGCGGTTGTGACCCGAAATCCATCCGCCGTGCCCGGTTTATCCGCCGTTGAAGAAAAATCTTCACTTCCGTGTGGATTTTGCAGGACAGACCTGTGCTTCAGTCGGTATGCTACAGGCCATGGAAATAGGGACGCTATATCTGCCGACGCGGCGCGAGATCGTGAAAATGGCGGCGGCGCTTCTGCTGGCCCCGGGCGCGGCTGCGAATCCGCTTTCCGCCCGGGCGGCCGGGATCGTCTTCGAGAACCGGTGGAGCCCCCTGAACCGGAAGCGGCCGCGGCGGCCGCAGACGCGATACATCGTCCTGCATACGACGGAAGGCAAGGAAGAAGGGTCGCTGCGCAAGATCGTGCGGTACGGAGAGGCGCACTATTGCGTCGGTCTTTCGGGCAAGGTGTACCGGATCATCGACAAGCTCAAGATCGCCAAGCATACCGGGCGGAGCATGTGGGAAGGGAGGAGCCCGGTCGACAACTACTCCATCGGCATCGAGGTGGTGGGATACCACAACAAGGACATCCGGGACGCGCAGTACGACGCGCTGCGGGAACTGCTGCGGCAGCTCAAGAGCCTTTACGCCGTTGCGGACAGGGACGTCGTGACGCATTCCATGGTCGCGTACGGGAGGCCGAACCGTTTTCACGACAGCAACCACCGCGGCCGGAAGCGGTGCGGCATGATTTTTGCCGAACCCGAAGTGCGGGCCCGGCTCGGCCTGCGGGACAAGGCGGAGAAGGATCTCGACGTGGAGACCGGACGCCTCAAGGTGGCCGACGCCGCGTTGTACCGGTATCTCTATGCGAGCCGGCCGGTGGAGACGATCGTGGCGGCAGGGAAGCCTCCGGCCGAGAAGCCGCCCGTTTTCGAACCGCCGGCCGAACCCTCGCGCATCGACGGCAACTGGACGGCGTGGAGCATCGCGCGCGAGCGCTACAATCACCCCTCTACGATCTATATCTTCCCCGACGGCAGGAAGATAAGCGGAGACAAGATCCAGGATTGGGCCCGTATGCCGACCGGGACGCAGGTCGTTCTGAACGAAGCGGGCGACGAAGAACCCTTCGAAGGCTTTCTCGAAATCGGCAAGGATGGCGACACGGCGCAGGCGGTCGCGGGGAAAGCCCATGCCAGTTCCACTACCATTTACTTTTTCCCGGACGGGCTGATACGCACGGGGGCGGAACTCAGGAAAGGCCGGTCCACGCGTTCGCTTCTGAACAGGACCCCCCAGGGGACGCGGATCCTGGTGGGCTATATCTACGGCGGGCACGTGAAAACGCGGCGGTCGCCCAAGGCGATCGCGGGGGTCAAGTGGAACTATCCCTCCACCTTCTACCGGTACTCCGACGGCCGGATCCTGAGCGGCGACGATATCGACATCGGCTCCATCCCGGCCGGCACCCTCGTTTTCTATCAGCAGTAAGGCAAATCCGGCGCGCGGATGTCTTTGGCCGTGCGGCGCCCGCGGCGGGAAGAGGATTCGAAGGGATCCCGGGCCAGGGCGGCGGCCGGATTGCTATGCCTTGTCGGGTTTCCCGTAGACCGGGCCGATGCCGAAGTGGCTTCCCGCCCAGAGCGCAAGGAGCGCGCTCAACCCCGCGATGGCGCGCTTTTCGTCGTCCAGATGGACGACGAGGCCGTGCGTATCGGCGACGAAGCGCAGCCGCCGCAGCACCCTGGCCACCGCCTCGGGCTCTATTTCCCCGTGCCAGTAGGCGATCTGATCCACGATCATGCTCTCGTGACGCCGCAGGAATTCCCCCAGGGAAACCACATTTTCGCTCAGCGGGTAGCGCGGCTTGCAGATCCGGAGAAGGTCTTCCAGGTATTCGTCCCACAGCCGCGCCAGTTCGCGGTTCTCGTGACGTCGCAGGTAGCGGGCGCGGGAAAGCGAAAAATTGGCGCGGACCTGGGCGCGGAAATGCGGCTTCAGCGGGTACAGGTCGTACAGCACGTCGTGTTCCGAAGAAGCCCTGCCGTTCCGGGTGGAGAACCCCCACATGGAACGGAGTTCCTTCCATCCGACGATGCTGAGTACGGCCGCGTCCTCGCTGTCCAGGAGCAGGAATTTTCCCCTTTCCTCCTTTACGACGGCGACCCAGTGCTTCCACTGGTGGACGCAGAGCAGGCAGGGGATCCTTTCTCTCAGATAGTTGGTCAGCGTTCTCCGGGCCTCGACGGGATGCTCCAGCCGGATTTCCTCGAGTTCGCACCCGAATCTTCGGGCGGCGCGCGCCAGGCTCCGCTCGTCGGTGCCGGATCCGTCGGACCGTGCGATCCGGGTGATCTTCCGCTCGTCGACGAGCACGCCGAGCATGATGAGCGCGTGCTTCAGTGCATAGGGACCACACTGCCAGATATTCGGTTGGGCTCGAAACCCCATGCCGCGACCTCCGGAACATCCAAAAACGACCACAGAAGATTCTCGCAGATACCGAAAGATTTCAACATCATATTTGCATCCGGACGGGGTTCTGACCCATACTGTGGGGGGAATAATGCCATGAATCCACAAAACAGATCCGTACTGGTTCTCTATAACCAGGTGGAAAAAGACGAATACGAAGCGATGCGGCTGATCGATCCGGCGACGCTGGATTTTACGCCTTCCTATACGATCCATGTCGCCACCGTTCAGGAGGAGTACGACGCGATCGTCAACGCCCTGTGCTCCGAGGGATTCGACGCCAGCAGGCTCAACCTCCGGGATGATATCGGGGCGCTGCACCGGGTGGTCACGCAGAATCCCCCGGACGTCATCTTCAACCTGGTCGAGTTTTTTCACAACGACGGCCAGAAGGAGGGGGCGGTGGCGGATTATTACGAGATGCACCGGGTCCGGTACACGGGCGCGTCATCTTTCTGCCTCGGGCTCTGCCGGCGCAAGGGCATGACGAAAAGGCTTCTCCTGCAGCACGGGCTGACCACTCCCAAATTTCTCGTGCTGACCGAGCCCGGGATCGACCGCAATCACGGCCTGAAGTACCCGCTGATCCTCAAGCCGTCCCGGCAGGACGGGAGCGCGGGGGTGGAGGCCTCTTCGGTGGTCTACGACTACGAGTCCCTCGTCGAAAAACTCGGGGATGTTTTCGAGCGTTTCGCGATGCCGGTGCTGGTGGAGGAATTCATCGAAGGGAAGGAACTGCACGTCTCGATCCTGGGGAACAGCCCTCCCGTGGCCCTTCCCGTCATCGAGTACGATTTCTCGCAGCTCGAGGAAGACCATCCGCCGTTGATCACCTACGACATCAAATGGAACCCCCTGGCGCAGCCGTACCACCGGGTCCACTCGATCTGCCCGGCGCGGATCGACGAAAAGACGGAGGCCCTGGTCAAGGAGCACTCGCTCAAAGCCTACGCAATAACCGGCTGCAGGGATTATGCCCGCATTGACCTGCGCCTCGGAAACGACGGCATGCCGTACCTCCTGGAGGTGAATCCCAACCCGGACCTGACCGAGGGCGTGTCCTTCATGGAATCCGCGGAAGAGGCGGGCATGTCTTTCTCCGAGACGCTGCGCCGGATCGTGAATGACGCGCTGGAGCGAACCCCGTAGCACCGCCGTGCCATGGGGTGGGCGCCCGAGGCCTTTGCGCGGCCGGTGTCCCGGGGTTGCAGAGGCGCGGGCGTGCCCGGCCCGCTATTTCCTTTCGAAAGGTTCTGCATTGCCGACAAATACACCGAATCCCGACATCGAGAAGCTGCAGCACTACGCTCGCGTCCTCCGGCTGGACATCGTGCAAATGGTCGGCGTGGGCCAGAGGGGGCACCTGGGAGGATCGTGTTCCATCGCCGATGTGGTCGCGGCCCTCTATTTCCACAAAATGCGCCACGACCCGAAAAACCCCGCCTGGCCGGACCGGGACCGGTTTCTGCTGAGCAAGGGACACGCGGCTCTCGTGCAGTACGCCGCGCTGGCGGAATGCGGATACTTCCCGAAAGAAGAGCTGCTGCACGCCAAGCGCCTCGGCTCCATGCTGCAGGGACACCCCGACCTGAAGAGCACGCCCGGAGTGGAGGCCAATACGGGATCCCTGGGACAGGGGCTGTCCATCGCCTGCGGCATGGCGGCGGGCTTGAGGCTCGACGGGCGCCCCGGCCGCGTCTACTGCGTGCTCGGCGACGGGGAGATCGCGGAAGGCCAGGTCTGGGAGGCGGCGATGGCGGCCGCGGCCTTCAAGCTCGACCACCTGGTCGGGATCCTCGACTGCAACGGGCTGCAGGCCATGGGGCCGGTCGCGCAGCGCTTCAACACGAATCCGCTCCCCGAAAAATGGCGCGCCTTCGGCTGGCACGTGCTGGAGATCGACGGGCACGAGATGCGCGCCATCGTGCAGGCCCTCGATGCCGTCGACGGGGTGCGGGGGAAACCCAAGATGATCCTCGCGCGTACGGTCAAGGGCGCCGGCATTCCCTTCGCCGAAAACCGCGTGGAGTTCCACAACGGATTGCTGGATGCCGGCCAGTTCGAGGCCGCGTGCGCGATTCTGAGTTCGGATCCGGTTCCCCCGGCGGGAAAGGGGGGGAATTAGATGCGAGTCCAGAACCCGCGCGAGGTGTACGGCAGGACCCTGGTCGAGATCGGGAGGGAAAACCCCGCGGTCGTCGTCCTGGAGGCCGACCTGGGGAAATCCACCATGTCCTGCTATTTTGAACAGACGTTTCCGGAACGCTATTTCGAAATGGGGATCGCCGAGGCCAACATGACTTCCTTCGCGGCCGGGCTCTCCCTGACCGGGAAGATCCCGTTCACCAACTCCTTCGCGGTCTTCGCTTCGGGCCGCGCCTACGACCAGATCCGGCAGGGCATCTGCATCCCGGGCCTCAACGTGCGCGTCGTGGGCTCCAGCTGCGGGCTGTCCGATTTCGGCGACGGATCGACGCACCAGTCGGTGGAGGACGTCGCCGTCATGCGCGCGCTCCCGAACATGATCGCCCTGGTCCCGGCCGACGGCAACGAGACGCGGACCATGACGCGCGCGCTCGCGGGTATCCGGGGGCCGGCCTACCTGCGCATCACGCGGAACGATCTTCCGGACGTGATGCCCGTGGACGGACCGTTCGTTTTGGGAAAGCCGCACCTGGTGAGGCAGGGAAGCGACGCAGTCGTCTTTGCCAACGGGCAGATGGTCAGCCTGGCCCTGGCCGCGGCCGAAAGTCTGGCGGACGAGGGCCTCTCGGTGCGCGTGGTCAACGTCAGCTCGATGAAACCGGTGGATGCGGAAGCGCTGCGCGCGCTTTCGGACGGGGTCCGGGGCGTGGTGACGGCCGAGGAGCATTCGCTCATCGGCGGGCTCGCATCGGTCCTGTGCGAGGCGCTGCAGGGGAGACCGGTGCCGATGCGGTCGCTCGGCATCGCCGACCGTTTCGGGCAATCCGCCCACGCCTACGACGATCTCCTGGAAGCGTACGGGCTGACGTCCCGGCACATCGCCGCGGCGGTCCGCCAATTGGCGAAATAGGGAAACGGACCCGGATCCGCGCCGGGGCGCGCTTCCTGCGCCCGGCGCGGCATGACTCTGCAGGGAGGGGCTCGATGCGATTGTCCGGGAAGGTGGCTTTGATCACGGGGAGCGCGCAGGGGCTGGGCGCTGCAATCGCGCGGAGGTTCCGCGAGGAGGGCGCGCGCGTGTTCGTCGCGGATCTCAACGCCTCGGAGGGCGAACGGACGGCGCAGGCTTTGGACGGGGCCGTATTCCTCCACCTGGACGTCACCTCCGAGGAAAGCTGGAAGGCGGCGATCGCCGCGGTGCTCGAGCGCGCACGGCGCCTGGATGTGCTGGTCAACAACGCCGGCATCAACATACGGAAAAACATCGAGGAGATGCCGGCGGAGAGCCTCGACGCCATGCTCGCCGTCAACGTCAAGGGCCCGTTCCTCGGCATCAAGCACGCGCTGCCCGCGCTGCGTGCCTCCGGCGGCGGTACGATTCTCAACATGTCCTCCATCTGCGGCCTCGTGGGGCACAAGTACACGAACGAGGCGTACACCACGACCAAGGGCGCCCTGACCCTCCTGACCCGGTCGGTCGCGACGAGGTATGCGAAAGACAATATCCGCTGCAACTCCGTCCACCCGAGCACCGTCGATACGCCGCTCGTGCGGGAAGTGCTGCGGGATCCCGAGCGCAGGGCCGAGCGGTTCGGCGAGGTCCCTCTCGGCAGGCTGGCGACGGCGGAAGACGTCGCCAACGCGTTCGTTTTTCTCGCGAGCGACGAGGCCTCCTTCATCAACGGAGTCTCTTTCCCTGTGGACGGCGGCCTGACGGCATGGTGATCCTACCGAAGATAAGGGGATTGCGCTGGTGGATCATCGGGCTGATCATGCTCGGGTCCTGCATCAATTATCTGACCCGCAGCACGCTCGCCGTCGCCGCGCCCACCATCCTGCAGGACCTGAAAATAACCGAAAAGGAATACTCCTGGATCGTCGGGGCTTTCCAGGGGGCCATCATGCTGCAGCCCGTCTGCGGCTACGTGCTGGACGTCATCGGCCTGCGGCTCGGGTTCGCCCTGTTCGCAATCGCGTGGTCTCTGGTCAGCATGGCGCACAGCCTCGCGCACAGCTGGCAGGCGTTCGCCGTCCTGCGCGGGGTCCTGGGATTCAACGAGGGCTCGGCGAATCCCGCGGGGATGAAGGCCACGGCCGAATGGTTCCCTGCGAAAGAGCGGGGCATCGCGGGCGGGATCTACAACATCGGCGCATCCGTCGGATCCATGATCGCGCCGCCTCTCGTGGTCTGGGCCATCCTCCGCTATCACTGGCAGGCGTCGTTTCTGATCACGGGAGGTCTCGGGCTGGTCTGGGTCGTGTTCTGGCTCCTTTTCTATCACCCCCCGGAAAAGCACCCTTCGCTCACGAAACGGGAGCGGGACTATATCGCCTCCGGCCAGGAGACGGCGCTCCGAAGCGACGGGTTCCGGCCATCGCTGCCGAAAATTTTGCGGCAGCGAAATTTCTGGGGAATCGCCCTGCCCAGGTTCCTGGCCGACCCGACGTGGGGGACCCTCAGCCTGTGGCTGCCGCTCTACCTGAGTACGGCCCGAAACATGGATCTGAAGGAGATCGCGCTGTTCGCGTGGCTGCCCTTCCTCGCCGCCGATTTCGGCAGCGTTTTCGGCGGGTTCGTCAGCATGACGCTCCAGAAGCGCGCGGGCATGAGCCTGATCGATGCTCGGCGCTGCGCGTTCAGCCTCGGCGCCTTCCTGATGCTCGGCGTCGGGTTTGTCGGGTTCACCGGGAACGCATATGCGGCGATCGCGCTCCTCAGCCTGGCGGGATTCGCCCACCAGACACTCTCGGTAACGGTCATTACGATGGCTTCCGACCTTTTCCGGAAAAACGAGGTGGCGACGGTCGCGGGCATGGCGGGGACACTCGGCAATGCCGGCGTGCTCGTCTTTTCCCTTCTCATCGGGGCCCTGGTCAAGTCGATCGGGTACACGCCCTTTTTCATCTGCCTGGGAGTGCTGGACGTAGTCGGCGCCGTCATCCTGTGGACGGTGGTGCGAGACCCGAACCCGGCGGCTGCGGGAAGCGCCGGGAGCGCGGACCCGAGGCGGTCCGCGTGAAAGGGCCGGGGATCGTCGCGGCAGGGCCCGGGTGCGGAGGTCCCATGAAGATCGTCAATCCTATCCTGAGGGGATTCAACCCGGACCCGTCGGTCGTCCGGGTCGGGGAGGACTATTACCTCGCGACCTCCACGTTCGAGTGGTTCCCGGGAGTCCAGATCCACCACTCGCGCGACCTCGTGAACTGGCGCCTGCTGACGCGTCCGCTGCGCCGCGCCAGCCAGCTCAACCTGCTGGGCGACCCGGATTCCTGCGGCGTCTGGGCACCCTGCCTGAGCCACGCCGACGGCCTGTTCTACCTGGTCTACACCGATGTCAAACGGTACGGACGCGCCACGCAAGCGGGGGGCGGCGGCGCCTCGTTCCGGGACTTCCACAATTATGTGGTCACCAGCCCGCGTATCGACGGGGAGTGGTCCGACCCGGTGTACCTCAACAGCGCCGGGTTCGACCCGTCGCTGTTCCACGACGAGGACGGGCGCAAGTACCTGCTGCAGATGCTGTGGGATTTCCGCCCGGGGAAAAACCGTTTCGCCGGCATCGGGCTGCAGGAATATTCGGCGGAGCAACGTGCGCTGATCGGCCCGCCGCACGTCATTTTTCGGGGCACGGCGCTCGGCTTCACCGAAGGCCCCCACCTCTACAGGCGCGGCGGCTACTACTACCTGATCACGGCCGAAGGGGGCACCGGGTGGGGGCACGCGGTCACGATGGCGCGGTCGCGGGCGCTGACGGGCCCGTATGAACTGCACCCGGAGGCGCACATCCTGACTTCGCGCGAGCGCCCCGACGCGGTGCTGCAACGCGCGGGTCACGCGGACCTGGTGGAGACGCAGTCGGGCGAGACGTACATGGTCCACCTCTGCGGCCGTCCCCTGCCGAACCGGGGACGCTGCACTCTGGGCCGCGAAACGGCGATCCAGCGCATGCGGTGGTGCGACGACGGCTGGTTGCGCACCGCGGACGGGACGGGCCTGCCCGAGGCGGAGGTGCGCGCCCCGGCGCTGCCGGCGCACCCGTTCCCGCCGGCTCCGGTCCGGGAGGATTTCGACGGCGAACGGCTGCCGGACGATTTCCAGTGGCTGCGCTCTCCCTGGCCCGGGGAGCTTTTCAGCCTGACGGCGCGGCCAGGCCACCTGCGGCTGTTCGGGGCGGAAACGCCGGGCAGCCTGTTCCGCCAGGCGCTGGTGGCGCGGCGGCAGCAGTCGCACTGCTACAGCGCATGCGCGGGGTTGGATTTCGATCCTGCCGATTTCAGGCAGATGGCGGGCCTGATCTGCTATTACAGCGGCTCCAAGTACCACTACCTGTGCGTCTCGCACGACGAGGGCCTGGGTCGCCACGTGCGCGTGATGTCCTGCCTGCCGGACGCGGCGCAGTCCGACGTGTTCGGCCCGCCGATGCCTTTGCCTGCGGGCGTTCGCGTGCATCTCCGGGTCGAAGTCGATTACGAGCGCCTCTGGTTCGCGTTCCGGGCAGGCGACGGCGCGTGGGAATGGATGCCGGGTCCCCTCGACGCCGGCATCCTGTCCGACGAGGCCGGCCCCCAGTGGAATCCGAATTTCACGGGCGCGTTCGTGGGGATGTGCTGCCAGGACCTCGCCGGAACGCGGATCCCGGCCGATTTCGATTACTTCTCCTATCGGGAACGGGAGTATCTTCCGGATCCGAAAGGCGGATTCGAAGCCATTTAATCCGAATACGCCATCTGGAATCCGGAATCCGGAATCAAAATACGCATGCCCGCCGCGGCCCGGTGGCCGGTCTTTCAGACCGCGCGCCTCATGCTTTCCGACAGGGCTCCCCAGCGTTCGATGTGTCCCGTCGACGAGGAATCGGCCCGGTGCAGCTCTTCGGCCAGGAGGTCCGTGGCTTCCTGTGCGTTGACGGGCACGGAAAAATAGAACCCCTGGGCATATTCGCACCCAAGTTCGCGCAGCCGCGCCGCCTGTTCCGCGGTTTCCACACCCTCCGCAATCACGTGAAGCCCGAGGTTCCTGCCGAGCGAGAGGATATTCCGGACCATCTCGTCGTCTTCCATGATCCGGGCGATAAAGGAGCGGTCGATTTTCACGCTGTCCAGCGGGAACCGGTGCAGGTAACTGAGGGAAGAGTACCCGGTGCCGAAGTCGTCCAGAGAGATCCGGATCCCGAGGGATTTCAGCCGGTGCATCAACCGGATCGATCCTTCCGGATCGGCGATCATGGCCTTTTCCGTGACCTCGACCGTGAGGCTGCTGTTGCTGAGCTGCGTTTCTTCGAGCACGGCGCGGCACTGCTGCAGCAGGTCCGGCTGGAGGAAATACCGCGGGGAAATGTTCGCGTTGATGACGAGCGGCGGGTCCTTGCGGAAACGGGCCTGCCAGATGCGCATCTGCTGGCAGGCGGACTCGAGCGACCAGTGCCCGATGGGGACGATGAGCCCGCTCTCCTCCGCGACCGGTATGAATTCCTTCGGCGCGATGGTGCCGCGCGTGGCGTGCCTCCACCGGATCAGCGCCTCGAATCCCAGGATCCTGCCGGTCTTCAGGGAGACGATCACCTGATAATAATTTTCGAACTCCCTCCGGTCGATGCCCCGCCGCAGCTCGGATTCGAGCTGCAGCCTGGCGAGCGTGTTGGCGCGCATGGCGGCGTCGAAGATCTCGTAGCGTCCCTTCCCGTGGGATTTGGCGCTGTACATCGCGATGTCGGCGTCCCGGAGCATTTCCTCCGGATTCCGGTACGAAGGATTGTACAGGGCGATGCCGATGCTGGCCGTGGGGGCCGCCTCCTGGCCGCCGATCGAGAAGGGGACGGCCAGATCGGCGGCGATGCGGTCGGCGACACCGCGGACGTCGGTCAGGCTGGTGATCTCCTCCAGGAGGATCGTGAATTCATCCCCGCCGAGCCTCGCAATCGTGTGGTTCTTCCCGAAGCGCGCGATGGAGTCGGTCGAGCGGACGGTGGCTTCCAGGCGCGCGGCGATCGCCACGAGCACCTGGTCGCCGATGAGGTGGCCCAGGTTGTCGTTGATCAGCTTGAAGCCGTCCAGGTCCAGGAAAATGACGGCAAAGGTCCTGTCCTTGCGCCGCCGCGCGCGCTCGAGGGAGCGTGCCAGCCGGTCCAGGAACAGGAGCCGGTTGGGCAGCCCGGTTAGAACGTCGACGACTTTTCCCCGCGTGATATCCGTCTGGGATCCCGCCATCCGGTAGGCTTCGCCCTGGGCGTTGCGGTTCGCGATGCCGCGCCCCTGCATCCAGAGATAGTTGCCGTCGTGGTGCAGCATGCGGTATTCGTCTTCGTAATGCGGCGTCTGTTCCGCGAGATGCGCGGCGACGTCCGCGCGCACGCGGTCGGCGTCGTCCGGGTGAATGCGCCGGAACCACTCCTCAGGGTCGTCGCCTATTTCGTGCTCTTCCCACCCGAGCATGGCCTTCCACCGGGGCGAGAAACGCATCCTGTTGGTCGTCAGGTCCCAGTCCCAGAGGCCGTCGTTCGCGCCCCGGGCCGCCAGCGCATACCTCTCTTCGCTTTCGCGCAGCGCTTCTTCGGCCCGTTTGCGCGACATCTGGGTCTGGATCCGCGCGATCAGTACGGAAAAATCGATGGGACGGGTGACGGTATCGTTCGCTCCCGCCGCAAGGGCCGCGGTGACGCCTTCGCCGCCCGAATTGTGGATTACCATGAGGATGGGAACCCGGTCCGGGCCGTGCGTCCGGCGGATCGATTGCAGGATGCCGGGCCCTTTCGCCTCGGGCTTCTCGCAATCGAGCACGACCATGTCGATGGAGCCCGATGCGATTGCGGCCAGCGCGTCCTCCGCGCCGTGCGCGACCGAAACGTCATACCCGTGACGCAGAAGGCGGTGAAGGATCAGATCGCGGTTTATCGCGTCGCCGCAAACAACCAGCAGGGAACCCGGACCTTGCATCGTTTTCCATCCTTAAAGCCTCCATATCGGCAATTTATGCGGAAACTTGAACCGGTTTTCTCCGCCCGTTGCCGGTGAAGGGATCGCGGAATGTGCACGGCCGGCCGACAGGTTGTCGGGCAGAATTTCCCGGGGCCGCTAGAAAAAGCGCACGCCGTAGGTCAACCGGAAAGCGCGGCCCATTTCCGGAGCCAGGTCTTTGATGAAGGACAGGTGATTGCGGTAGAACCGGTCGGCGGCGTTGGTCACGCCGGCCGACAGTACGTGCATCAGGCGGGACCGGGTGAGGGCGTAGGAGACGGTCATGTTCACGACGGCATAGCCCGGGGTCCGGGTCTCGGTCGGATAGACATCCTCCTGGCCGGCGGCCAGGACGAGTTCGGGCCGGAACCGGAGGCCTCCCCAGCGGGCGTCGAAGCCGACCTTGCCGCGCAGCGGCGGGATTCTCGGGAGGGGGAGTCCCGTCGCCGTCAGCCGGGCGTCCACGACATCCAGACCGGATTCCAGCCACACGCCCCGATGGAGCGCCAGGCTGAACGACGCCTCGCCGCCGAGAAAGCGGGAGTCCGCCTGCGCAAATTCGGCGACGCGCAGGCCGTGTTCCGTCCAGCCGGTCAGGCTCAGGTAGACGAAATCCCGGATGCCGTAGAAATAGAAACTCGCCTCCGCCTCCACCCGGGAGGTGTGAAGGCGCAGCGAAAGGTCGATCCCGTCCGAGGCCTCCCGTTTCAGGTCCGGATCGCCGATTTCGAATGCGAGGTTTCCGATATGGGGGCCGTAGTTGTAGAGTTCCTCGATCGCGGGCGCGCGGAAAGAATGCGTGTAGTTGGCGACCAGCGCCGCCTGCTGCGCGAGAGGGACGTGAATGCCGGCGGCCCCCGAAAATCCCGTGTAGGAACGGCGTGGCAGGCCGGCCGGATCATAGGCCGTATGATCCACGCGGGCGCCGAACTGCAGCCGGGCCGCCTCGAGGTCCAGCTCCTGAAGCGTGAACATCGCAAATCCGTTGCCCGTGGCGGGCGGGGAGAGCGCTTCTTCCCCTTCCGCCGCGTAGTCGCGATGGAAAAACTGTAGTCCGGACGTGCCGCTCCACGAGTCGCGCTGCCGCTGCGTGAACGTGGCACGCAGATTCACGACCTTGTTGTCGAACGCGGTCGCGACGGTGTCGTTTTCCAGTTCGTCGTGCATCCAGCGGCTGAAGCTCGCGGCGAGTTTGATTTCTTCGATGAAGGATTGCAGCCCGCGCACCCCGGTGTTCAGCCGGATATTCTGCCAGGTAAATGTTTCATCCACGAGTGCCGAGGGCTCTTCCTCCTCCGCGCCTTCATCGCCTTCCTCCCCGTGCTCTTCGTGCCCGTGATGGTGGAATTCCCCTGCGAATGGAACGCCGAACCGGCCGTCGTTGAAGGCGTAGTCGAGGCTGACGAAGGGCTTTTTCCCGAACCAGCCGAAACCGGCGCCTCCCGAAGTCATTCGCGTTTTGGAATGATCCACCCGGCCATCGGGGCTGAAATAGTCGCCCGCGACCTGGCGCGACCCGCTGCCCCAGACCAGCCAGTTCCTGTATCCGTATTCCGCGTTCAAATGCGCCGCCGCCTGGTTGCTGTTGGTCCCGCCGACGAGGGTCATCTGTCCGCGGAAACCCGGATGCGGCGTTTCGTGCAGCAGGTGGTGCTCCGTCACCATGTTCACGACACCGCCGACGGCGTTGCTGCCGTACAGCAGGGTCGCCGGCCCCTTGACGATTTCGATCCGGTCCAGATGGGCGGAGTCGACAGGCTCGGCGTGCTCTCCCGACTGGGCCGAAAGCGTGCCCGTCGGGAGCCCGTCGCTCAGCACGAGGACGCGGTCGCCGTCGAATCCCCGGATTACCGGGCGGGAACTGCCGGGCCCGAAACTGCGTTTGTGCACTCCCGATTCGGTCGCCACGACGTCGCCCAGGCCGAAGGCGCTCTGTTCGCCCAGTTGGAGCGAACCGACCGTCGAGACGGATTGAAACGTGTCAAAGGCGCTCATTTCCCGCCCGGTGGACGTGACCGTGACCTCGTATTTCATCGGGATCACCGATAGTTCGAAATCGACCGCGAGCTTCTGCCCGGGAGCGAGAGAGACCCGCTTCGTCTGACTGGTGAGCGCGTGCATATGGCTGGCTACATCGTAGGTCCCGGGGGGCAGGTCGCGGAACTCGTAGCGGCCGTCCCTGTCCGTCATCACGGACCGTCCTTGCGGGAGGAGGGTGACGGTGGCCGCATACACCGGCTGACTGCTGTTGCGCAGCATTACCGTTCCGTAAATCGCGGCGTTTTCCGCGGCGGGCATGGAACGGGCGGTCCCGGCGGGGAAAAGCAGGAATGAAAGTAGGAGCGCCATTTTCGCTCCGGGGAAACACATTTCGGAACAGGACATCGCGTTTTGTCTCCGTGCGCAAGAGAAGGCATGCGGGCAACCGGGATCGGGACGGGCGCCGCCGAGGCGCCGGCCGGGCCGAGCCGGCTTTATTCCCGTGCAATTGCCGCGTCAGGGGAGCGTCAGCTGGGCGGCGGAGGAGCCCGCGGGGAGTCCATTCCGGCCCGGGGTTCCGCCACGGCCGCCACGGCCGCGATTGGGACAAGGAGACCCGGCAAAAAACGCGGAGCGGCGCCGGCTGCATCCACGGACGGCAGGTCCGGAGGATTGTGGATCAGGCTGCAGATCAGGCAGTGGTCGTGCGGGCAAATACTGGAAGCGTGTTCCGGCACGACCACGAGAGAGAAAAAAAGCATCCCCGCGATAAACAGGGCGGAAACCGTTTCCCTCAGCCGCAATCTTTCACAGGAGTGAATCGGCCCGGAACATGGGATTATTGGAGACGGCCCGGCAATATGCCATCTGGAATCCGGAATCCGGGATCTGGAATCGTTTTCGACCACGCCCGTCTACACCGCCTCGCGACGAATCCTCATGAATAATGGCAACTAATATTACCTCACGGGCGCGGAAATACAGCCCCGAATCGCCCGGGCGCCGCAACGGACGCCCTGTCAGGCCGGAGCCAGGGCCAGTTCGCCGAATCGTTCGGGTACGTGGAAATTGGGCCTGTCGGTGTACGTCGGCCGCCATGCGGAATAAAAACGGTCGGGTTCCGGGCCCTCGATGCGGAACAGGTTGAGCCTGAAGGTCTCTTCGATGCGGAGTTCCGCCGTCAGGCATGCGAAAGGGATCGCCATTTCGGCAAACCAGATCGAGGCTGCCGTGTCGACGCGCACACGGGTTTTCAGGTCGGCAAACAGGATCGATTTTTCGCCATTGCGGATTTCGAGGTCCAGCCAATCCCCGTTCGGGCTGATTTCAAACTCCCTGTAGTGCCGCGCGTCGTCCCGCCCGGACCGGATGAAGACCTCCGCCACGTCGCGCTGCCAGAGCGCGTCGCGTCGCCCGTCGCTTCCGGGATACACGTACAGGGAGCGGAAGCGGCAGCGGAATCCGACAAAAAGGAACGTGTTTGCCCAGAGGAAACGCGCCTGGGTCTCGCGGAGCGGATCGGGATTCTCCCCGTGCCAGTCGGCGCAGAACACTACGGGGCGCGCCTTCTCCCAGGCGGACCCGGGCGGCAATCCATCGGGGTCCAAATCGGACTCCAACCTTGCGGCGACGATGCGTTCCATGCGGTCCTCCGGTCTTCTACGGGGTGCCGATTGCGGCTCCGGCGCGCCGGGGTACCGTGATGCGACGCGGCTGTGATAGTATGAAAGCAGCATCCAATGGAGGAGAGACCATGAAACTCAGTGCCCGGAACGTGTTGAAAGGCAAAATCATCGGCATCAAGGTCGGCGCCGTCAACTCCGAGATTATACTCGAGGTGGCCGGGGGTGTGCAGGTGGTTTCCATCATAACCAAGGAATCCGCCGAGAAGCTCCAGCTGGCCGTGGGCAAAGAGGCCTACGCCGTCATCAAGGCCTCCAATGTCATGATTGCCGTCGATTGACCGGAAAGCCACAGGAATATGTCCCGAGGGCTGGGGGAAAGCGCCTCGGCCCCCGGACGAGCCTGTTGGCCGAGGCATGCCCCTGGAATTCAATCCCGTGATCCTGCGTTCTTCCCGGATCTCGCATCAATCCATCTGCACTGCGGACTAGCCCGTTTTGCGGCGCGCGTCTACCATCTTGCGTATCGCGCGGATATGGTCCGGCGTCGTTCCGCAGCATCCGCCGATGATCTGCACGCCCAGTTCGAGCATGGCGGCCGACTGCGCGGCCACAAAATCGGGGGTTTCGGAATACACCATCCCGGTTTCGCTCTTGACCGGCAGTCCGGCGTTGCTTTGGATTGCGAGCGGGACGCGGGCATATTGCCGGAATTCGCGCGCAATTTCCAGCATCTGAGCCGAGCCTTCTCCGCAATTGGACCCGATGACATCCGCCCCGTTTCCTTCAAGCGCCTTCACAACATCTTTGACGGAAGCGCCCATCAACGTGGAATATCCCTGGGGAGTCCTCCCGAAGGTCGCCGTGGCCATGACGGGGATCTTCGGGTCCAGCGACCGGGCCGCTTCGATCGCCGCGGCTGCTTCTCTCAGATCCATGATCGTCTCGACGCACAACAGGTCCACGCCGGCGGCCAGGAGCGAGTCGATCTGCCGGCTGTAGCTTGCGAGGACTTCCTCCGGCGTCGTGTCGCCGTGCGGTTTGAGCATCATCCCGGAAGGGCCCACGGAGCCCGCGACATAAGCCCGGTTCCCGACCGCCCGGCGGACGGCCTCGACAGCGCTCCGGTTGATGGCTTCGACGTCTTTGTCCAACGAATACTGCCGCAGCCTGAGGGGAGACGCCCCGAAGGTGTTGGTGGAGACGATCTCGGATCCGGCGTCCAGGTACAGGGCGGCGATCTCCTCCAGGACGTGGGATTTGGTCAGGTTGTAGGTTTCGGGGGATTCCCCGGTCCGCAGCCCGCGTTGCATGAGCATGGTGCCCATGGCCCCGTCGCCGACGAGAATGTCTCCCCGCTTCAACCTGTCCAGTATGTTTTCCATGGATGATTCCCCCGGAGCGCCGAGGCGGCTCCTTAGTTCACGCCTTCCAGCAGCCGTAGCCGCTTCACGCACTTATGTTCCCTGCAGACACTGCAGAAAGAGAAGTCCGGCCTGAACCGGTGTATTTCGATCTCCCCCGCAACGAGCACTCCCGAAATCGATTTCATCGGAACCATGGCCCACGCGGACGTAAGCTTCAGCCCGATTTCCTCCGGGCGCAGTTTTTGAAAAACCTGTTCCTGTCCCGACAGGTGCCAGCCGCAGTGTCCCGGACAATAGTACTGCGCCTTGAGCCGTTTGCTCCGGTGTTTCTCCTCCGGAAGCGACTCCAGGAATTTCCGGCACAGCACTCTGCCGAGCCGTTCCGAGCCGGCCGAATTCACCGCATCCAGCATGAAGCCCAGTGCCGGACCTCCCCTGGCGAAAAGCTCGCTGCTCCTGGCGATGAGGGCGCCGCCCATGGTCGCTGCAAAAAGCGCCACTGCGTCGGCGCGCGCGACAATGGGGGGCACCGGGCACTCCGGGGAATTCCGGCCGTTCCCGTCGTAGACTTCCCGGAATCCGGCGACCGGGATCTCCTCGAGAAGTCCCCTGGGCTCGGCCAGCTTCCCGAAAATTTCGATGGCCGAATCCAGCAGCGACGTGATCCGCGCCGGGATGTTCCGCCGTCCCGCCATGCCCTGCGCCTCGAGCACTTCGGCGGCGGACGGGATGACCTCTTCAACCGTCAGCGCTATAAGCCTTTTCATCCGTTCCACTCAATTCATGGTTCCCCATTGATTTTGCATTGAAAGGAACGCCGCAATCAAATCGTTTTTATGCTGAATCCATCCGGTCCGCTGCAATCCATTGTCCGGGGATCTGCCGTTTCTTCGCAGGGCCGTGCCCCAGGGTGCCGTTTTGCTTGACGAAACCGTGCCGACCTGCGACAGTAGAAAATTTCGGCGGCAGGCGCCATAACCCCGAAATTTCGGGCCGCCGCAGCCGGGTGGGAGCCGGCGCCTGTTTCGAGGTTATGGCGCCTGCCGCGGGAAATCACGGAGAAACGGATGGCCGAGACACCGCTCGATCGCGTGAGAAATGTCGGCATCATCGCGCATATTGACGCCGGGAAGACGACGGTCACGGAGCGCTTTCTTTTCTACTCCGGCCGCACGCACAAGATCGGGGAAGTGCACGACGGCCTCGCCGTCATGGATTTCCGGGACGACGAGCGGGAAAGAGGCATCACCATCTCCGCCGCGGCGACCATGTTCGCATGGAACCAGCACCAGGTCAACCTGATCGATACCCCCGGGCACGTGGATTTCACCGCCGAGGTCGAGCGCAGCCTGAGGGTCCTCGACGGCGCGGTGGTCATTTTTTCGGGAGTGGAGGGCGTCGAACCGCAGAGCGAGACGGTTTGGCGCCAGGCCGACCGCTACCAGGTCCCGCGCCTGGCATTTATCAACAAGCTGGACCGGGCCGGCGCGGATCACGCCCGGGTGCTCAAGCAGATTGAAACGCGCCTCCGCGCGCCGGCGGCTTTGGTCAACCTGCCCCGCGGATCGGAAAACCGGCTGGACGGCGTCGTCGACCTCATCGAGCGCCGGCTGACGGTTTTCGATGCGGCGACTCACGGCCGCGGCATGGAAAACCTGGAAGTCCCGGCGGACATGGTCGAGCAGGTCGAGGCCGCGCGCAACCACCTGGTGGAATGCACTGCCAACAGCGTGGACTGGCTCGCGGATCTGTATCTGGCGGGAGAGCCGGTTGCGCCGAAAGAGTTGCGGCGGGCTATCCGCGAGGCGACGCTTCGCGGCAGCCTGGTCCCCGTCCTGTGCGGCGCGGCGCTGCGCGACCTGGGCGTGCAGCCGGTCCTGGACGCGATCTGCCACTACCTGCCCTCGCCCCTCGACCGCCCCGCGGCGCAGGGGCTGGATGTCGAGACCGGGGAATCGATCCTGCGCCCGTCGACGCTGGACGCGCCGTTTTCGGCCCTCGTGTTCAAAGTCGTCGCTACGTCCAGCACCGATTATCTGTGGCTGCGCGTCTATTCGGGCTCGCTGACCACGGAGGAGCGCTGTTACCACCCGCGGTCCGGAACGCGCCTCCGCCTCCGGCGCATCCTGCGGCTGCACGCCGACCGGACCGAGCCGGTCGACCGGGCGCGCTGCGGCGACATCGTCGCCGTGCACGGGTTGAAGGACATCCAGACCGGGGACACCCTCTGCGACCCGCAGCACACAATCACGTACGAGCCGATTCATTTCCCGCAGACGGTGGTTTCCATGGCGGTGGAGACGCAGACCTCGGCCGACCGCGACCGCCTGTTCGAAGTCGTGTCCCGGCTGCTGCGGGAAGATCCGACCCTGGTCGTCGGCACGGACGAGGAAACGGGACAGATGATCCTGTCGGGAATGGGCGAGCTGCACCTCGAGGTGACCCGCAACCGCATGCAGCGCGAGTTCAACGTCGCGGCCTTTTTCGGAAGGCCCCGGGTGTCGTACCGCGAAACGGTGACCGCGCGGGGCGCCGGCAAGGGGGCATTCGAGAAGCGCATCAGCGACGTTCTCGTCAGCGGCCGGGCCGCCGTCGAAATCCTCCCGCGGCCCAGGGCGCTGGGCGACCGGAGCCTGAGCCCGGTCGAGGTCGACGTGTCGCGCATCTCGAAAATCCTGTCCTCGTCCCTGGAGCGCGAGGCGCAGGACATTCTCCTCCGGGGGTGCAACGCCGGGGGCACGCACGGGTACCCGATCGTGGACGTGAAGGTGTCGGTCCTGGACTTCCGCCACAACGATCCGCCCGATCTGTCGGTGCCCCTGCTCGGCACGCTGACGCTGGCGCTTCGGGAAGCCATCGCTCAGGTCCAGACGATCGTGCTCGAGCCGGTCATGACGCTCGAAGTGCGCGTGCCCGACGAGTTTCTCGGCGCCATCATGAAGGACCTCGGGGCCCGCAGGGCCGAAATCCGCGAAACGGAGATGGTGGACGGCGTCTCGCTGATTCGCGGCCTGGTGCCGCTCGCCGAAATGTTCGGGTATTCCACGCAGATGCGGTCGCTCACCCAGGGCCGCGGGAGCTTCTCCCTGGAGCCCTACGACTACCAGCCGGCGAAATCGTGGGTCTGATCTGATCTATTTCAACAACCGGAACAGGTTGCTGTAATCGTCCGTGAAGAGGACGCCGGGCGGGTCCTCCGCCGGCCAGGGGGAGGTCGCGGCCTTGACCTGAGGATCGGCGAGGAACCCGGCGTTGGACGTGATCAGGATCCAGCGTGTCGGATCGGTTTCCTGCATGGAACTGCCGGGGTCGTCGATGAGGATCGCCTGCACGCCGCGCTCCCGGTCGAGATCGGCCAGGCTCCGGATCACGGGATTGAGGTTGAAATAGCGGCTGCTGACGTGCAGGGCGAGGATCCCGTCCTTCTTGAGGTGATACCAGTAATTCCGGTAACACTCCTTCGTGAGCAGGTGCACCGGGACCGCGTCGCTGCTGAAGGCGTCCACGGCGAAAACGTCGAAATCCCCCGGTTGACCGAGGCGCATTTCGCGCTCCATGGAAATGCGGGCGTCCCCCAGGACGACGTCCACCCGCGCGGCGGTGTCCTTGCAATACGTGAAAAACCGGCCGCAAAAATCCACGACGTCCGGGTTGATTTCGTAGAAACGCAGATAATCGCCCTCTTCGCCGTAGGACGCCAGCGTGCCGGTCCCGAGGCCGACGACGCCGATGCGAAGGTTGCGCAGGCCGGGATCCTGCCGGCGGGGGTGGAAGCAGATGGCCACCCCGGCGCCGCTGCTCGGCCCGAAATAGGAAGTCGGCCAGTAGTGCTTGTCCGCCGCCGTGAACTGGTACCCGTGCTCGATGCGCCCGTGCATCAGGACGACGCGGTGCTCTTCCGGGTTCCCGGCTTCGTCGTTCAGGATTTTCAGCGTCCCGAAGAAGTTGCGTTTTACGGCCACGGCATTTTGCAGGCTGCCGCGAGCCTGCAGATGCAGCGCGGCCGCGAGTCCGAGGATCGCCAGGCAGATCAATCCCCAGGCCCAGCGGGGGCGCCCCGCGCGGAGCGGGCTCGTGCGGTCGCGGAAGAGCACGACGGCGACCAGGACCGCCGTTGCGGCCAGGCCCAGGTGGAATTCCCAGTATCCGTGGAAGATGTGCGGGGCGACGAGCGCCACGAAGACGCCGCCCAGGGCGCCCCCGGCCGAGATCATGAGGTAGAAGGAAGTCAGGTGGCGGGGCGCGGGTTTCAGGCGCACGAGTTCGCCGTTGCATACCATGCAGCAGACGAAAAGGGTGAAGCAATAGGAGAGAATCTGAAGCGGAAGATCTATGTAGATGCCGCGGTTGAGAACCCAGCACGTCTGGCCGAGTGCGACGACCAGAGCGGCGCCGAATACGGTGCGCGAGTACCACCGCTCGCTGTGGAAGCACAGGATGAAGGACAGGAGGTACAATCCCATCGGCAGCAGCCACAGGAGGGGAACCACGGCCACGTCGAGGCACAGCTGGTTGGTGGTCGCCAGCAGCATGGTGGATCCGGCGGCGGCGAGGCAGAGCCACAGGCCGCGGTCCACCCGGCCGGGATGGCGCGGGATGCCGTCTTCCGCGATGAGCGGCCCGGCGGCCGTTCGGGATGCCCGGCCGGATCGGGGGCGCCACTGCCGCAGGGCGCATGCGGCGCACGACACGGCGAAGAGCAGGTACAGGAGCGACCAGAGCCTCGTCTGAAAGGTCAGGCCCAGGTGGGGCTCGATGACGAGCGGATACCCGGCGATGGCCAGGAGGGAACCGAGATTGGAGAGCGTGTAGAGACGGTACGGCGAAGCTCCCGGGCGGGCGCGGCTGAACCAGGACTGCATCAGCGGCGAGATCGAGGACAGCAGGAAATAGCACAGGCCGACGCTGGCCGCGAGCAGCTTCAGGATGTGCCACGTGGGGGCGGAAATGCTCTCCGGAAGCCAGGTTTTCTCGGGCGTGATGGGCAGAAAGGCGAGCGTGAGGAGCAGCAGGGCCAGCACGGCGGCCACCTGGCGGCTGGGTTTGAAAACGTGCGCGAGCAGGTGCGACAGCGCGTAGCCCGCCGTCAGCAGCACCTGGAAGAAAAGCAGGCACGTGTTCCAGACGCCGGGACTGCCTCCGAACCAGGGCAGGATGTATTTGGCCAGAATCGGCTGTACCAGGAAGAGCAGGAAGGCGCTCAGGAAGACGGTCCACGCGTAAATGATCATATCAGTGCAGCCAGAGATTAATCCCGGCGCGCGGCAAAGGCAACCGGAAACGGCCCGCCTTGACGCTTTTTCGACCGCCCTCCGGCATTTTCGGCTTGAGTCCGGGAGGCGCCTTGTCCTATAAGGCACCTAGCCCGCATTGTGTATGAAGGCCTGCCGCGAACGGGAGCGCGAGACCGGGAGGCTGCGGAGGAGACGGCGCATGGTGAGGTCCATTAGAGGGGTGGTGCGGGGATCGGAAAGGGATTTTCTTCTGTTCCTGATCGCCGGGGTCTTCCTCGGTATCGCCCAGAGCGTAGATGGTTCCACGATCAACAACTACCTGAAAGAACACATCGGAATGATGATCCTCGAGCGGTCCGCCCTGGAACTCCCTCGGGAACTTCCCGGGCTGCTGGTCGTCCTGACCATCGGCAGCCTGTCTTTTCTCGGCAGCGATGTGCGCATCTCCGCCGTGGCCAACGTGCTTGCGGCCGTCGGCATGTTCTGTCTCGGCATCATTCCGCCCCAGTATGCGTTGGTCGTCGTCTCGATATTCGTCTACAGCATGGGACAGCACATCTTCATGCCCTTGAGCGGAAGCATCGGCATGAGCTTCGCGGAGTACGGCGGGATGGGAAAGATCCTCGGCAAGCTGAGCGCCGCCGGGAATATCGCCGTGGTGGCCAGTTCCGCCGCACTGTGGGCCCTGTACAAGTTTTTTCATATCCGCTTCTCCACGGCGTTCATGATCGGCGCCGTGTCTTTCCTCGTCGCCGCGGTGCTGCTCGGCTGCATCCGGTCCACGCAGACGGTGCGGGTCCGGCAGCGTTTCGTCTACAGGAAGGAATACCGGCTGTATTACTGGCTCAGCATGCTCTACGGCGCGAGAAAGCAGATCTTCATCACTTTCGGGCCATGGGTCCTCGTGGAGGTCTTCCGGCAGCCGGTGTCCACCATGTCGCTGCTCTTTTTCATCGTCGCCGTCATCGGCATCTTCGTCAAGCCGTGGATCGGGGCCATGATCGACAAGGTCGGGGAGCGGACCGTGCTGAGCACGGAAGCGTTCCTGTTTTTCCTTACCTGCCTGGGATACGCGTTCGCCGAGGACCTGTTCCGCCCTTCGATCGCCCTCGCGTGCATCTACGCGTGCTACGTGCTGGACTTCACGCTCGATTCGGTCTACATGGCGCGCGTGACGTACATGAGGAAAATCGCCCTGCGGCCCGAGGACGTGTCGCCCAGCCTCTCGCTCGGGACCAGCGTCGACCACGTGGTGACCCTGTTTCTCCCCATCCTGGGAGGGCTGGTCTGGTCCGGCAGCGGACCCGGCGGCTACAAGTACGTGTTTCTGGGAGGCGCCGTCGTCGCATTCCTGAACTTCGTGTCGTCCCGCAGGATCCGCATTCCGCGGCCGGAGGCCGCCGGTCTTCGACCTGCCGGAGTCGGTGAATTGTCTCCGTGAAGAGGAGGGATTCCATGCTTGCCGGTAAAACCAGCAGAGAGGGCTTCTACGGATGGGTGAACGTTGCCGTGGCGTCTGTCATGGGCGTCATCGGCGGGTTTTACCTGGTCTCTTTCGGTTATCTGCTGCCCTACCTGGTCGGGGATTTCGGATGGAACCGGGGGACGGTCTCTCTGGCGGCGACCATCAACATGATTGTCATGGGGCTCTGCGGGCCTCTGGCGGGCATCTTCATCGTGAAATACGGCGCCCGCCGCTCCATGATCCTCGGCAACCTCCTCGGTTTCGCGGGCTTCGTCATCATTTACCTGCACACGCAACTCTGGCAGCTCTTCCTGGGCTGGGGACTTCTCGTCGGGCTGGCGGTGGGTTTCGGGGGCATGCTGGCTTCCACCACCGTGATCAACAACTGGTTTGTGAAAAAGCGGGGCATGGCGCTGAGCATATTTCTGGGTTCGGGCGGAGCCGCCGGGATGGGGATGGGGCCGGCGCTCATCAAGATGATTGAGTCTGCCGGGTGGCGCATCACGTTCCTGCTCATATCCGTCCTGGTGTTCCTCTTCGCGGTAGTGCTTCCCGCCGTCTTTATCAAAAACAGGCCGCAGGATCTGGGACAGGCGCCGGACGGGCCGGAACGGACTCCGGATGGCGGCGGCAAGCCGCTGCCGCGCGCCGCGGCCCACAAAACCCCGGTGGATTTCAGCGCGGCGGAAGCGATGCGGACGCGGAGCTTCTGGCTCCTGATCGTCTACTTCTGCCTGAACATGCTCGCCATGGGGGCTTTGATGACGCACCAGATCGCCTATCTCCTGGATATCGGCATCGTCGCCACCCTGGCGGCCCTGGCGCTCAGCACGCTGTCCGCCATGATGACGCTCATGCAATTCAGCGTCGGCTGGATCGGCAAGCGGTACAGCATGCATGCCATCGCCGTCGGCGGCGAAATTTTCAAAATTCTGGGCCTGGCTCTCCTGCTGGTTTCCCAATCGCTGGCCCTTGTTTTCGTCTACATGATTGTCCTGGGGCTGGGCTTCGGGGCGGCGATGGCCGCCACGATGAACATCTTCCCCAATTATTTCGGAGTTACGAGCTATCCCAAGATCATGGGCACCGCCAGGCTCTTCTGGGCATTCGTCGGCGGGGTGGGCGCGCCGGCGGCCGGGTACATCCGCGAAACCGCAGGCACCTACCTGCCCGCGTTCCAGATGGCGCTGGTCGTGATCGTGATCGGCCTGGCCTGTCTTGTCTTCGCCAGGGCGCCGGTGCACCCGTCGCTGAAGGGTGAGAACGCCGCGGTTCGCGCGGCGTAGAAGGACTGGGCCGCGATCGCGCCGGGGCGGCCTCCGGGCCGGCGTTGCGGAAAAGGGCGGACCTGTCGCTGCGGGTAAAATCGCCGCCGGATGCGAAAGGGATCGGCCTATTTTACACAATTGTATAAAATGAGAGCGTTTCCGGCGCTTGCGTCGAGTGCCGTGGGTGAAGGAGGGGCGATGCGATTCTATTCGATGTGCGGATGGCTGACGGTTTTTTTTGCGGCGGTTCTTCTTTCGGCGGCGGCGCAGACGGGCCGCGGCGCGCAGTCTCCGGGGGAATCCCGGGTCGCCCGGATCCCGGGCATCGATCCGGGACCGTGTTCCCCGGGACCGGAGGAGCGGCCCTGGCTGAATCCCGACCAGTCTCCCGGGTGCCGCGCGCTGGAGGCGATCGCCGGCATGACGCTCGAGGAAAAGCTGGCCGAACTCGGGGGGATCACCGGGCGCGGCGCCAACAAGCGCCTCGGATTGACCGCCGGCGGCGGGTCGGACGGTCCCAACGGCATCGCGACCATGGGAACGAGCCCGTCGGACCGCGGGCGGAATGTCACCGCGTTCGCCAATGCCGTCACGCTCGCGGCGACCTGGGACCGCAACCTCGCGGGCGAGTTCGGCCGGGCGATCGGGGAGGAGTTTGCCGGCAAGGGATCCAACTCGGTGCTGGGGCCGACCGTCAACATCATGCGCACCTGGCGCTGGGGCCGCAACGGCGAGACGTTCAGCGAGGATCCGTACCTTACCGCGGAGATGGCCGTCGAGGAGATCCGCGCCCTGAACGCGCAGAAGGTGCTCACCGTCCTGAAGCACTATGCCGGGAACAACCAGGAAAACACGCGCTGCGGCGTGATCCCCGACAACGCGGGCGTGGACGCCCGGATCACGGAAAAGGCCCTGCACGAAATCTATCTGCCGGCGTTCAAGGCCGCCGTGCAGCGGGCGGGGACGGGCGGCATCATGTGTTCCTACAACCAGGTGAACGGCAAATTCGCCTGCAACCACCCGGAACTGCTCGGCCTTCTGCGCGCCTGGGGCTTCGACGGTTTTATCGCCCCGGATGCGGCCTTCGCGCAGCGCGATCCGCTGACGGCGGCCCTGGCCGGGGTCACGCGCGTGAGCGGAAGGGAAATAGGAAATTATATCAAAGAAGGGAAGCTGCAGGCCGCCGACCTGGACCGCATGCTGTACCACAACCTGACGCCGTATTTCCGGCTCGGCATCTACGATGCGCCCTCGAAAGGCAGGCCGGATGCGGACGTGTCCACGGCTGCACACCGGGTCCTGGCGCGGAAGGTGGCCGAGGAAGGGGCCGTTTTGCTGAAAAACGCGGCGGGCGCGCTGCCGATCGATTCGTCCCGGGTGAAATCCATCGCCGTCATCGGCGACGACGCCGGGCCGAACGTCACCATCGGGTTGACCGGAAGCGCCCGAGTGCACGCGACGCGCGTCAGCGCCCCGCTGGACGCCATCACCGCCCGGGCGGGAAGCGGCATCCGGGTGACCTACGCCAGGGGCACGGCGGGCGTCGGTCCGCTGGCCTCAATCCCGGCCGATGCGTTGAAGCCCGCGTCGGGCGAAGGCCGGGGCCTCACCGCCAGCTACTTCAACGGCGCGGACGCAACCGGGATACCGGTGGTTTCGCGGTTGGAACCGGGCACATGGGATGTCGCCAATCCGCCCGCCGAGTATTTCGGCGCACTGGGACTGCCCGTTCCCGCCGCGCCGGGCGCCAAGCCGGCGGCGGGGCCGGGCGGCGCCCCCGGCTCGGGGAGCGCGCCGCGGCGTACCGCGTGGTCGGCCCGGTGGACGGGGAGCCTGATCCCGCCTGTCACCGGGGATTACGTCTTTTCGGTGACGGGATCCGGGACCGCGCAGCTCTACGTGGATCACGAGCCGGTCGTGGCGATGATGCGGGCGGATTTCGGACAGACGGTGCAGGGAACGATTTTTCTGAAAGCGGGCCGGGCGGTCCCGCTTGAATTGAAATACTCCAACGCCTCGTCGATCCTGGGACCGGGGCTTTCGCTGGGCTGGCAGCCGCCGGATCCCGGCATGCTGGCGCAGGCGGTCGAAGCCGCGAGAAACGCGGATGTCGCGATTGTGTTTGCGGCCGAACGGCTGGGCGAGGGGCAGGACAAGGTCACGCTGGCCCTGCCGGGGGATCAGGATAAACTCATCGAGGCGGTGGCGCGGGCCAATCCCCGCACGGTTGTGGTGCTGCACACGTCCAATCCCGTGTCGATGCCGTGGCTGGACAAGGTGGCGGCCGTCGTCGAGGCGTTCTACCCGGGACAGGAAGCCGGCAGCTCGATCGCGCGACTGCTCTTCGGCGACGCCAATCCTTCGGGCAAGCTCGCCATGACGTTCCCCGCAAATGAGCATCAGGGACCCGGAGCTTCATTCCTCGAATATCCGGGCGACGGCATGACGGTGAATTACGCGGAAGGGGTCCTGGTCGGCTATCGCTATTACGATGCGAAAGAACAGGAGCCGCTTTTCCCGTTCGGTCATGGCCTCTCCTATACGACGTTCGGATACCGCGATCTCCGGGTGGAAAAGACGGGGGACGCTTCCGCCGCCGTCCGGGTGCGCGTCACGAATACCGGCCCGCGGGAAGGGGCCGAGGTCGTGCAGCTCTATCTCGGCTTCCCGGCGGCCGCGGAGGAGCCTCCGCGGCAATTGAAGGGTTTCGAAAAGGTTTCCCTGAAGCCCGGCGAGAGCAGGGTCGTGACGCTCGCGCTGGATGCGGCAAGCTTTTCCGCCTGGGATGCGGAAAGCGGCGCATGGAGGGTGTTTCCGGGCGCCTACTCCATCATGGTCGGCAGTTCTTCGCGCGACATCCGCCTGAAAGGCGCGTTCGACATGCTACCCGGGCGATAGGGTTAGGAAGGCCCTTCCGGCAATTTGATCCTGCCCTGCATCTGCCGTAATTGCGGGGACAGGCGCCATAGCTCCCGATTACCACCCTTTGGAATTAAGGTGCCTGTCCCCTTAATCCCACCGTGTGGAACAACGAGGAGGTTGGTTTAAGTTATTGGATCGGTGATTCCTGATCAAACCGATGCTGGCGGATGCTTCCGTATTTTTCGTAGCTCTCGATCCAGCTTTCCACGCGGCTGTTTCCATAGGTCCCTTTAAATCCCGCCACAATCTCTTCCACGGGAATGTCGGCATAGCTGCCGATGAATTCCACGTATTCCATGAACCGGCGATTTCTTTCGTCATAGGGCTGAAAAATCGAATCCTCCCGGCCGTTGAAATCGAGCGGCGCGACGCCGAACCGTTCGCAGAGTTCGCGGTTGAACGCCGGCGTCGCCTTCACCCATTTTCCCTCCAGGAAAAATTCGGTAAAACCGTGAAAAACGAACAAATCCGATCCAAGGAACTCCAGCAGTTCCCGCGTGGCAAAATGGTTTCGCACGGTGGCAAATCCGGCGCGCGACGGGATGCCGCAGGCCCTTCCGACGGCGCAGAGCAGGGAGACCTTGGGGATGCAGAACGCCCGGCCCTTCTCGAGGACGACGCTGGCGCGATAGTGCTCCGGACGATAGAAGGGATAATAGGGATCATAGCGGATGCCGTCGCGCACCGCATAATACAGCCGGACCGCCTTCTCAACGGCATGGCCGGCGTTGCCGGCATGCCGCTCGGCGAATTCCGCGATATCCGGGTGAGCGCAGTCGATGATGCTCGTGGGATTCAGGTATTGAGCAAGGTCTTCCATATTGCCTTTCATCAAAATTTCGGTGACAGGCACCCCAATTTCAACCGGTGGTAATTCGAGGTTGTGGCGCCTGTCTCCGTAATTGCATCAGGTGGAACAAAGGGTTATGGAGTGGAACAGGTGAAGTTGGCGGCGTCGTTCGGGCTGCCGGTCCCGCTGTATTTCGGGACTTTTGGGTACGGGCAGATCGGCCGGGTCATGTCCACGCTTCCGCCCGAGACGCGGGTGGCCGTGATCCGGTCCGGGGCGATACCCGATTCGCGCCACCGCTCGATGACGGCGACCTTGTCGAACTGGTCCGGCCCGGCTCCCCCGGCGCAGTGCTGCATGCCCGGCATCATGAAGAGGCGCAGCCAGTCTTCCTGTCCGGGTCCCATCTTGTCCAGGACCTTCCTGTAATAGTTTATGGTATTGCCCGGGGTGATGCCGGAATCCACCCAGCCGTGATACAGGAGCAGCTTGCCGCCGCGGGCTTTGAAGGCGCTCAGATCGTATGTGTGGACGTCGATGAAACCGGCCTTTTCGGTAGTCGCGGCCAGATCCCGGTCCAGGTCCCACGAACGCCAATCCCAGTTGGCATCCTGATAGCCCAGGATCCGTATCGTGTCCAGCAGGAATGGATTGGGCGGGGCGTCCGGATCATTCTTCACGGCCAGGGGCGTTCCCTGCAATTCGCTGCCTGGCGCAAATCCCGTCCAGACCACCTCGCCTCGGCTCGTCTTGACGTCCGCGAAGAGCCGCCGCACGGCATCGACCTGAAGCGCGGTCAGGCAGGCGTCGGAATCCGCATCCTTGCAGAGCAGGGCCGCGGGATCGAACGCGCATCTCTCCGGGTCGTTCAGGATGCCATCCCTGACCCCGTCCATCGGGTCGCAGCGAGCCAGGATCGCATTCTGCAGCGTGGCGATCTTTCCCGGCGTCAGCGGAAGGTCCGGATTCTTTCGCAGCTGCATGTTCAATTCGATTCCCGACGCGTGCAGGTAGATGTGGGGATTGGCCGGCGCCCCGGCCACGATGCCGTCGAAATCCTCGGGATAGCGCGTGGCTTCCACGAGGCCCTGCCGCCCGCCCGTGGAGCAGCCGTTGTAGTAGGAATAGGCCGGAGCCTTCTTATAGAACGCGGCGACGATGGCCTTCGCCTTGACCGTCGTTTCGTGCAGCGCGCGGTATCCGAAGTCGACGATCTTTTCCGGATGCCCGAGGGCGAACATCCCGGTGCCCCCGGCGTCGTTCGCCTTGTGCCCCGTATCGGTGGACGCGGTGGCGTATCGGTCCCTGAGCGAGGACGCCATCGCCGGGAAGCTGATGCTGCCGGCCCAGCCTCCGTTCCCGACCACGAGCAGTTTCCCGTTCCAGTCCTCGGCCGGCAGCCAGACTTCCGACTCGATGTGGGAATCCTTCGACGGCGCAAGCACCAGGGCCGCGCGGCAGTATGCCGGCAGCGGAATCCCCGGCTGCTGTCCGCGCCCGGCGGGGCCTCCGGAGAAGGCTCCGGGAGCGCGGTAGGGACCGGCCGGAACGAACTCCACCGCCGTGACCGTGGTGTCCGGCAGCGACAGTGTTTTCAGCGTGTCGCAGGGAGTCTGCGCCATCGCCGGACCGGCCGCGCAGAAAATGGCAAAAACCGCTAACAAGCAGGGCTCGTGTTTCATATCTCCGTCCTTTCCCGGCAAACCGTACCGGCTCAGCAGGATGTTTTGTCGCCTTTTGGCACAAAATTCAAGAAGCAAAGACGCCGCGTGTGCCTCAAATGCGGATCGAGCCCCTCAGATAGAGCGCCGCGCGACCGGCAATCTTCACCCGTTTCCCGGCGTTCCTGCCGAAGATCTCGCCGCCGCGGGCGGAGACCTGGCAGGCGTGGAGGGCCTCCTTGCCGAGCAGGCCCGACCAGTACGGGATCAGGACGCAGTGGGCCGAGCCGGTGACGGGGTCTTCCGGTATGCCGACCCGGGGCGCAAAAAAGCGGGAGACGAAATCGCACTTATCGCCGCGGGCCGTGACGATGACGCCGCGGGCCGTGACTTCGTTCAGCGCGGCAAAATCGGGACGGACGGCGCGGACGGCGGCTTCGCCGGCCAGCACGACCAGCAGGTCTTCCTCCGAATCGAGAACCTCGAGCGGCCGGACGCGCAGCGCGTCCGCCAGCCCGTCGGGTGCTTCGCACGGTCGGGCCGGCCTGGCGGGGAAATCCATTTCGAACATGCGCCCCTGCCGCGTTACCACCAGATCTCCGCTCCCGCGTGTCCGGAACCGTACGCTTTCCCCGGGCCATTTGCGGCACCGGAAAAGGACAAATGCGCTCGCGAGCGTCGCGTGGCCGCACAGGATGACTTCCGTCACGGGGGTGAACCACCGGAGGTCGAAACCCGATTCGTTCGGCACCAGGAAGGCCGTCTCCGACAGGTTGTTTTCCGCGGCAATGGACTGAAGCAGGTCGTCGCCCGGAAACGCGTCGAGCAGGCATACCGCGGCCGGGTTCCCGGCAAATACTCTGGACGCAAAGGCGTCCACCTGGAACAGGGGAATTCGCATCACGGTCTCCTCCGAAGGGCACCCGCCCGGACAAATTCCCGGTTCGGCGCCTGCCGTTGAGCCGGCGGATTCAATCCGGCCGCTTCGGGGCGGCGGGTCCCGCCGTCCGAACGTCTGTAATCAGACCACCGTATGGTGATGTGCCGCCGGATGTCTTTCAGCATCAGTACTTCGAGATCCAGCTTGAGGTCGAAATCCGTGGGTACCCAGAGGTCGGGCTCCAGGCGCCGGTAATCCAGCCTGCCGTCGGTGTTGCGGATCACGGCCAGAAAGCCTCCCCAGTATTTGAAGGGTTTTCGGAGGGCGAATTCGATGCGGGCAAGCCCGAAGTCGTCGCGGGATATCCAGAGTTTCCCGGTCGAGTGGTTGAGCGCCTGGTCCATGCGATTCCGGACCGGGAGTTTCCCGTCTCCGGGTTCGAACGCGATCACCCAGCAGTCGTGTCCGCCGACGGTTTCGGCGCCGGCCTTCTTCAGCTTGTAGCGGCTCACGAAATCGTGATTGAAGCGGATGCCCGGCTCTTTTTCCGGCTGCGGGTGCTCGCCGCGGGCTCTCCTTTTCGCCACTTCGCGAACGAAATCCTTCCGCTTTTTTTCCTCCTGGCGGCGCTCCCGGTCGCTGAGCGGCCGGCCATTCTTTTCAACGATCTCCTCGAAGAGGGCGCCGCTCAGGGGGTACTGGCGCCGCCGGTTCCAGTTGGTTCCGGTGACCCGGTTGCCGGCATCCAGCGACTTCGTGGTGGCGACCACGTCGGATTCGAAGGACGCCTCGACCATCGACTGGTACTGGGCCTCGGCGCGTTCCAGCGCCTTTTGGACGATTGCTTCGGCCGTCGCGGTTTCGGGCGGCGAAGCGTTCTGCCCGGGCGGCGCGGAAAACCCGAGGGAGAACGCGCAGAGTGCAATTAGTCTATAGATCATGGGCCTTCCAATGATAGCATCTGCCCCGCAGGGGGTCAGGTCTGGAAAATTGGATTTTCGCGCAATTTTTCCCGGGCGAACCGCCGGAGCCCTTTTCCCGGGTTTGCCTCGGAGGATGGGATATGACGAGCCGCGGGCAAAGGTCCTTCATCTTTTCTGTACTGCTGGGTCTGACACTCCTGAGTTTCGGCGCAGACCGGCAGGCGCCGGATGCGCCTCGCGGGATCGCATTCCTGCCGGAGAACGGCGCCACGGACGTGAACCCGGACACCCACCTGGTCCTGACGTTTCCGGACGCCCCGGTGCTGGGGAGTTCCGGCCGCATACGCATCTACGACGCGGCTGACCACCGCCTGGTCGACACCCTGGACCTCGGCATCCCGCCGGGCCCGACCGGGCCGACTCCCTCCCCGTCGGCGACGTATACCCCCGTCCCCTATGAATATGTCCCCGGACGCCCCACCAACGCAAACACCAGGCCCGGCACTCCGTCCGGCGCCGCCCTGCCGACGCCGGGCGGCTATCAGTTGACCATCATCGGGGGCTTCACCGACGGATTCCATTTTTACCCGGTGATCGTTCGCGGCAACACCGCGACCATTTACCCGCATCACAACCTGCTGCAATACGGCAGGACCTATTACGTGCAGATCGATCCGGGCGTGCTGACGCTGAAGGACGGGTCTTTCAAGGGAATTTCCGGAACCGGCGGCTGGAGGTTTCGCACCAAAAAATCGCCGCCGCCGACCGGCCGGACCCACCTCGTCGTCGACGCGGACGGCAGCGGGGATTTCAGCACGGTGCAGGGAGCCATGGATTTCATCCCGGACGACCCTCCCCGGCGCGTCACGGTTTTCGTCAAAAACGGCGCGTATGAAGAGATCGTGTATTTCCGGAACAAGAGCAACGTCACGATCCTGGGTGAAGACAGGGACAGGGTGGACGTGTTTTATGCGAACAACGAAATCTTCAATCCGCATCCGCCGAACATCAAAACCAATGAGGTCCCGGGGACCTTTCCCTCGCGCCGTGCGGCTTTTGCCGTCGACCATTGCCGCGGCATCCACCTCGTCAACCTGACCATCAGGACGACGGCATACGGGCAGGCGGAGGGACTGCTGCTCAACGGCGAGGAGATCATCGTCAGCCACGTGAATATCGTGGGTTCCGGGGATGCCCTCCAGTCCAACGGTTCGGCCTATTTTACCGACAGCCGGATCGTGGGCGACGGGGACACGATCCTCGGCCGCGGTCCCGCATTTTTCCAGGATTGCGAAGTCAGCTCCATCGGCCCCTATATGTGGATCCGGAACACGGAGGCGAATCACGGCAACGTTTTCGTGGACTGCATTTTCCGGACGAGGGGCGGCGGCGAGACGGTCCTCGCGCGGGCCCCGACCAATGGCGGAAAGAACTATCCCTTCAGCGAGGCGGTGCTGATCGACTGCGCGCTCTCGGGGATTTCCCCGGAAGGATGGGGCGAAATCGGCGGGGACGCTTCCAATGTCCGGTATTGGGAATACAACAGCACGAATCCTGCCGACGGGAAACCCGTCGACACCCGCCGGCGCCACCCGGCATCCCGCCGGCTGAACATGAAAGAGGACGCGCGCACCATCGCCAATTACCGGAATCCCGCCTATGTGCTCGGGGGCTGGAAGCCCCGGATGGCCCCCGTGATCCTGTCTCAGCCCGTCCCGGTCACCGTCCGCCGGGGCGGCGCCGCGGCCTTTCGGGTCGGGGCGGCAGCCATTCCGGGTCCGGGCTATCAATGGTTCCGCAACGGCAGGCCGATCCCCGGGGCAACGGGCGCCAGTCTCACGCTGACGACGGCGACGCCGGCGGACGCGGGCGGCTATACGGTCCGGGTCGGAAACGAAAGCGGAACCGCGACCAGCGGCGCGGCGGCCCTGCGGGTCGAATGACGGGACAACGATCGTCCTCCGCGGCGCCTCCGGCCTCAGGGAATCCGGTGGGGCCGGCCGTTCACCGTGACCCGGTGGAGTTCGAGATCGCGCACGTTTTCGACTGTATCCGCCTGCGCCACATCCCCAAATGCGCACTGCTCGAGGCGGATGCCGCACAAGGGGCTTTCCCGCGTGCCGCGCAGGTATAGGGCATATTTGCTCTTCCTGCTCGTGACGCGGAGCATTTCGATATTTCCGACCCTGGGGGGGAAGGGGCCGGACGCCCCCTCCTCGTAAAACAGGTTGACGCTGAGGACCGCATCCGACACCTCGCCGACGGTCACGTCCCGCATATAAACGTTTTCGATGAATCCGCCGCGGTAGGAGTTCGTCTTGAGGCGCAGGGCCCGCTCCAGGCGCGGGCTGTCCATGCGGCAGCCTTCGGCAAAAACGTTGCGCACGCCGCCGGATGCTTCCGACCCGATCGTCACGCCGCCGTGCCCGTCGCGCATCGTGCAGTTGCGGATGACGATGTCCTCGGAAGGCACGGCGATGCGGCGGCCGTCGCGGTTCCGGCCGGACTTGATGGCGATGCAGTCGTCTCCCGTGTCGAACAGGCAGTCTTCGATCAGCACGTCCCGGCAGGATTCCGGGTTGCACCCGTCGTTGTTCGGGCCGTGGCCGGTCACCGTGACGCCGCGCACGGTGACGTTCGTGCAGAGAACCGGATGAATCTGCCACATGGGGGAGTTCCGGAAGGTCACGCCGTCGATCAGCACGTTCCGGCACCGGTAGAACTGCAGGAAATTCGGACGCAGGTAACTGAATTCGCCGAATACGCGCTCCGCCGCCGGGACATCGTCTTCGGCCATACGGAACAGCCGGCGCCTCGCCTCCATCTGGTTGGGTCTTTCGCGTCCCCCCCCGAAAAGGGGGCTCCCGTTCCACCACCACCAGTGCGCGTTGTCGGCCTGAGCGTCCAGGGTTCCCCGGCCCGTGACCGCCACGTTTTCCTGTCCGAACGCATAGATCATGGCCGAGTAGTTCATGCACT
>CAZTHE010000024.1:0-45307 GCA_964613495.1 uncultured Acidobacteriota bacterium | reverse complement strand
AGAAAGCGGGATTCCGCCGGGTCGGGGTCGGGCGCCGGCCCCTTGTATTTCTCGGTGTCGGTCAGCGGGGCGGTCAGCGCGTCGATGAACGCCCGCATCATGGGTTTTCCGCTGACGACGTCCTTGCTTTCAAAAACATACTTGTGGTGGACGGCTTGAGGCTGCCCGGCTACCGGGAAAGGAAAGGAGATGTACCGGATGGGGGATCCGTTGGTATACAGGAAATCGTGGCCATGGGCATATTTGATGATATTGGACGCCGCGCTCCCGACGGCGGGAATCCCGTACTGCTGCTCCAGCTGCTTGCAGTTTCGGCTCACGGCCGATATGCAGCTGTCTCAACCCGCTATCCCGATCAGGGCCGCGTGCCCCTTCTCGGATATCTCCTTGAGGAGTTCCGGCTGCTCCTGCATGTAGAAGCCTTTGACCTTGCGGACCTCGATTTTCACGCTCGGCATGTTTTGGGCAAACCACGCCTTCATTTCCGCATAAACGCTGGGAGCGGCGTTCTCGCCCCCCCACCCGATATCCACCAGGAACAGGGTCTTTCCTTCCAGCGAAGCGAGACGCGGCGCGAGCGGCACGCGATCGACCATCCTGTTCGGCGGCGTCGGGTTCAACACCCTGATTTTCTCGGCGGAATACGCCGCGGAACAGGCGGCGACGAGCAGAATTACCAGTAATGCGGAACATGGCTTTCTGGTCAATGGGCACCTCCATTTCATGGGTCCGCGACGCGTTGCCGCGTATCGGCCGCACGCGGGCCGTCACGGCAACGAACATAGCCGTTTTTATCGAAACATGCAACGAGCTTCGGCCGTCCCGGCGCCGGCTCAGGGTTCCGGATTCCGGATTCCGGATTCCAGACGGCGCTGGATCAGGCAATTTCACGCACTCCTTGGTTCTGGCCCAGCCCACTCCTGCACAAATCGGTGTTCCAGGGGCCTATCTGGAATCTGTAATCTGTAATCTGGAATCTGTAATCTATGTCGTGAATGGTGTACCCTTTTCCTTATTGCAGGAAATCTGATTTGCGATACCCCTATGACTAGATGACCCTTGTTGGATACGGGAGATCCCATGACTTCATTCAAGCAAGAGAACATGACCAGAAGGAGATTCGTCAAACACGCAACCTGCACGGCTTTCTGTTGCGCGTGCCTTCCATTGGAGGTTCCGGCCGGTTCTACGGGGATGCCGACGCAGGACAGCGAAGATAAGGCAAAAGCGGGAATGGCCGGTTCCGGCAAGGTGCACCTGGCGGCGGCATGCGGAACCTATTGCGGAGCCTGCCCGGCTTACCTCGCCAAACACGGCGAAGACGAGAAAATAAAGGCGAAGCGGCAGGCGATTGTCGCATCCGCCCCGGCGCAGGCGCGGAAAGGGATTCCGAACCCGCATTGGATGGACGGCCTTCAATGCGACGGCTGTCTCAGCGGCGGCGTGCTTGCCGCCCATTGCCAGAACTGCGCCATCCGGTTATGCGCCGCGAAAAAGCAGGCTGATGCCCGCTGTACGGACTGCGAGGAGTTGCCCTGCAACCGCATCAATGGCCTGATCAACATGGGCTCCTATCTGCACCGCAAGGAATACCTGCCGAACCTCAAAAAAATGCGCGAGATGGGCGCCCGGGAATGGGTCAAAAAGGAAGAGGAACGCTGGCGTTGTCCCCGGTGCGGAGTGCCCTTGAGCTGGTATGACGCCGAATGCGTCGGATGCGGCGCCCCGCGGCCCGATGTCGTGTATCCTCTGTCATAAGAATAAAATCCGACCCTTCCGGAAGACAGGAGCGCCTCATGCGAATACCCATGGTTTGCCGTTTGATCCTGCTGCTGGCCCTGGCCGGGACCGCGTCCGTCCTCGCCGCCGCGGAACCGACTCTGATCCTCAGGGACCCGACGATGAACCGCACCACCGTCGTCTTCTGCTACGCCGGAGACCTCTGGAGCGTCCCGCGCGAAGGCGGCGAGGCGCGGCGGCTCACCACCGGGCCGGGCATCGAGGCCAAACCTTACTTCTCGCCCGACGGCACGCAGATCGCCTTCCTCGGCGAATACGACGGCAACATCGACGTCTACGTCATGCCCGCTTCGGGCGGAGTCCCCCGGCGCCTCACCTGGCACCCGGAATCCGACGAGGTCGTCGGCTGGAGTCCGGACGGCAGGCGCATCGTGTTCGCGTCGCACCGCGCGAGCGGCACCGACGCCAACCAGCTCTTCACCCTGCCCCCGGACGGCGGCTTCCCCGAGGCGATCCCCCTCCCGATCGCTCAGGAGGCGTCCTATTCGCCCGATGGCGCGCACCTGGCCTACGTCCCGCTCTTCCAGTGGCAGCAGGCGTGGAAGCGCTACCGCGGCGGCCAGACGCAAAAAATCTGGATCGCCGATCTGGCGGATTCCTCCGTCACCGAGATCCCGCGCCAGAACTCCAACGACTTCAACCCGATGTGGATCGGCGACCAGATCTACTTCCTGTCCGACCGCAACGGCCCCGTCACGCTCTTCGCCTACGATATACGCGGCAGGAAGGTGAAACAGGTCCTGGAGAACAAGGGCTTCGATTTCAAGACCGCGACCGCCGGGCCCGGCGGCATCGTCTACGAGCAGTTCGGATCGCTCTACATCTACGATCCGCGCGCCGGCCGCAGCACGCCGGTGAGCGTGCGGCTGGCGGGCGACCTGGGCGAAGTGCGCCCGCGCTACGTGAATGTGGCGAAGCGACTGGGCAACGCCGACATTTCGCCCAACGGCGCCCGCGCCGTTTTCCAGGCGCGGGGCGAGATCCTGACCGTGCCCGCCGAGAAGGGCGATCCGCGCAACCTGACCAACTCCGCCGGCGTCTTCGAACGCAGCCCGGTCTGGTCGCCCGACGGCAAGTCGATCGCCTGTTTCTCGGACGAGTCCGGCGAGTACGCGCTGCACGTGCGGGACCAGAGCGGCCTCGGCCCGGTGAAGAAGATATCGCTCGGAGACAAGCCGGCGTTCTACCTGGCGCCCGCCTGGTCGCCGGACAGCAAAAAAATCGCCTACCTCGACAACCTCGGCGGGCTCTGGTACCTCGACCTGGAGGCCAAAAAGCCCGTGCGCGTGGACACGGACCACTATCTGTCGCTCGGCGCCATGGCCGCCGTGTGGTCCCCCGATTCGAAGTGGCTGGCCTACGCCAGGACGCTGAAGAGTTTCATGTCCGCCATCCACCTCTACTCGCTCGACGCGGCCAAAAGCACGCGGGTCACCGACGGCATGAGCGACGCGACGCAGCCGGTGTTCGACCGGGGGGGCAAGTTCCTCTACTTCGCCGCCAGCACGGATTCCGGCCCGGCCATGGAGTTCGATCTCTCGAGCGCCGTGCGCCAGGTCACGCGAAGCCTCTACCTGATCGTGCTCTCCAAGGAGGAAAAGTCCCCGTTCCTGCCCGAGAGCGACGACGAGAAGATCGAGGAGGCGAAGAAGGACGAGGCGAAGACCGACGAGGCGAAGAAGGACGAAAAGGGCAAGACGCCCGAAATCCCGCCCGTCCGGATCGATTTCGACGGCATCGGCCAGCGCATCCTGGCGCTGCCCATGCCGCCGAAGCTGTACGCCGGCCTGCAGGCGGGCAAGGCGGGCACCCTGTTCGCCCTGGAGGCTGCGGTGCCGCGGGAAGGGCCGCCGATGCTCACGGTGCACCGGTTCGACCTGGCGAAGCGCAAATCGGACGCGCCGCTGGCCGGCGTCAACGGATTCCGGGTGTCGTTCGGCGGCGAAAAGGTCCTCTACCGGAAGGGCGACGACTGGACGATCGCCGCGCTG
This sequence comes from uncultured Acidobacteriota bacterium, assembly GCA_964613495.1. Classification (GTDB taxonomy): domain Bacteria; phylum Acidobacteriota; class UBA6911; order UBA6911; family UBA6911; genus UBA6911. Next base: position 41,516 of record CAZTHE010000024.1, on the reverse strand, counting down.
CCCCCGATGGCCGACGGCCCGGGCGGCCCGCCTCCGGCCGCGGACGGCAAAGGGGCCCTGAAAACCGGCGGCCTGCAGGTGCGCGTCGATCCGGCGGCCGAGTGGAAGCAGATATACGACGAGGTCTGGCGCATCCAGCGCGATTACTTCTACGACCCGAACTACCACGGGCTGGACCTCAAGGCAACGAAGAAAAAGTATGCGCCGTTCGTCGCCGGCATCGGATCGCGCAACGACCTCAACTACCTGTTCGTAGAGATGCTGGGCGAAATGTCCGTGGGTCACATGTTCGTCAACGGCGGCGAGCGGCCCGAGGTCCGGGGCGTGCCGACGGGACTGCTCGGCGCGGACTACAGGATCGAGAACTCCCGCTACCGGTTCGCGCGCGTCTATGACGGCGAGAACTGGAACCCGGGCCTCCGGGCGCCCCTGACGCAGCCCGGCGTCAACGTCGCCGCGGGCGACTACCTGCTCGCCGTCAACGGGCGCGACCTGCGCGCCACGGACAACATTTACGGCTTCTTCGAGGCGACGGCCGAAAAGGCGACCGTTTTGACCGTCGGGCCCGATCCGTCGGGTACGGGGTCCCGGCAGGTGACCGTGGTGCCGGTCGCGAACGAGAACCGCCTGCGCCACCTCGCCTGGATCGAGGACAACCGCCGCAAGGTCGACGAGATGACCAACGGCCGCGTCGCCTACGTCCACATGCCCGACACGGGACGCGGCGGCTACGACAGTTTTCTCCGGTTCTTCTTCGCGCAGGTCGGCAAGGAAGCCGTCATCATCGACGACCGCTTCAACCACGGGGGCTCTCTGGCCACGGACATCGTCGAGTACCTGAAGCGGCGGCCGCTGAGCATGGCGGTCGCGCGCGCCGGAGCGGACTTCGTCCAGCCGCAGGGGGCCATCTTCGGGCCGAAGGTGATGATCATCAACGAATTCGCCGGCTCGGGCGGCGACGCCATGCCGTGGTACTTCCGGCGGGAAGGCGTGGGCAAGCTGGTCGGCAACCGCACCTGGGGCGGCCTGGTCGGCATCGGCGGCTTCCCCGAACTCATGGACGGCGGCAGCGTCACGGCCCCAAACATGGCGATCTACAACACCGACACGGGCGAGTACGACGTCGAAAACCGGGGCATCGAGCCGGATATCGCCATCGACATGGACCCGGCCCTGGTGCGCCAGGGGCGCGACCCGCAGCTTGAAAAAGCGGTCGAAGTGGTGATGGGGGAGCTCAAGAAGAATCCGCCGCCGAAATTCAAGCGTCCGCCGTACCCGAATTACCACGCGAAGTAGGCGGCAGGGACTTCGTCCCCATTGAAGTTCCCAGTTCAGAGTTCCCAGTTCCCAGTTAAAAACAAGTCAACCGGGAACTGGGAACTCCTGCGCCAAACCTTGGCCGCCGGCCCAACCGCGACCTGATGCATTCCTTCCCGGCTGCCGCAGCACCATCACCCCAACTGGGAACTCTGAACTGGGAACTCTTAAGCGGCCACTCCTCCGCCCGCCCAACCACCGCAACGCGAAACGGGAAACGCGCAACGCGCATCGGCCCCTCTGCCGCACATCCCGTCCAATCCGAATTAACTGTTGCATGATTTACGGGAACGTGGTTTAAGCTATAGCATTCGATTGCCGAGGAGGCTTCACCATGTCCAAACCCAAGGTATTGCGACGCGACTTTCTGGTCGGCAGCGGGACTGCCCTGGCCGCCGGCGCCCTGACGGTGCTCGCGCCCGAAACTGCGGAGGCAGCCGCGGCGGCTTCCGTCACCTACGAACCGTCCAAGGGCTACATCGTATACGACAGCCGCCTGTGCCTCGGCTGCCAGAGCTGCATGTACGCCTGCTCGATGACGCACGAAGGCGAGGCGAACCCGTCGCTTTCGCGCATCCAGATCATCCGCGACGCGCCGTCGTTCACCACCTACCCGTACGACATCGTCATGGCGCCATGCAGGCAGTGCGTCACGCCGATCTGCGTGCAGAACTGCCCGACGGGCGCGTGCCACGTCGACGCGGCCCACGGCAACGTCCGGCGGATCGATCAGCAGAAATGCATCGGCTGCAAGCTCTGCATCAACTCCTGCCCGCAGCGTCCGCACCGGACGGTGTGGGATCCGGCGAAGAAGAAGTCGACGAAATGCGACCTGTGCGTCGACGCGCCCTACTGGAGCAGACAGGGCGGGCCCGAAGGGACCCCGGCCTGCGTCACGGTCTGCCCGGCCAAGGCGCTGAAGCTCGTGAAGGACCCTCCTCCGCAAGCCGACATCGCCGGATACGACGTCAACCTGGCGCCGCCTCCCAAACCGAAAACGAAGCCCTCCATGCCAACCGCCAAGAGCGGATCCTAGGAAAGAAGGCCCACCATGACAAACGGATATGCGGGAAAAATACTGAGAGTCAACCTGACGACGAAAGCCGTCAGCACCATCGACACGGCCAGGTACGAAGAGTTCGGCGGCGGCTACGGGATGGGCGCGGCCATTTTCTGGGACCTGGCGGTGGCGCCGGGCCAATGGGATCTGAAGGATGCGTACGATCCCCGCAACGTGCTCCCCATCATGGTCGGCCCCATGGCGGGGACCGGCGTTCCGGGAGGGGGGAGGACCAGCGTCTGCGGACTGTCCCCGGAGACGTTCCCCACGTGCGAATTCTGGCGGAGCAATTTCGGCGGCCGGTTCGGCAACTCGCTGAAGCACGCCGGGTGGGACGGAGTCGTCGTGGAAGGCAGCGCCGACAAGCCGGTGTGGATCAACATCGTCAACGACCAGGTGAAGATCGAGGACGCCAAGGAGCTTTGGGGCCTGGACACGTACGAGACGCAGGACCGCATCACCAAGATGGTGGGCGGCCGGACGCGCTTCGGCGAGGAATGGCAGGAGATCGGGAGCGCCTACACCACCATCCGCCCGCAGATCCTCTGCATCGGCCCGGTCGGTGAAACGCGGTCCCGGCTCGCGTCCCTGATCACGGGCAGCGGCGTCAACGCCCGGATCGGGGGCTACGGCGCGGTTTTCGGGGCCAAGAATCTAAAGGCCATCAGCGTGACCGGGACAGGCGGCATCGGGGTTGCCGATCCCAAGGCGGTGGTGGATGCCAGGCTCCGCCACATGGAAGCCAACCAGACCGGGGCGATCGGCTTCGCCGCCGGAGCCGGGGCGGCGGCCTGCATGCCATGTCTGCGCGGCGACCGGCGCAGGAGCAACTACCACGGCGGCGAAACCATGTGCGCCTGCCAGGGGTGGCTCTTCGGCGGCAAGACTCCCGGGGCCGCCGACATGGCCGCCGAAGCCCTCATTCGATATGGCCTCAGCAGCTGGTCGGCCCACTTCCACGCATTCGCCATCGATATCCCCGGCGCGCCGGAGATATTCCACGGCAAGGTCCCGACGGATTCCGGCCTCGGCTGGTATCTGCAGACGCTTCACGAACAGGGCATATTGGGGCCGGGCAAGCAGATCGACTCGGCGCCGCTGCCCATGGATCAGTGGGGCGAACTGAGCTTCCGCCTGGCCCTGCTGGACGCCATCGCCCGGCGCGCCGGCGTGGGCGACGCCCTGGCCGAAGGCTGCTGCCGCGCAGCCGAGAAATGGGGACGGCTGGAAACCGACATGAACAGCGGCGCACTGCGACTGCCGGCATGGGGCGCCACGAGCCACTGGACCATGCCCTTCATCGAATGGGCCTACGCCTATATGCTCGGGGCGGGCGATCCCACCTGGCACGGCTTCATGGCGCCTACGGGCACCCCGCCGGCCGGCATGACCCTGGAAGAGTCCCTGACAAAGCTGTCCAAAAAGACGATCCCGTATACCGACGACATCTTCATGTTCAACTACGCGTGGAAAGGCGAAGAAGCCTGGAAGACCGGCATCTACTCGCCGCACAAGGCGAAGCAGGTCGCCTGGAGCCGCCACTACACGGCGTTCTGGAACGAGTCCATGGCGTTCTGCGAGATGCTGCTGCCCGAACTGGGCGGCGACAGCCCGGAGGCGGAATTCTCGTACTACCAGGCCGTCACGGGAAAGAAGGACTCGTTTGCCGACACGATGCGTACCGGGCAGAAGATCTGGGCGCTGGAGCGCGCCATCCGCGTCATGCACGGGAGGAGCCGGCAGACCGAGGACTTCTTCCCGTACATGTACAAGCCGGGCGCGTCGGGCATGGCGGTCTACGGAGGCGTGCCCATCTACGAGAACGGCAAATGGCGCAACGACGCGGCCCCGGACATGTACCTGGACCGCAAGGGCGTGGACGATTTCAAGACCCATTACTATGCCCTGGAAGGCTGGGACAAGGAACACGGCTGGCCGACCCGGAAAACGCTGGAGGGCTTCGGCCTGAAGCGGGTCGCCGACACGATGGCCGCCAAGGGAAGACTCGGAGCCTAGAATTTCGGTGACAGTCACCATAGCTCCCAAATTAGTAAGGCGTCGTTTTGCAGTAGTTTGGGAATTAAGGTGACTGTCACCGAAATTATGCCGGAAAGGGAAAATATGCCTGACACAAGATTCGGAAAATACTTCACGACGGAGGTGCTCAAGGTAAGCCCCAAGTTCCCCGGACTCTGGGACGTGTCCTCGACCCGGCACCTGAAGGGGTTCGGCGGCGGGCACCTGTCGGTCGACTGCATCTTCATCACCCACCCGTTCGTCATGGTCAGCCAGCCGCACACCCACGAATTCCCGCAATACCTGCATTTCATCTCCGCCGACCCGCACGACCAGCGCAACTTCGACGCGGAAATCGAGATGACGCTGGGAGAGGACGCGACGCACGGGGAGAAACACGTCATCACGCGGCCGACGGCGCTCTACATCCCGGCCGGCGTGTTCCACGGCCCGCTGAATTTCAAGGTGATCAACAAGCCCGTGGTCTTCGTCGACATCGCCGTGGCCGGCGAATACAAGCGGATCGGCGACACCCCCGACTAGAAATTTCGGTGACAGTCACCATAACCCCCAAATTCGTAAGGGGTCGTTTTGCAGCAGTTTGGGAATTAAGGTGACTGTCACCGAAACTCAGGGGTGGGAGAGCATGTCGAGGCGCGGGAGGAGCATCTCGTAGGTGGAATCCGGGATGGGGCTGCTCCATCTCCCGCTCCACCGGGCGTAGCCGACGAATCCGAAGAAGACAACGGCCATCCCCGCCGCCATCATCCAGGCCGCAACCCGCCGTTTGCGCCACCAGACCATCTCCAGCGCCCCGGCCGCGGGATAGACGGCCGCGCATTCCAGGCACCCCGTGCATTCCGCGGAACGCACGCAGGTCGAAGCGTCCACCGGCAGCAGAGCGGGACAGGCGCGGGCGCATCGGCCGCAATCCACGCACTTCGCCTTGTCCCTGCGGATGCGCAACGGGCTGAAAAGCGCCGCGATGCCCGTCAGCGCGCCGTAGGGACAGAGGTAAAGGAAGTATTTCAGGTTCATCAGGCCCGCGATGGGCAGCCAGCCTTCGACGCCGGGAGGCCGGGAGACGCGCATGCTCTGCCCCCCGGTTTCGAAATAGCGCACGAACAGGATGAAGTGCACCCCGATCCAGACGTTCAAAACGAGAAACAGCACCTGGACCGCCCGCCGCCAGGCCTGGGAATTCTCGGCCCCGGTGCGGCGCCCGGCGCCCGGCGCCGTCCGGGTTTCGCTTCCGGCGCCGATGACTGCGTCCCCGCCCGGCAAAGCGTCCGCGGGCCCGGGGTCCCGTGTCCGCGCCCGGTTGTTACTGCCGGTCGCTGAAGATGTCGGCGTGCAGTTGTTCCATCAGGCCGTGCAGACGCTCGTGCGTGCCGGGACCGATCTTGTTGTTTTCCACGTCCTCAAAGGCTTCCACCAACCCGTCCTGGTCCGATTGCGAGAGAAGGCGCTCCCCGATAACGAAAAGGACGTCGTTCTCCTTGCCGATGTGGGCCCGCAGCAGTTCGCCGTAGCCCAGCGCCGCATCCGCCCATTGCAGGGCGGCATCCCTGCGGCCTGCGGCGCAGCCCTCCAGGGCCCCCGCCATGACGGCGATAAACTTTCTGCCTTCCACGTGCTCCTGAAGCATGACGGCGATCGGGCCCGTGTCATGAGGGAGCCCTTTCTGCTCCAGCGCGGGGAACAGGCAGGTCTCTTCCTTGCCGTGGTGGCAGCGGTCGGCGAAAACCCGGAAGAATTCGACCAGTCCGGAAAGCGTCTCCGGCTTGACTTCCCTGCCTTCCTTGATCCGCCGCGCCGCCTCCTCCGCCGCGTCGATCATGCCGAGAATCGCCTCGTGCTCGTGCCGAAGCACTCCGGTAGCTGTATCCATGTCGCTCCTTTCCTCTGCGAAATTTCGGTGACAGTCACCTTAATTCCCAAACCGTTGTCAAACAATCCCTTGCGAATTTCGAGGTGATGGTGACTGTCACCGAAATTATTACGATTCGTCAGTCTTGTGCCGCTTCAGGCGCGGGTAGGTCTTGAACAGGAAGTAGACCAGCGGCAGCACCCCCAGGACGATGATGACGGTATCCGGGACGATGCGCAGCTGTCCGAGCACGGACACGATCGGCCGTTCGAAGAAGCTCACATCGCGCGCCATCCAGACCCCTTCCTTGAAGCTCGTCCAGGCCTGGGCGATCCCCACCGGAAAGAGGGTCCCGAGCGTCATGACCAGCAGGCCGGCGTTAAAGCCCCAGAACGAGATGGCCAGCGGCCGGTCGGACCAGTATTTGCGCTCCACCAGCCCCCGCCACGAGAACAGCATCAGCGCGACGGAGAGCATGCCGTACACGCCGAACAGCGCTCCGTGCCCGTGGTTGACGGTCAGGTAGGTGCCGTGCTCGTAGTAGTTCACCACCGGCAGGTTGATGAGGAACCCGAACACGCCGGCGCCCAGGAAATTCCAGAAGGAGCTGGCCACCAGGAAGTACATCGGCCACTTGTAGGAGAATTCGGCGCCCTTCGCCTTGATGGACTTGTACTCCATCAGGCCGCGCACGACCAGGCCGAACAGCGGGACGGGCTCCATGCTGGAAAACACCGATCCTATGGCCAGCCACAGCGACGGCCCGCCGTACCAGAAGTAATGGTGCGCGGTGCCGAGAATGCCGCTGAGAAACACGAGGGAAGCGGTGAAATAGGCGACCCGCAGCGCGCCCGCCGCGGAAACGAGTCCCATGGCCACCAGCAGGACCGAGATCACGGCGACGCCGAAGAACTCGAAGATGCTTTCCACCCAGATGTGGACGACGAACCACCGCCAGTAATCGGCCACGGTGAAATGCGTGCCGCGGCTGAAGAACAGCCCGAAGGCGAAGAAGATCACGACCAGGACGGCGCTGATCACGTAGAAATTGACCAGGCTCCGGAATTCGGGATCGCCGATCCGGGTGGTCCGGTTGCTGACCGCCCGGTACACGATGAAGAGCCAGGCGAGCAGCCCCACGAACAGGAGGATCTGCCACAGCCTGCCCAGTTCGAGAAATTCCCACCCCTGGTGCCCGAACCAGAACCAGAGATCGCCGAACATGCCCTTGATCCCCGCGACCTGGCCGGCGAGGCTGCCCACGGCGACGACGACGATCGCGCCGAACAGGGCCTGCACGAGAGCCCCCTGCCCCTTCGGCTCCCTTCCGCCGATGATGGGCGCCAGGTAAATCGCCGAAGCCACCCACGTCGTGGCGATCCAGAAAATTGCCAGCTGCAGGTGCCACGACTTCGCCCAGCTGTACGGGATCAGGTGCCCGACCAGGGGAATATAGAAGCTGCCCGGATGCACGGTGTAGTGCGCAAGGAGTCCGCCGAAAGCCGTCTGAAGCAGAAACAGCAGGATCACAACCAGGAAATATTTCGCCGCCTTCATCTGGCTCGACGTCAGCGGCATGTCGATGAGCTTCTCGGCCAGGGGCACGCCCTTCGGCTCTCCGTACCACAGCCGGTCGCGGTGAACCCAGAAGATGAACAGCCCCAGGGTCACGAACAGCGAGATGATGCCCGCGATGCTCCAGATATAGGTCTCGGTGGTCGCCACGTTGCCGACCATCCGGTCGGGAGGCCAGTTGTTCGTATAGCTGTAGTCCTTGCCGGGACGCGCGGCGGCGGCGACCCAGGCGGTCCAGAAGAAGAACCGGCCGATCTGCCGGCGCTCCTCCGGCGTGGGAACCGTGTTGGCGAGGAATCCGTAGTCGTTGTCGCCGTCGCGGAACGTCCGCTCCCACAGCTCGCCGATCTCCGCCAGCGCCGCCACCTGGTTCGCATCGAGCCGCAGGGTGTCGGACGCCGGATCATAGGCATTCGTTTTCACGAGCCGCTGTGTCCGCACGTCCACCAGGTCGCGCTCTTCCCGAGTCAGCGACGCGTAGTCGCGCCCGTAGGCCTCGCGGGAAATGTCCTCGCGCACCCTTGCGCCGATGCGGTGCAGGGTCACGGCCGAAAACTCCATGCCGCGCTGCGACCCGTGCCCCCAGACGCTGCCGTGATCCATCAGGCCGTAGCGCTGGAAGACGTCCTGGCCGGCGACGATGTCGGCCTTGGTGAACAGCACCGCTCCATCCGGGCCGACGACGCGGCCGGGATAGGGCGGAGCCTCGCGGTTGGCGAACAGGCCGCCCAGGAGAAGGCCGCCCATCGCCACGATAAAACAGACTATCGCTGCTCTTTTCAGGGTCTCTGTCGACATCTCAATCCTCTCCCTCCATGGTCTCCGGGAATCAAACCGTGAATCGATTGAAGCACCCGTTCGTGTTGACGCGGGAAACGCCGCCACCGGGTGAACTGTCGGCTTCAAAGCCACGATGCACGAGGAACTCATCGTGAGGCGCTCTATCAGGCACGCCCGACGCCCGAATTGAATGAGCTACCGGCGGCTGAAACGCGTCGTGTTGGCTCTACCTTAGTACAGGCGGGGCCGATCCGGAAATCCTTTTTCGCCTCTTCCGGCGGGATCTATCTTCGACGGGATTCGGGGGCAAAACATTGATGTAGGTCAACAACCTCCGTTTCGCGTTTCGCGTTTCCCGTTACGGTGGTTGGGCGGGCGGGGGGATTGCGGCTCTACTTAACGCGCAAATCCGTGAACGGGAAACGGGAAACCCGTAAACGTTCAATGGGGACGCGGCCGCTTTTTGATGGAATACAGGCGGTGTTCCGTGCGCAGCAGCAGCCGGTCGCCGGCGATCGCCGGCGTGGCCAGCGCCATATCGTCGAGTACGTTGGAGCGCTCGAGGCCGAACTTTTCCCCCGCCGCGACCACGAACGTCGTCCCCTCCTCATCCAGCACGAACACCTTCCCGTTGTAGGCCCACGGGGACGACGTGAAGGCGGTCGCCGCCGGGTCGATCCGCGTCCGGTAGGTCACGGCTCCCGTCGCGGCGTCGTACCGGCTCAGGATTCCGTTTTCGGTGACCGAATACAGGCCGCCGTCGTAGGCCACCGCCGTAGCGAGATAGGTCCCGCCGCGCGGCTCGGTCCAAACCACATACGGGTTCGATTTCTCGCCGCTCTTCAGGGAAATATCGCCCGACGCGCCCGGGCGGACCGCGTAGAGAGGGCGTCCGCGCCCCCCGTTGACGTACAGCAGCCCGTTGTAAGCGAACGGCATCGGAATGGGACCGCCCGAAACGCCCGACATCGTCCACAGCTCGTTCCCCGCAAGGTCGTAGCTGATGACCTTGAGCGGTCCAACCGTGACGATTTCGGTCCGGCCGGCGCGGCGCCACACGTAGGGCGTCACCCACCCGGAGCGCGCCTGCGGCGGGCCCTTGGTGCCGACATCCCGGTCCTTCCTCCAGGCCTGCTTCCCGGAGCGCTTGTCGTAGGCGGCGATGAAGGGCTGCTTTTCGTTGTCGTTGACGATAATCAAAAGGTCGCCGGCCAGCACGGGAGAGCTTCCGGTCCCGAAATCGTTATAGATCGGCATCGCCTCCTGGGGAACGGACCACAGCGCCTTGCCTTTCCTGTCGTACGCGTACAATCCCAGGTTGGCGACATACACGAAGACCGACTTGCCGTCGGTGACCGGGGTCTCGGAGGCGAAGCTGTTTTTCCGGTGGCGCCCCCCGGGCGGCCGGCCCGAGTGGAATTCGCGTTTCCACTCGATCTTGCCCGATTCCAGGTTCAGGCAGTGGAGCTGGTAGTGCAGCACCACCTCGCCGGGGAGTTCGAAATCCCGCTCCGTTACCTTCGCGAGGATCTCCGCTTCGGGGAGGCCCTGCTTCTCGAGTTCCGCGATGTATTCGTTGCTGTACTCCGTCCCGATCTGAGGCGGCTTCGAATTGCCTTCGGTGACCGCCGTGGTCACGAAGACCCTGCCGCCCGACACGACCGGCGACGACCAGCCGCGTCCGGGAATTTCGGCGGCCCACTCGATATTTTCCGTCCGGCTCCACGACTCCGCCAGGCGCGCGTCCGCGCCCACGGGATTCGCGTCCGCCCCGCGGAACTGCGGCCAGTCCGCGTCCGCCGCGGGGCCGCCGTTCGCCGCCAGGAGGAAGGGGAAAGACAAACAAACCGCACAAACGACGCGCGAGGGTGTTTTCACGGGGCCTCCATTCGTCGACTCGGGGCCATACGGGATTCCCCTATCGGGGTCGCTATCGGTATCGGAATCGATTTTTCATTTCGCACTGCGGTCCCTGCCCCGAAGGGATTTCGAAAGTCGCTGCCGGACGCACCACCGGTGATGCGGGGGCCGGCCCGCGTCTCCGAATAAAAAATACCACAAACCGGTTCGGGTTTCGGCCCGCTCGCGCTAGTATATTTAGACTATTGTCCGAGGAGGATTCCCATGGCCGAGTCTATGAAAAATGCAGTGACCCGCAGGCGCTTCATCCGGGATGTCGCGCTGTCTTCCGCCGCCCTGTCGGTTGGGCCCTATTTCACTTTCGGCAAGGACCAGGGGGCCGGATTGATGAAGCGCGCCATGGGCCGCCTCGACTTCGAGGCCACGACGCTCGGGCTGGGCGGACAGGCGTCGCTGCAGTGGACACCGGACGGGGTCGATCCCGTCAAGATCATCCTGAAGGCTTTCCGTCTCGGGGTGAACTATTTCGACACGTCGAACGTCTACGACTCGAGCCAGTTGAGCTACGGCAAGGCGTTTCGCGAGCTGAACCTGATCCCCGGCCAGCCGGGATACGACTCGCGCCTGCGCAACTCGATCTTTCTGACCAGCAAGACGGCCCTGCGCTTCGGCAAGGGCGGCTGGCAGAGGCAGGGACTGATCAACGTCACGAACGGGACGGCGGGGTCCCACACGGCCGACGACCTGCGGCGGACCCTGTCGCAGATCTTCGGCGACGGCCAGGGATCCTACCCGCAGGGCGCCTACCTCAACATGGTCCTGCTGCACAGCGTCTCGAGCCCCGCGGACGTCGACGCGGTGTATGAGGGGTATGACCGGCCGGACCCGAAGGCGGAAACGATCGGCGCGCTGGCGACCCTGATCGACTACCGCGACGGCACCAACTTCACGGGACTGAACCCGAAGGGCGAGAGGCTCCTCCGCCACATCGGCTTCTCGGGGCACCAGTCGCCGGACGTGATGATGGACCTGATCCAGCGCGACACGCGGGGCGTGCTCGACGGCATGCTGGTGGCCGTCAACGCCAACGACCGCCTGCAGTTCAACATGCAGTACAACGTCATCCCGGTGGCCGCGGCCGGGAACATGGGCGTCATCGCCATGAAGGTGTTCGCCGACGGCGCGATGTACACGAAGCCCGCCACCTGGACGGCGAACCCCGGCATGGTCGTGCAGACCGTCGGCAGCAGCAGCCTGCCCAGCCGGCGCCTGGTCGAGTATTCCCTGAGCACGCCCGGCGTCCACACGGCCATCATCGGGACGGGACACATCGATTCGGACGCGGCCGCCTGCCAGCTGCAGCAGAACCTGAGCGCCGCCCAGATCGCGCCCGCGGCGCTCGGCGCCTCGGACCGGAGAGCGATCGAGAAAATGGCCGCAGCGGTCAAAGGGGGGAAGACGAATTATTTCCAGTCTCCGGCGCAGCCGCTCGGCGCGCCGCGCGATCCCGCCGCCGGCCAGGATATGCGCGCGCAGAAGCGCGTCGCCCGGCTGACCTGGCAGACGGCCTACGCCGGCGACGAGCCGATCGTGCGCTATGAGATCTGGCGCGACCACCAGAAGGCGGGGGAGCTTGCGCATGCGCCGCAGCTGCACCGGGTCCCGTTCGCCTACGAAGAAACGCTCGCCGACACGGCGGCGCACCGGTACCAGGTCGTGACGGTGGACGCCGCGGGACGCACGGCAAAAACAGAGGAGATGGTCCTCGCGGCGGTCTGACCCGCGATCCAGGCCCCGAAATGCGGGATAGGGAACCGGGGGTTCTTGGTTCGCCTATCGCTTCACTTCGCGCAATCCCCCCACCTGGGTGAATAGCGCCCGGGTGTCGGCGACATCCCAATGCTCGCAGAGCTTCCCGTCGCGCAGGCGATACATGTCGACGGCGTCGAACTCGATCCTGTTCCCCGTCGGCGGGTAATTCAAAAAACCTTCGCCCGCGTGCGTCCCCGTGATCCGGTTGTAGACGTAGACCAGGTCGCCCTCGGCGACCAGCTGAACGATGGTCGCCCGGAAATCCGGGACGGCTTTGAAAAAGCCCTCGTGAAATTCGAGGAATCCCCTGCTGCCCTGGTCCGCGTCGGGGTTGTGCTGGATGTAATCGTCGTGCATGTAGCGGCCGACGGCGCCCAGGTCGTGCTTTTGGAAAACCTCCTCGTAGAACTCCAGGACCACCCGCTTGTTTTTTTCCGTATCCATGCCGGCTGCCTCGTTCGATGACGCCCCGCCGCTGCCCGGGCGGGTCAGCGCCGCGCCTTTTTAACTTCGACGATGTGCTCGCAGAACGCGTCGCCGGCCGGGATGGATTTCCCGATCCGGTAGGTCAGCCCCGGGTTCAGCTCTTCCACCACCGTTTTTTCCATGCAGGTGTGCGCCAGGCACATGCGGGGATTGTCGAAGCGCAGCGGGCAGCGGTTGACCTTGATGACCACCCGGTCGTCGCTCTCCTCGATGGCCGACGTCAGGTTCTGGCCGCGGGTCACCGTATCGAAGATGCGTACCAGGTAGCTTGCCACGGAACCGAGGCCGCGGTCGGCGAGATGCGCCTTCGCCCTCTCCGCGACGCTGAGCCCGTATTCGCGGCTCATTTCCTCGATCAGCCCGAGCCCTTCGTCGCCGAATCTCCGGTATAAGAAATCGTAATTGGCCCGCAGGCGCGCATACAGGCCGCTGACGGCGCTGCGGTACACCTGCTCGAGCGTGCGTTGGTCTTCAGGATAAATCATCAGAGTCCTTTCATCGGCATGCGTCCGTGCGGCCGGGAACCCTCGCATCGGCGCGGGCGCCGGCCGGGAGCGCGACGCCGGAGGGCCGGGACGCCGCCGCACCCGGAGCGCACCGCCATTGTAACGGTGTTTTTCGCCGCGGGCAAACCATCATCCGTAGTAGACTGGGGGATGCGGCGCCGCATGGCCCCAAAAAGGAGGATGGCATGTCCGGTCTCAGGGAGTTCAACCTCTTCGGCGAAACCATAGAAAGATTGATGTGGCTTCGGACGTCCCCCATCGCGGTGAAGATGCTGGAGTCGGAATCCGACGTCCCGGCAGGCGCGCTCCGGCCGAAACGGGACCGGGGCCACCACCTCGCGCAATGCCAGGCCTTTTCCCTGTCGCGGCGCAACGGGACCACCGTCGCCATGCTGAAAGAAGACAACTGGTGCTGGGGCCCCCTGATGGCGTACGGGCTCGTGGATCCGCGCATCGCCGCGGGCTTCCCCGAGCTGAAGGACGAAGTGCCCAGGATCCCGCGCTTCGAATTCGGGAAATACGCCGGCATCGTCTCCGCTCCTCTGAAAACCGCCGGTTTCCTGCCGGACACCGTCCTGATCTACTCCAACAACGCGCAACTGGACAACATGCTGCACGCGTTGTCGTTCGCCGGCGAAGGTAAAATCACCTCGCCGATCTACCCGATCGCCTCCTGCGCCTTTTCCGTGGTGCCGCCCGCGTCCGGGCAGTGCTGCGTGACGCTGCCCGATCCCGGGGAACTCGGCCGGGCGCTGGCCGGCGAGGACGAGATCATCTTTTCGGTGCCCCGCGACAAGGTCGCGCTGCTGGTGGCCCAACTCGAAAAGTTCCAGGAGATGCGGTTCGGATACCGGCAGAACGCCTTCCTGGAAATGCGGCCCGATTTTCCCCGGCCGGAATTCTACAAGCGCCTGTTCCGCGAATGCGGGCTGGACGCCGACGACGTACCGACGTGGCCGGTCCGATAACACCGGATCCGCGCGCGTATATTTTGATTCCAGATTCCAGATTCCAGATTCCAGATTCCAGATTCCAGATTCCGGATTCCAGACGAGCCCTCCCGAATACGGGGGAAGCCTGCCGCCTCCTGTCCGCTGAGTCCGCCGGGAATCACGCCGGAGGCTTGCGGCGGCGCCCGTCGGATTCGGGGAGCCGGATGCCGAGCCTCTTTATTTTCCGGAACAGCGTCGTCTTGTGAATGCCGAGCTCCCTCGCGGCCGCGAGGCGGTTGAACCCGTTGCGTTCGAGCGCCATTCGGATCGCATCGGCCTCCACGGCGTCGCGCACGGACCGCATGTCCGCATCGGCCGCCCCCCCCGCGGCCCGGCCGGTCAGTTCCTCCGGCAGATGCCGGATGCCGATGGGGCTTTCCCCGCACAGGATGAAGGCGCGCTCGACGGCGTTCTCCAGTTCGCGGATATTGCCGGGCCAGGAATAGGCCATCAGCAGCGACAGCGCCTCGCGCGTGATCCCCGGCACGAGCCTGTTCTGCAGCCGGTTGAAGCGCGCGACGAAGTCGCGCGCCAGGAGCGGGATGTCCTCCTTGCGCTTCCGCAGCGGGGGCAGCTCGATTCGGACGACATTCACCCGGTAATAAAGATCCTCGCGGAACGAACCGTCGCGCACCCCTTCCCTCAGGTCCTTGTTGGTGGCGACGATCACGCGGGCGTCGGCGGTTTCCGGGCGGTCCGAGCCCAGGGGATCGAACTCACGCTCCTGGAGAACGCGCAGCAGTTTGACCTGCAGCGCCGGCGCCATCTCGGCGATTTCGTCCAGGAAAATGGTCCCGCCCCGCGCCAGTGCGAAACGGCCCGGCTTGTCGCGGACCGCCCCGGTAAACGCTCCGGCCTTATACCCGAACAGCTCCGACTCCAGCAGCGTTTCCGGCAGCGCCCCGCAGTTCAGCGCGACGAAGGGGCCGCGCCGCCGGGAGCCGAGGGAATGGATCGTCTTCGCCACGAGTTCCTTGCCGGTGCCGGTTTCCCCCAGGACGAGCACGGTGCTGGAACCGGCCGCCACGGCGGGCAGAATTTCGAACACCCGCTGCATCCGGGGGCTGCGGCTGGAGAGATCGCCGACGTGGAATTTCCCTTCGAGCTCGCGCCGCAGCGTCTCGAGCTCCGTAAGGTCCCGGAAGGTCTCCGCCCCGCCGATCACGCGCCCGTCGCCGTCCCGGAGCACCGCCGTGGAAATGCTGACGGGAATCCGGTCCCCATCCGCGTCGATGATGTAGCCGGATTTGCCGATCACGGGCTTCCGCGTCTCCAGGGTCCGCCGCAGCGCGCAGTCCGCGCCGCACATGCTCGAGCGGAACACCTCCGAACACCGCTGCCCGATCGCCTCGGCGCGGGCCACGCCCGTGATTTCCTCGGCGGCGCGATTGAAACTCGTGACCCGCCACTCGGCGTCCACGGTGAAGACGCCGTCGGAAATGCTTTCCAGGATGACCTCGGTCATCGCGGGCGCATCCGGGGATCCTGTTTTGCCGCGATGGCTCATACGGGTTCTCTCACGACCGTTGCCGTCCGCCTGCGGGAAAGGGCCCGCCGGTCCGAAGCGAAGGATCCGGCATCATACCTGCATGACGGCGGGAGACGCGGCAAGCGGCAGTTTCTCCTGCAGGTTTCGCCAGACGCACCGGATGTCCGCGGCCGCCGGCCCGCCGTACTCAACGACGGGGACTCCTTCGACCTGGGCTTCCGTGACCGACCGGTCGTAGCGGATCCGGCCGCCCGGAAACGCGCCCGATGCGGCGGCGGTTTCCTCGATCCGGGCGGCGATTTGCGGGTTCAGTTCCCACTTGTTGACGCACACCGCCGCGGGGACCCCGAAGTGCCGGGTCAATTCCAGCACCCGCCCCACGTCGTGCTCGCCGGACAGCGTGGGCTCGATTACCAGCAGGGCCAGCGACGCGCCCGTGACCGACGCGATGACGGGGCAGGCGATCCCGGGCGGGCCGTCCACGATCAGCCAGGAACTCCCCGTACGCTCCGCGATCCTGCGCGCCTCTTTCCGGACGATCGAGACCAGCTTGCCCGAATTCTCGGCCCCGATGCCGAGCCGCGCGTGCACCATCGGGCCGAAGCGCGTCCCCGAAACCATCCACTCGCCGCACACCCGCTCGGGAAAATCGATGACGTGTTCGGGGCACAGGCGCACGCAGACACCGCACCCTTCGCAGGACAGGGGATCGATGCGGAAGGACGCCACGCGTCCCCTCTGCCGGACGGCATGCACGGCATGGAAACGGCATTCTTCGCGGCAGACGCCGCACGCGATGCAGCCCTCGGGCCGGATCACGGCCTCGTGTCCGCTCCGGAACTCCACGCGCCGCTCCACACGCGGCGACAACAGCAGGTGCAGATCCGACGCGTCGACGTCGCAGTCGGCGATCACGGCGGTTCCCGCCAACGCCGCAAACGAGGCGGCCAGGCTGGTCTTCCCGGTGCCGCCCTTTCCGCTGAGAATCACCACTTCTTTCATGCGGTCCCCTCGGCGCTCCACGCGCCCGCCCGGAGGCGCTTCTCCCTGCCCCGCACTTCGTCCAGAATCCGGCAGCAGAGACGCTCGAACGGCTCCCGCAATTCGGGCACCGCCTCGACGATCAGCCGGCCGCGCGAATAGGCGACGGCCGCCCTCCGGTCGTCGGGGATTTCCAGCAGGATGGGGATGCGTTCGCTCCGGCAGTAATCGGCGACACAATGGCCCGGGCACGTGGTCCGGTTGACCACGATCCCGAAATCGAGGCCCAGGGTGCGCATGGTTTCCACGGCCAGCTTCAAATCGTGCAAACCGAACGGCGTGGGCTCCGTCACCAGCAGCACGTAGTCGCTGCCTTTCACGGCGGCGATGACCGGGCAGGAGGTGCCCGGCGGACAGTCCACGATGGTGGTTCCCTCGTTGAGCGCGTGGCGCTTCACCGCCCGGGTCAGGGGCGGGGAAAGGGACTGCCCCACGTCCAGGCACCCCTGGACGAAGGCCACGTGGCGCGCGGCGCCGGATTCGACGGTGCCGATCTCGCGCTTCGCCTCCGTGATGGCGTTCACGGGACAGGCCTTGACGCACCCGCCGCACCCGTGACAGAGGGACGGGAACACCAGCGGCTTCGTCTTCAGGGCGACGATCGCATTGTACTGGCACGCGCGGCTGCATTCCCCGCACCCGTCACACAGGGCTTCGTCCACGACGGGATACGGCAGGCAGACCCGCTCGCGGCTGCGGATCTCCGGGCGGAGGAAGAGGTGACAGTTCGGCTCCTCCACGTCGCAATCCAGGAGGCTCACCGGTTCCCCGAGACAGACGGCCAGGTTCGCGGCCACCGTGGTCTTCCCGGTGCCGCCCTTGCCCGAAGCGACGGCGACGATCATTGCCAGTGCCCGGCCACGTCCGGAGAGCCCATCGCCTTGAGCTGCCCGGATTGGAACTTTTGCAGAGCCTGGGCGACCGTGCACCCCTCCGCGCCCTGCACGACCTCGATGCCCGCCGCCCTGAGCGTTGAAAACGCGTTCGGCCCGCAGTGCCCCGTGATCAGAACCTCGGCCCCCAGGCGCGAGAGGGTCTCCGCCGCCTTGATGCCCGCCCCCTGCGCCGCGTCCAGGCTTTCGGCATTGGACACCGCCTCATAGGCTCCCGTCTCCGTGTCGTAGAGCATGAACTGCGCCGCACGTCCGAAACGGGGATCCACCGGCGACTCCGGCGTATTCCCCTGTGAACTGATGATGATCTTCACGGCGACTCCTTTCTCTTCTTCGGGATTCATTCCCCGTCGTTCATTTCCCGCATCTTCATGCAGATGCCATACCATTCGCCGCCTGCGGGCGCTTTTTCAGTCTTTATGCGGCTTAGTCCGAAGGCACCTCCATGGCCTGGCGCCGAATTCATTGCAAAGTGCAAGAACTCCATCTCGCTTTGTATGCATATTGCACGAGGGAGCGGTCAAGCCAGGTGCGGGAAGAGCGGGCGGTGCCGGCGCCGATCTCCGGGAAAACCGGGCGGCGCACCGTGGCGGCGCGGAATTTGCGGCCGGCTGCCCCCGTAAGGGCGGCACGGCGAACGCCTTGGCACGATCATTGCCTGTACAGGGCAGGGGAGGACCCGGCGGGAATCCATCCGGAACGCCGTGATGCCGCCCGGAGGATGCAGTGGGATCACCGGATCCCGGAAGCGGAATGAGGCATCCGGCCTCAGACGGCACACCGTTTGCAGGTACAGAGCGTATGAGAGTCGCAATCCCTTTATGGCAGGGGCGCGTATCGCCTGTTTTCGACGAAGCCAGCAGGATTCTGCTCGTGGACATCGCGGAGAAGCGGGAGCAGGGCCGCCGGGAAGAACCCCTCGTCACCCGGAACCCTTTCCAGCGGGCCCAGGTGCTTCCGACGCTCGGAGTGGACCTGCTGGTCTGCGGCATGATCTCCCAGACACAGCAGACCGCACTCGCTTCGTCGGGCATACGCATCATCCCGCACATTTGCGGCTCGATGGAGGAGGTGATCGCCGCCGTCCTGGACGGCCGCATCGAAAGCGGCGAGCTGCGGATGCCCGGATGCGGCGGCCGCAAACGCATGCGCGGCCGCGCGGGCGGGCCGGGATGCCGGAAGTCGGGAGGAAGGGAGCGATGATCACCTCAGTGTGGGAGCGGGGCATGACGGGAAAACGCGCGAGGCACGTCTACGGCCCGGTCCCCTCCAGGCGCCTGGGAAGATCGCTCGGAGTCGACTGCGTACCCTTCAAGACATGCACATACGACTGCATTTACTGCCACCTGGGGCCTACCACCGATCGGACGATCCGGCGCACGGAATATGTTCCGGTCGACGAGGTCCAGGCCGAGCTGGAGGAAAGGCTGGCCGGGATCGAGCCCCCCGACTACATCAGCCTGGCAGGCTCCGGCGAACCCACCCTGAATAGCGGCCTCGGGGACCTGATTCCGCGCATCAAACAGATGACGCGCATACCCGTAGCGGTCCTGACCAACGGCTCGCTGCTCGGGATGCCCGAGGTGCAGGACGCCCTGATGCAGGCGGACCTGGTGATCCCGTCCCTGGACGCCGGAGACGGCGCGCTGTTTCAATACGTGAACCGCCCGCACCCCGATATTTCCTTCGAACGGGTGGTGGACGGTCTCGTGAGTTTCACCAACCGCTTCAAAGGAGAAGTCTGGCTGGAGGTGCTGCTCCTGGCGGGAGTCACGGGGATACGGGACGAGGCGGAAAAGATCGACTCGGCCGTCAAAAACGCCCGGTTGAACCGGATTCAGCTGAATACGGCCGTCCGCCCACCGTCCAGGTCCTATGCCAAGCCCGTGTCCCCGGAGCGGTTGGCGGCGTTAAAGGGCTGCTTTTCGGGCAGGGTGGAAATCATCGCCGACTCGGGCCCTGCGGGCCGGCGCGATCTGCCGGGCCGGGATGTGGCCGGGGATGAAATTCTCGCACTGCTTTCGAGGCGGCCCTGCACGGCCATGGATATCGCCCGCGGCCTGGGGATGAACGCATCCGAAGCGGTGAAGCATCTCGATGCGCTGCTGCGCAATGGATCGGTCGCCCCGGTGCGCACGGGCGAAATCACTTTTTACACGACCGCGGCAGCCGCCGAGGCGTCGAGGCCCTGACATGACCGCGGTCCTGGTCCTCCTGTTCTTTCTGGTCTGCTTCGCCGCCGAGGCGGCGGCCGGGGCCAGGCATGCCGCAAAGCACCGTCCCGGCTCCGTGCTCCGCGGCAGAAACGGATCCCGGTAGGATTGGATCGAGCCGGGCTCTTTCCCCTGCACGGTAATCCCGCCGTATGCAGTACACTGTAGAAGTTCGCAACGAATCCCGATTCATGCCGGAGCGAAGCGCCGCCCCCAAAACCCGAATCGGAAATTGCACCCGGGGGCAAAAGGAGATTTCATGAAAGTCGTAGTCATTGGCGGTGTAGCGGCGGGTCCGAAGGCCGCGGCCAAAATCATCCGCATGCGGCCCGAAGCGGACGTCACCATCATCGAAAAAGGCGTGTTTCTTTCCTACGCCGGATGCGGCCTCCCCTATTACGTCAGCGGGGAGATCCGGGAACAGAAGGAACTCATGGAAACGGCCGCCGGCGTCGTCCGCGATTCGACCTTTTTCCTCAACGTCAAGAACCTGAAGGTCCGGAACCGCACCGAAGCGCTCGAGATCGACCGGGCGGGCAGGCGCGTCCGCGTCCGGGACCTGACCGCCGGCGACGAATCGTGGCTCCCCTACGATAAACTCGTGCTCGCCACGGGCGCGACTCCCGTGATCCCCCAGATACCGGGAGTCGACAAGGAAAACGTGTTCACGCTGCACGGCGTCCACGACGCCGAGGGCATCAAACACGTCCTGGCCCAGCAGAAGGCCAAGGACGTGGTGATTGTCGGCGGCGGCCTGATCGGGGTGGAGGCCACCGAGGCGCTTGCGACGCACGGCTGCCGCGTGACCATCGTGGAAATGCTTCCGCAGATACTCGGCATGCTCGACTGGGACGTCGCGTGCCTGGTCGAGAAATATATGGAATCCAGGGGCGTGCGGGTGATGACGGCGACCAAAGCCCTGGCCCTGGAAAGCCGGCCGGGAAAAGGCGAGAAAGCGGCTTTCGTGAAAACGGACAAGGGGAATCTCCCGGCGGATATGGTGATCCTGGCCATCGGCGTGCGCCCGAACGTCGCGCTGGCGCTGCAGGCGGGACTCGCCATCGGCGAAAAGACGGGCGCCATCCGGGTGGACGACCGCATGCGCACGTCGGATCCGGACATCTACGCCGCGGGCGATTGCGTGGAGTGCATCGACCGGATGACGGGCCAGCCCTGCTACGTCCCGCTCGGCTCCACGGCCAATAAGCAGGGCCGCGTCGTGGCCGTGAATATCTGCGGGGGCGACGACGTCTTCCCCGGCATCGTCGGGAGTTCCATCTGCAAGATATTCGACTATTGCGCCGGGCGCACCGGGATGACCGAACGCGCCGCCCGGGCGCTGGGTTTCGACGTCATCACGGCGATGGTCCCCGGAGCGGACCGGGCGCACTACATGCCGGATTCCGCGACGATCCTGATGAAGCTGGTCGCCGACCGGGAAAGCGGAAAGCTGCTGGGCGTCCAGGTCACGGGTCCGGGAGAGGGCGCGAAACGGATCGACGTCGCGGCCACGGCCGTCTCCTGCAAAATGACGCTGGATCAGGTGGCCCACCTCGACCTGTCCTACGCCCCGCCCTACGCCTCCGCCATGGACAACCTGATCACCGCGGCGAACGTCGCGCGCAACAAACGCGACGGCTTCATGGTCGGCATCCCGGCGGAAGCCGTGCACCGCAAAATGAGGGACGGGGAGGACTTCGTGTTTCTCGACGTGCGTTCGCCCCAGGAGTACGCCGAGGTCCATCTGCCCAAGTCGACCCTGATCCCCCTGGGCACGCTGAGGAAGCGGCTTGCGGAGATTCCGAAGGGCAAGGAGATCATCTGCTACTGCGCCATCTCGCTGCGCGGTTACGAGGCATCCCTGATCCTGAGAGCGGCCGGATTCGACGACGTCAAGGTGCTCGACGGCGGCATAGCCATGTGGCCCTACGAAAAGGTCGTGCCGTAACAGGCTCGTTCAGGAAGGCGCGGTTGGAGCGGAAGACAAGGGTGATGCAGGAGGATTCCAGATTCCAGATTCCAGATTCCAGAAGGTGGGAGGCTGGAATCCGGGATATGTTCACGGACCGGCGGCGCAGGCCCGATTCGAGGCTTCATGAAAAACGCGCGCGGCTCAGTGAGGATTCGTGTGGCACGTATCGCACGTCATGCCGCTGGCGACATTGGCCTTGGACGTCCCCGGGCCATGGCAGGCCTGGCATTCCTGCGAAAAGGCGTTCGGCTTCTCCCCGTAGGCCACCTTGCCCCGGCTGTATTCGTTGAGCAGCGCGACGGCTTTTACGGTGACATCCGCGACGAGGCGGTTGCACCGTTCGAAATGCTCCCGGGTCAGAAGCTTGTGTTTGGAGGCGTTCGCCCACGCGGTCGATGAGACGTGGCACAGGTTGGAGCGGGCCACGGACGTCACGATCGGGATGTCGACTCTCGGCTTCAGCGGCTTATAGACCGGCAGGGCCGCGTTTTCGTACCACAGCGAAATCTCCCGGCATAGCGCGAAGAGATCGTCCTGACTTTTGCTAAAGAGATTGAACAGCAGGCCGCACGCATTGACCGTACCGCAGAGAGAACCCAGTCCGCCGATCCCGCCGCTGCCGTACACCGTGGCGTCCACCGGGAAGGTGTTGTACGGCGCGCCGTATCTGTCCGCCAGCGTGCCGAGGACCGCTTCGATCGTACCGTACATGCAACCGATTTTCGCCCAGGCCGACTGATAGGCCCGCTCCCGGATCTCCTCCGGTCTTATTTCTCTCCACCGCCACGGAAGCGCCGCGGCAGACCCGGTCTCCGAAGACCTATTGGCCGAGCCCAGAAGGGATCCGCCCACGGCCAGACCGCCGGCCGCCGCGCCGATTCCCAACACAGAGCGGCGTGTAAGCTTTGTTCCCATGGTTCATCTCCTCGATTTGAGGCAAATAGGACGGCCGCGACTCACGGTAACGGGGACGCCGCGCCGCTTCTTCCGCCCGTGTTCGCGGCGGTGCGGTTGCAGGCGGCAGGCGAAACCGGGGGCAATTGTTCCGTCACCCCTCGCCTCGTTTTCACCTTACACGGTGTCACGGAGAAACACAAACCTATATGCCTGCCTCTGTACAGAGAACACTGCGTGCAGGCCTTCCCGGTAAAAGGGCAAATGACCGTGTTCCTCTTCGCATTTTCGCCTTTTTCACCCATCGTTTCGCCCCTTTTAAATTTGGCTCTCCCGAAAGGTTAAAGCAATAAACAGTCCAGTATTGGGTTCTCGCCCCCTATCCCGTAAAACGGGACATCATCGGTTCCGAAAGGCGAAGCGGATGCCGGAGCGATTCCCGGATTCCTTGCCGGGCAGGACGGCCGGATGCGAGCGGACGTCAGGGAGGCGGGAATGCCATCCATGCAAAATGCAATGGCTTCCCGGCACAAACGCGATGCAGGGGAAAGGGCCGCCTTTCGCCTCCGGTTCCGGCAGGATGGAAAGGGCAGCCCTTCGCGGCGGATGCAGATCGAAAATGGCCGTCAGACGATCTTTTTGCCGGCGTCGGCCCCGGGTGCGATGGAGAATATCTCGTTGACTTTGATGACGATGGCTCCCTTGGACTGCAGCGGCAGGCCGAGCTTTTTCCCCTCTTCCTCGGTCCAGGTCCGGGTGTCCTGAAAGACGGGCCCATCGGTGACAATGGACGCCGTGCCCTTGAACTGATACCCGGCAAAGCCCTCCCAGACCGACATCGCGCATACCGGATTTTCCTTCAGGTTGCCGAAGGTCTTGGTCATGAACACGGCCGAGGCCAGGATCGTCTCGTCGTCCAGGATCTTCATGAAGTTGATCGGAACGACGTTCGGGACCCCGTGCTTGCTGGCCGTAGCCAATTGCTTGATCCCCGCCCGGTTGAACATCTCCTGCATTTCCTGTGTCATCTTCGCCATGTGCGTTCTCCCTTTCTTCACAAAATGTCCGGAGGACTGATCGGTTATTCTTCTGACTGAATTCTTCATGGCACCGTAAGCGTTTGGTACGCCTGCAATCTATGCAATATTCCTTCCAATTGTAGCCGCCCCCGCCTCAATTGCGTGGTTCATGCACGGCAGTGAAATCCGGGCTTGACCTGGCCACGATCTTGCTTTATTGGAAGCTATTCTCTGTCGCTCTCAAATGAACCCAACCAGGAGGAATTTACCTTGAAAAACAAATACTCGCGACGCGAAGCAATCAAACTGGGGGCCGGAACCGCCGCCCTGGGAGTCGCCGGTTCCGCGCTGTCTGCCGCGGCAGGACCGGTTCTGTCTCCGCAGCAGGCCAAGGGCCAGCCGTCCCTGAACGAATTCAACAGGTGGGGCGAAGAGCTGGAAAACCAGCTGATTCTGCGCACCTCCCCCATTGCGGTCAAGATGCTGGAAACGGAATCGGACATCCCCAAGGGGGCGATCCGGCCTAAAAGGGACCGGGGCGTCCATATCGCCCAGTGCCAGGCGTTCGCCCTGTCGCGCCGCGAGGGGACGACGGTCGCCATGCTGAAAGAGGACAACTGGTGCCCGACTTCCGTCATCGCCTACGGTCTGGAGAAGAAGCCCGAATCGCTCGCCAAATGGGTGCACCCCTACGACTGTTTCGAACACCGCAAATATGCCGGCATCGTGTCCGCTCCCCTGAAGAAAGCCAATTTCGTACCGGACGTCGTCATCACGTATCTCAAACCAGCGCAGCTGCGGGGCTGGCTCCTGGGCATGCGGGTCCAGGACGTCCCCCAGGTCACCGGCCACTTCTTCCCCCCCTCCTGCGGCTACGCGGTCGTGGAACCGATGAAGACCGGCAAATCCTGGGTCGTCATGCCGGACCCGGGGGAATACCAGCGGGCCCTCACCGACGAGGGGGACCTGATGTTCGCCGTACCGCTGGGCAAGATGCCGTCCATGATGGCGGGACTGAAACCGGGCGGCGCGTTCGCCTACCGGGACCACGCCATGGTGATGCTGCCGGATTTCGAGCAGCCGGAATTCTACAAGGAACTGTTCCGGAGCTGGGGCATGGATGTGAAGTAGCGGGAGCTCCGCATCGCGCCGCGGGACGAGGGCGCCGGAATCGCTTCGGTCGGCGAGGCGGTTCCGGCGCCGGTTCCACCAGCCGCGGGCACGCGGCCGGATCAATAATCCAGCGTCAGGATGCGGCTCTTTGTGAAGCCGAAGATCTCTTCCGCTTCCTCCCCTGATGGGCGCCGGCAACCGCGGCGCCCCCGGTTCACTGCCGTAGTTCGACCGATGAGATGCCGCGAAGCCGATTCACGGTCGCGGCCAGGACCTCGGCGACGGTGTCGACATCCTGTTCCCTCGTATCCCTGCCGAGTGAAATCCGTATGGATCCCTGCGCTTCCTTGGGAGACAGCCCCATGGCGAGCAGCACGTGCGACGGCTCGGGATCGCCGGTGGAACACGCCGAACCCGTCGATACGTAAATCCCCTGGAGATCCAGGCTGAGGACGATGGACTCGCCGTCCACCGAATCGAAACTCAGGCTGGACGTGTTGGGGACGCGCCGCGCGGCCGCGCCGTTGACCCGGACTCGCGGCACGGCGGACAGGATCCGCGCCTCGAACCGGTCGCGCAGCCCCTCGAGGCGCGCGCTTTCCGATTCGGCGGCCCCGGCGGCCAGCACGAGCGCCTCGGAGAGCCCGACGATGCCGGGGACGTTTTCCGTTCCGGCCCGCAGGCCGCGCTCGTGCGGTCCGCCCGCAAGAATGGGCTCGAGCGGCGTCCCCTCGCGGACCACCAGCGCGCCCATCCCCTTGGGGCCGTAAAATTTGTGGCTCGAAAGCGAGATGAGGTCGGCGCCGGTGTCACACAGCCGGCCGGCAAGCTTCCCGGCCGTCTGCACGGCGTCCGTGTGGAAAACGATTCCCCGCTCTTTCGCCAGGGCCGCGATCTCCTCCACGGGCTGGATCACCCCGGTCTCGTTGTTTGCGTGCATCACAGTGATGAGGACGGTCTCGGGGCCGAGGCTCCGCCCGACATCTTCGACTCTCACGGCGCCGTCCGGACCGACGGGGAGCCAGGTGACCCGCCACCCTTGCGCCTCCATGGCCTTGCACGTGTGCAGCACCGCGTGGTGCTCGACCGCCGTCGTCACGATGTGATTGCCGCGGCCGCGGAGCGCGTGCGCCGCGCCGCGCACCGCGAGGTTGTCCGATTCCGTGCCGCAGGAGGTGAAAACGAGTTCCGCGGGCCTGCAGCCGAGACACGCCGCCGCGCGCTCCCGCGCCTTCTCCACGGCGATGCGCGACTGGTTGCCGAAACTGTAGGGACTGGACGCATTGCCCCAGGATCGGTTCATGTGGGGGAGCATCGCGTCCAGGACGCGGCCGTCCAGCGGAGTCGTCGCGTTGTGGTCGAGATAAATCACCGCTGTCTCTCCCGGCCCGCGGACTGCCGGTTCTCCCAGTCCTTGATGGCGGCCTGAAGCGCCAGCACTCCCAATAGCGAACAGTGCTTCTTCCTCTCCGGGATGCCGCCGAGCGCCTCGATGACGTCGTCGTCCGTGATGCGCCGGGCGTCTTCCAGCGTCTTGTCTTTGGCCAGCTGGGTCAGCATGCTGCTCGTCGCGATGGCCCCGGGGCACCCGTAGGACTTAAAACCGATCCTGTCGATGCGTCCCGACCGGACGGAGATCCAAAGCTTCATCTGATCGCCGCAGGCCGGGTCCCCGACCAGGCCGTACCCGTCCGTCTCCTCTTCCGGGAGCTCCCCGACGTTGCGCGGATTGACGAAATGGTCGATCACGGATTCGTTGTAAAAAAGGACCGGCCCGGAATATTCCGGCTGTTCCTTCGGTTCTTCGTTCGACGGTGGTTCCATGGCGTCGAAATACCTCCTCACGTTTCAGTTCAGCAGTTCAATCGTACTCGATCCGCGCCGCTTCGTCGGCGAGAGCCGGCCGCAGGATCGATTCCCACTGCGGCGCCGCCCACGAACCCAACCGGCTGTGGAGGCTGAAATATTTCTGGGGAATCGGATGCGTGCCGGCAACGACCTTCATGCCGAACTTTTCGGGGATCAGCTTCAAAAAATGCTCCAGGTGAGGGCACGGCGGATACCCGACGAGAAATCCGGTCGCCAGGTGGATGCAGTCCACCCCGTTTTTCTTCATTTCCTCGGGGGCATATTCGATGTTGCCGCCGGGACATCCGCCGCAGGCCGTGAATCCCGCGACCTCGACGTCTCTCCCGGCATAGATGTCGAACGCCCCCTTCCTCTCGCGCAATGCACGAAAGCACTTGCCTCCCGCGCAGGTTTGATACCGCCCGCAGATTATGATGCCGATCCTCACCTTGCCGCTCATGCCGAGGCTCCTTCCCGCAAGACGATCAAACCCGCATTGTCCGTAAAGGTCCGTCCCGGGACGGCGAAGACGGGCGTGGTTGGCATCGATTCCAGATTCCAGATTCCAGATGGCGCATCCCCGAACGATCTCCGATGTTCCTTCGTTCCGATCCGCTTCACGCTTGTCCCAATCGGTGATCCGCGATCTCATCCGGAATCTGAAATCCGGAATCTGGAATCAAGTCCGTTTTCCGGCATCCGCCGCCGCGGCCTTCAAGAAGGAAGCCGGCTAGTGGCCGCAATTCCCGCCGTGTTCCTGGCAGGAATCCTCCATCGACACTTCCTGCAGCCGGCTGTCGGCCAGCAGGGCGATGTTTTCCTGAACGGTTGCGGCGCCGGCACGGTAAACCCGGACGCCCATGGCATTCAGCTTCATGATCGCCCCGGGACCGATGCCGCCGACCACCATGGCGTCTATTTTGCCCCCGCCGAGGGCCATGACCGGATTGCACGCGCCGTGGACGTGATGCTCAAGATCGTTGTCCAGCGAGGAAACCTGCTTCGAATCCGTATCGAAAATCACGAAAGCGGGCGCCGATCCGAAATGAGCGTAGACCGGGCTGTCCAATCCCTGATTCCTCTCCACCGCAAAACCAACCTTCATGTGTCTCTCCTTTGATTTCACGAGCCGCACCGCCCATCGGCGATCGCCGCTCGGCATACCCATCATACCCAAGCAATTTGCGGTCCTCAATATACCGGCTCGCGCCGGCCGTGCAAAGCCCCCAAAATTTTTTAGGGTAGCGCCGCGGCACGCCGTTTGCTTTACTGATTTCGTCCGGCACGGTCGCGCGTCCCGGACAAGGAGGGATCCTGCGGCGGTCCTTGTGTTCGGAGGAATAGTATGACGGTGGCAAATGAGCTTGTCGCGCATGGACTCGAAACGGCGGGAACCGTTACGGTTGCGGACATCCGGATAGGCCTGGGATACACGGCCGCCCGGCTGGAAGACGGGAGGTGCGGCCTCGCGTACACCCTGCACGAAAAGGAATATGAATCCTGCTGCGTCATTCCGGACGCGGGCAATTTAGCCGGACGCAAGGCCGCGGACCTGATCCCCTGGATGGGATCGCCGGACGTGACGGCGTGCGCCGTCGGACTGGCCACTCTCAACGCGCTGATCCCGACTCCGGCGAAAGCCGTGGAATCGGATATCCTGGATCTGCTTCCCGTCGCCCCGGAAGACGCCGTGGGCATGATCGGCTATTTCGGCCCGCTCGTGGCGCCCATAAAGAAGCGGGCGCGCGCCCTGCACATCTTCGAACGCAAGGCGGAACCGGAATACGGAATCCTCCCCGACACCGCCGCGCCCGGCCTCATCCCGCAGTGCGGCGTCGTCGTGATGACGGCCACCTCGATCCTGAACCACACCATCGATGGACTGCTCGACCTGGCGAAGAATGCCCGGGAAATAGCCATTCTCGGCCCTTCCACCCCCTTTCTGCCGGAAGTCTTCGGCCCTCACGGCGTGACCCTGCTGTCGGGCCTCGAAGTCGCGGATCCGCCGAAAATCCTCCGGATCGTGAGCGAAGGCGGCGGCACGCGCCAGTTCCACCGGGCCGTCCGGAAGCTCTCTCTGCGCTGCAAGCCGGCGTAGCTTTCGAAAAACCCTGCGTTCTTGCCTGCCCGGATCGCTTCGAGGCAATCTGGCCCATTGCATAATGCAAGATTTTTTGAAGTTTCCAATGCATTATGCAATAGTTAGGCGAGGGGGCTGATTGTGGCGAAGGAAGCGGAAGGACGCGAAACAACGATCCTGGACTCGATCAATGAGGGCGTGTTCACGGTGGACCAGGAGTGGCGGATCACGGGCTTCAACCGGGCGGCCGAGCACATCACCCAGGTCAGCCGCCGGGAGGCCCTGGGACAGCAGTGCTGCGACGTCTTCCGCGCCAGCATCTGCGAGAACGCGTGCGCGCTGCGGCGCACGCTTTCCAGCGGCAAACCGGTGCTCAACGCCACCGCCCACATCGTCCGCCGGAACGGGGAGCGCATCCCGATACGCATATCCACCGCCCTGCTGAAGGACGACCGGGGGCAGACGATCGGCGGCGTGGAGACGTTCCAGGACCTGAGCCCCATCGAACAGCTGCAGAAGGAACTGAAGGCGCGCTACACCTTCGAAGACATCGTCGGCCACAGCGCGACCATGGTGAAACTGTTCGAACTCCTGCCCCAGATCGCGGAGAGCTCGAGCACCGTCCTGATCGAGGGCCCGAGCGGCACGGGCAAGGAGCTGTTCGCGCGGGCCATCCACAGCCTTTCGCCGCGGAAGAAGAAGCCGTTCATCGCCGTCAACTGCGCGGCGCTCCCCGACACGCTGCTCGAGAGCGAGCTCTTCGGGCACAAGGCGGGGGCTTTCACCGATGCGCGGCGCGACAAGCCGGGGCGCTTCGCCCTGGCCAACGGCGGGACCATTTTCCTGGACGAGATCGGCGACGTCTCCCCCGCGATGCAGATACGCCTCCTGCGCGTGATCCAGGAGCGGGTGATCGAGCCGCTCGGCTCGGTGGAGCCGCTGAAGGTCGACGTGCGCATCCTGGCGGCCACCAACCG
Source organism: uncultured Acidobacteriota bacterium (assembly GCA_964613495.1). Lineage (GTDB taxonomy): Bacteria > Acidobacteriota > UBA6911 > UBA6911 > UBA6911 > UBA6911. The sequence goes on along the minus strand of CAZTHE010000024.1, from coordinate 11,703 downwards.
CGACCTGAGCCGCCTGGTGCACGAAGGGCGCTTCCGCGAGGACCTCTACTACCGAATACGCGTCATCAGCCTGCGCCTGCCCAGCCTGAACCAGCGCCGGGAGGACATCCCGCTGCTCGTCGACCACCTCGTGGCGAAGTTCAACCGGCTCCAGGGCAAGGATATCGAGGGCGTCTCCGCCGAGGTCATGGCGCAGCTGATGGAGTACGAATACCCCGGGAACGTCCGCGAACTGGAGAACATCATCGAACAGGCCTTCGTTCTTTGCCGCGGGCGCCTCATCGAACTGCACCACCTCCCCGCGGAACTCCGCCCGTCCGGCCCCGCCGCGCTGGACCGGCTGAATCCCATGTCGCTCGAGGCGATGGAAAAGCTCCTGATCAGCGACGCGCTCCGGCGCCACAAGGGCAGCCGGAGCAAGGCGGCGAAACAGCTGGGGATCGATCCCAGCACGCTCTACCGCAAACTCAAGGCTCTTAAAATGGATGTCCCCGAATCGTGAGGATGAACCCACTCGAAACGGAAAGGAGAAAGGAATGCTCGTACAGCAATTTTTCGTGAACGGACTGGCGCACAGCTCTTACCTGCTCGGAGGCGAAAACGCCTGCGCCATCATCGACCCGCAGCGGGACGTGGACTTGTACATCGCCGCGGCAGCGGCCCTGGAACTGAAGATCACCCACATCCTGGAAACCCACCTGCACGCGGATTTCATCTCGGGACACCTGGACCTGGCGGAAAAGACCGGGGCCACGATCTACGCGCCCAAGGCCGGCAACTGCGCATTCGACCACGTCGGACTGGTCGAGGGGGACACGTTCCGGCTCGACGCGATGCGCATTTCGGTCCTCGACACCGCGGGCCACACGCCCGAGCACATCTCCTATGTCGTCGTGGACACGGAACGCGGCGAGGAACCGGTGGGCGTCTTCTGCGGCGACACGCTTTTCGTCGGGGACGTGGGCCGGCCCGACCTCTTCCCCGGGAAGGCGAAGGAACTCGCGTCGAAACTGTACGACAACCTGCACGGCAAACTGATGCAGCTGCCCGATTTCTGCGAGGTGTATCCGGCGCACGGCGCCGGGTCGCTGTGCGGCCGCTCCATGGGCGCGAAACGCACGAGCACCATCGGCTACGAGCGCAGGCGGAACGCGGCGCTGCTGATCCGCGACAAGAACGAATTCATCGCGTCGCTGACGACCGACATGCCGGCCGCCCCCGACCATTTCGCGCGCTGCAGCGCCACCAACGGCGCCGGCCCCGCCCTCGTGCGCACGCTTCCCGTTCCCGCCCCGATCCCCGCCGCGGAATTCGCCGAACGCGCCCGGAAACCCGGAACCGTCGTGCTCGACGTCCGTCCCTTCGACGCATTCGGGGGGCAGCACGTCCCGGGCGCGCTGAGCCTGGACATCAACGGCAACTTCTCGACATTCGCAGGGTGGACGCTTCCCGTCGACGGAGAGATTCTGCTCGTGGCCGACGGCGAAGCCCCGGTCCGGACGGCCTCGGTCTATCTCCGGCGCGTCGGGCTGGACGCGGTGACCGGATACCTGGAAGGAGGGATGCCCGGCTGGAACCTGGCGGGCCTGCCGACCGAACACGTGCCGCAACTCAGCCCGCAGGAAGTCCACGGCCTGCTGGCCGCCGGCGGCATCCACCTCTTGGACGCGCGCTCCGCACAGGAATTCGAGCGGATCCACATCCCGCAGGCGAAGAACATCCCGGCGCCCGACCTCCGGCACCGGCACTCCGAATTGCCAAGGGACAAATCCGTGGTCCTCATCTGCAGCACCGGGATGCGGTCCACCCTCGGCGCCAGCATTCTCCAGCGCAGCGGGTTCAAAGATGTGCGCAGCGTCGCCGGCGGCATGTACGGCTACGCCGCGGCCGGGTTCGCCGGATAGCGAAGGAATCGGATCCCGCCGCAGGCCATTGCGGCGGGATCACGCCTGCCGCCCGCATGGCGGCATTCAGAGCAATCCCCATCCCGGAGAAAGGATACAATGTCCGTAACCGAAAAGTACCGCGGCCTGTCGCGGGAGCAAATGCTGGAAACCGCCTTCGATCTTGGCGTCGATTACGAAAGATATTCCGGCAGCTGTTCGCAGTGCACCGTCGCCGCCCTCGGGGAAATTCTCGGTTTCGAGGATGCGATCGTCCGGATATCGGCGTCCTCGTGCGGCGGCCACGCCGGGCTCGCGACGGGGACCTGCGGCGCCATCGTCGGCGGGACCATCGTGCTGGACTATTACCTGGGCCGCCCCGCGTCGCTGATGTCGGCGAAGGAAACATCCCCGGAAAGCCACGAGGCGCTGTCCCGCGGCATGGAAGCGTCGCGGGCGCTGTGCGGGCGATTCACCCGGCAATACGGCTCCATCCTCTGCCCGGGAATTCAGGAGAGGATCTACGGCCGGTCCTTCAACCTGCAGGATCCCGCCGAGTGGCAGGCGTTCATGGACGCCGGCGCCCACTCGGACCCGTCGAAATGCATGAGCGTCGTGGGCAACGCGGCGCGTTGGACGCTGGAAATCCTGATGGATCGCCAGGCCGTGCGCCTGTAAAAGGTCCGGGCTCCGCCGGGACGCGCGGCTTTGCCGAATCGGCGTCCGACACGAATCGACACGGATTTCACGGATTGAACCGGGGCCAAAAATCCGTGTCATCCGTGTCATCCGCGGCCAATTCCCGTCATCGAGAATCCGGACCGCCGGGGGCGGTTTTGCATTGCTCTTGCCGCGGCATTCGTGTTTTATATTTTCTTGTTCCTGCAAGAGCCGCGGCGGCGGCCGCGATGCGAAAGCCCGCTTGGGAAAGGATGCACACTATGGTCCTCCTCGAACGAAGCATCATCATGATCCTGCTGCTGACCGGACTGCTGAACGCGCGGCCGCGGCTGAACGGCCTCGCCAAGCTCGGCATCGCGGCCGTCGTGCTGCTGGCCTTTGTCGCCCCGTCCGTCCCGCTGCCGCTGCCGGGGGCCTGGTTCCCCGCCGTCATCATCCCCCTGCTGCTCTGGCAATCCGCCTATCGCCTGGCCAACGCCCGCTGGCCCGTCCGCCGCCGGGACATTTTCCTGTGGATCGCGATCGCGTGCGCCATCGGCTTCGTGCTGGCCGCCGTCTCAAATATTCACTGGCCCGAGGCGCTGCTGTTCGGGGTCCTGTCCGCCAGCATCCTCTGGCGCGCGGTCGAAGATGACGAGGCTCCCCCCTCGCATCTCGGGCAGGTCGGGATGCTGGCCCTGGCGTTCCTGCTGGCGGAAATCGCTCCCTTCGTCGAATCGCCGCAGCGCTACGTCCTGGGCCTGGCCGGAGGCGCGGCCCTGGGGGCCCTGGTCGGTTACCTGTCGGTGCACGTGGCCCGGGAATGGGCCAGGGGCAGATGGCGCGGCGCCTGCAGCGTCGCACAGGCATACGCGGCCTATGGCATCGCCCTATTGTTCGGGCTGTCGGGCGTCGCGGCGGCGGCGCTCGGCATCGCCGTCCATGTGGCATACGGCACGCAGCGCGGGCTCTGGCCCGACGGCATCATCCGCCCGCAGCCGATGAACGCGAGGCCCGTGTTCATCGCCGCCGTCGCCGTGCTGGCCTTTTTCGGGTGGCAGATGCATCTGCCGATGACGCCGGTCCTGATGCTGGAGACCTTTCTGGGTCTGGTCATCGCGGCCCTGGGAGTCCTGTTCGCAAAACGGTTCGGCAGCATGGGCTTCGTGGACTCGCGCGGCTACCTGCACGCGCTGGTTGCCGTCTTGTTGCAGCTGCTCCCGGCGCTGCTCCTGTGGCCGCGCGACATGCACCTCGGCCCGGTCCCGCTGGAAATCGCCCTGCTGCTGGCATTCGGCCTGACCGCGGGGGCGAAAGTGGCGCTGACGCCGCTTTTGAAGGCGTACGACCTTCTGGATCAGCCCGATACGGAGATCAAACAGCCGGATTACCTGGCCGGCGGCACGCTGGTCAAAGAGGTCATGACCGGGGACATCGCCGAAGTGCGGCCCGACACTCCGGCGTCCGAAATCGTGCGACTGCTTACGGAAGGGACTCTCCGCTGCATCCCGGTCGTCGAGGAAGACGGCCGCCTCGCGGGGCTGGTGACCGAGCGTGACCTTTTCCTCAAACGGCAGCGCCTGCCGCGGGCACGGCTGTCCTACGCTTCCCTCTTCAGGGAACCGGTGCAGCCGGAACAGCTGCCGGAAGTATACGCGGAGATCGTCGCCCGGAACACGGCGGCGGACATCATGAACCGGCGGACGGTCAGCGTCAACGAAAACCACAACATCCGTCACGCGATCCGGATCATGGCGGAATACGGCTATGACAGCCTGCCGGTGCTCAGCGCGGCGCCGGGGGCCAAGGGGAAGCTTGCGGGCGTTCTGACGCGAAGAGACATCATTCGCGCCTTCTCGAAAGAAACACGGCGGAAATGATCCTGGCGGCGGTTCTATCCGGATTCGTGGTTGCCACGCTCGCTCCGGCATTGACGCGGTGGCGGCCGGCGGCGGCCGGGTACGCGATCGCGGCCCTGCCGGCGGGACTGGCGCTCTATTTCGCGCGCCTGCTGGCCGTGTCGCCGCCCGGCGGGCAGGTGACCGTTTTCCCCTGGGCCCCCTCGCTCGGACTGGCGCTCTCGTTCAACGCCGACGGACTCAGCCTGCTCTTTGCGGTGCTCATCAGCGCAATCGGGGCGGTGGTCGCCGTGTACTCGGGCAGCTACCTCGCGGGGCACGCGCAGCTCGGGCGGTTTTTCGCGTGGCTGCTCACGTTCATGGGCGCCATGCTGGGCGTCGCGCTTTCGGACAACCTCCTGCTGCTCTATGTCTTCTGGGAACTGACCAGCGTCAGCTCCTATATGCTGATCGGGTTTGACCACGAGGATCCCACGGCGCGGGCGGCGGCGCTCCAGGCGCTGCTGGTCACCGTCCTCGGCGGCGTCGCGCTCCTTGCGGGCTCCATCCTCCTGGGCCTCGCGGGCGGGAGCCTGGAAATATCCGTCTTGCTGGCCCGGCGCGAACTGGTGCAGTCGAGCCCGCTGTTCCTGCCGGCGCTCCTCCTGGTGCTGCTGGGCGCGTTCACCAAATCGGCCCAGTTCCCGTTCCACTTCTGGCTGCCCAACGCCATGGCCGCGCCGGCGCCCGTCAGCACGTATCTCCATTCCGCGGCGATGGTCAAGGCGGGCATCTACCTGCTCGCCCGGTTGAGTCCCGCGCTCGGGGGCAACGACTCCTGGACGGCCATCGTGGCGTCGGTCGGGCTGATCACCCTGCTGCTCGGCGGCTGGATGGCTCTTTCCCGGACCGACCTGAAGCTGCTGCTCGCCTATTCGACCGTCAGCGCCCTCGGCCTGCTGACGCTGCTGATCGGGCTGGGAACCCCGCTCGCGCTCAAGGCCGCGGTCGTGTTCCTGGTGGCCCACGCGCTGTACAAGGGCACGTTGTTCCTCGTCGCGGGTGCCGTAGATCACGAAACCGGCACGCGCGACATCCGGCAGCTGGGCGCGCTTGCGCGCCCCATGCCGAAAACCGCGGCGGCGGCCGCCATCGCCGCCCTCTCCATGGCAGGCGTGCTTCCTCTCTTCGGAGGCATCGCCAAGGAAATGGCCTACGAGGCGGGCCTGGAATCGGGGCCCTGGATCGCGGCGGCTGTGGTGGCGGGAGGGGTCTTCTTCGTCTTCATCGCGGCCGCGGCCGTATTCGGCCCGTTCTGGCGGCGCGCCGCCGGTCCGGATTCGCCCAAACCGCCGGCGCAGGCACACGAAGCCCCGCCGGGGATGTGGGGCAGCACGCTGGCCCTGTCCCTCTGCAGCCTGCTGCTGGGGCTTCTGCCGCAAACGGTCGCGGTCCCGCTGGCCGGGCCCGCCGTTGCCTCCGTGGCTCCCGGCGCGTCCGCGCTCGAACTCTCCCTGTGGCATGGAGTCAACACGGCCCTGATGCTGAGCCTGGGCACGCTGCTGCTCGGCGCCGCCCTATACTCCGTGCGGCACCGGGTGCGCCGTCTGGCCGGCGCGCTGACGCCTTCCCGGGGACCGGATGCCGCGTACGGGGCGTGCCTGCAGATCATGGCCGCGTCCGCCTCGGGACTGACGCGCTTTCTGCAGAGCGGCCGCCTGCGCTATTACATCATCATCATCGTGATCACCCTGGTCGGCCTGGCCGGGATCCCGCTCCTCCTTCACGGGGGCCTGCACTGGCCCGCGACGAGCCACCCGGTGGGGCCGGCGCAGCTGGGACTGGCCGCGCTGACCGCGCTGGCGACGATCATGGCCGTGCGTTCGCGCTCGCTGCTCGGTTCGGTGACCGCGCTGGGCGCCGTGGGCTACTCGGTCGCCATGATCTATCTGACGTACGGTGCGCCGGACCTGGCCATGACCCAGTTCCTGATAGAAACGCTGACCGTGATCCTTTTCGTCCTCGTGTTCTACCGGCTCCCGCAATTCAAGGACGTCGGGTCGCGGAGCGCGCGCCTCGGGAGCGCCGCCGTCGCGATCCTGGGCGGAAGCCTGATCACGGCGCTGGTGCTCATGGCCGCGGGCGTACAGCTGCACCACCCGATCTCCGGCTACTTCGCGGATGTGGCCGTGTCCGGGGCGCACGGGCGCAACCTGGTGAACATCATCCTGGTCGATTTCCGGGGGCTCGACACGCTCGGGGAAAGCACGGTGCTGGGCATCGCCGCGATCGGGGTGTATGCGGTGATCAAACTGAAACAGGACCGGCCGTAAGCCGGGGGGACACACTCGAATGGCTTCGCTGATCCTGCACATGGCGACCCGGCTGCTGATGCCGCTGCTGCTGATGTTCTCCCTGTTTCTGCTGGTGCGCGGCCACAACGAGCCCGGGGGGGGATTCACGGCGGGACTGGTGGCAGCGGCCGCATGGGGCCTGTATGCCCTCGCCTATGACGCGCGAACCGCCCGGCGGGCGCTGCGGGTGGAACCGCGCGTGTTCATCGGCCTGGGCCTGATCGCCATCCTGGCCAGCGGCCTGGCCGGGATGTTCACCGGGAAGCCCTTCCTCACGGGCCTGTGGGGCCGCCTGGAAATCAAGGGCTTCGGCAGCCTGGAACTCGGCACGCCCCTGCTGTTCGATTTCGGCGTGTACCTGACGGTTCTCGGCGTCGTCCTGACGATCATTTTCACCCTGGAGGAGGAATAGGAGTGGAGATCATCCTGGCCTTCGTCATCGGGGGACTGTTCGCCGCCGGGCTGTACATGATGCTGCGGCGCAGCCTCGTCAAGCTTCTGATCGGCCTGGGGCTGATGGCAAACGCCGTCAACCTGCTGATCTTCACCGCCGCCCAGCTGACCCAGGCCCACTCCCCGATCATCCCGCCCGGCGAGTCCACCCTGCGGGGGCCCTACGCGGATCCGCTGCCGCAGGCCTTCATCCTGACGGCCATCGTCATCAGCTTCGGGGTGACGGCATTCGCCGTGGCGCTGGCCTACCGGGCCTACCGGACGATCGGAACGGACGACATGGATAAGATCGTGGAAACGGAGAATTCATGAAGGACCTCTGGCTGATCCTCCCGATCGTCCTGCCGATGGCGGCCGGCATCGTCTGCCTGATGGCCCGCCGCTCGCGGGCGGCGCAGCGGATTCTCAGCGCCTGCGGCGCCGGGGTCCTCCTGCTGGCCGACGTCGCGGTGCTGATCGAGGTAGCCCGGAAAGGAATCCTCGCCACACAGATCGGGAACTGGCCCGCGCCTTTCGGCATCACGCTGGTGGCCGACGCCTTCAGCGCCATCATGCTGGTGCTGACAGGCCTGATCGGGTTCGCCGTCGCCATCTATTCGCTCGGGAGCATCGACAGGGCCCGCGAGAAATTCGGGTATTACCCCCTGTTCCACTTTCTCCTGATGGGCGTCTCCGGGGCGTTCCTGACCGGAGACCTGTTCAACCTGTACGTGTGGTTCGAGGTCATGCTGGTGTCCTCGTTCGTGCTGATGGCGCTGGGCGGCGAACGGGCCCAGATGGAGGGCGCCCTCAAGTACGTGACGCTCAACCTGATCTCGTCGACGCTCTTCCTGATCGCCCTGGGCATTCTCTACGGCCTGGCCGGGACGCTGAACATGGCGGACCTTGGCGGCAAGTTCGCCTCGATCGCGGCGACCCAGCCGATCGGCGTCGTGCGGACGCTGGCCACGCTGTTCCTCATTGCCTTCGGGATCAAGGCCGCCGCGTTCCCGCTGTTCTTCTGGCTGCCCGCCTCCTACCACACCCCGCCGGTCGCGGTGTCGGCCCTGTTCGCAGGGCTCCTGACCAAGGTCGGCGTATACGCCCTCATCCGGGTCTTCACGCTCATCTTCGTCCAGGACGCCGCCTACACGCACACGCTCATCCTCGTCATCGCGGGGCTGACCATGATCACGGGGGTGCTCGGCGCGGTGTCCCAGAACGAGTTCCGCCGCATTCTGTCTTTCCACATCGTAAGCCAGATCGGCTACATGCTGATGGGCCTCGGCCTGCTCTCCCCGCTCGGGCTGGCGGCGTCGGTTTTTTACATCGCGCATCACATCATCGTCAAAACCAACCTGTTCCTGGTCAGCGGGGCCGTGCACCGGCTGTGCGGCACGTTCGAGCTGAAGGACCTGGGGGGGCTCTACCGGGCCCGCCCCCTGCTGGCGGCCCTGTTCCTGATCCCGGCACTCTCGCTGGCCGGATTGCCCCCGCTGTCTGGATTCTTCGCGAAGCTCGGGCTGGTGCAGGCCGGGCTCTCCCAGCAGCGGTACCTGATCGTCGGCGTCTCGCTGGCGGTGTCCCTGCTGACGCTCTTTTCGATGATCAAGATCTGGAACGAGGCCTTCTGGAAGGCGCCGGAAAAGAGTTCCGGAGAGGATCCCGCCGGAACGCGCGGCCTGCGGGATTATCTGGTGCCGATCGGGATGCTGGCGACGATCACCGTGGTCATCGGCCTGGCCGCCGGGCCGGTCTTCGCGTTCGCGCTGCACGCCGGCGGCCAGCTTGCGGACCCGTCCCAATATATCAGGATAGTGTTGCAGCGGGGGGCGCCATGACTCTGTTCCTGTCCAATATCGGACTGGCCCTCATCTGGGCGATCCTGACGGGCCGTTTCAATCCCGCCAACCTGGCCTTCGGCTTCGTCCTGGGATACCTGGGGCTGAGCGCCGTCCGGCGCGTCCTGAAGCCGTCGGAGTATTTCCGCACCCTGCCGCGCTGTTTCGAATTTGCCGGCTATTTCGTCTGGGAACTGATTCTGGCGAACTGGCGCCTGGCGTACGATATCCTGACGCCGCGGCACCGGATGCGGCCGCGCGTGCTGGCCGTGCCGCTGGACGTGCGCAGCGAAGGGGAGATCACGCTGCTGGCGAACCTGGTCTCGCTCACGCCCGGCAGCCTCAGCCTCGATGTCTCGGCAGACCGCGGCGTCCTGTACGTTCACGCGATGTACGCCTCCGACGAAGACGCCGTGCGGCGGTCGGTCAAAGACGGCATGGAGCGGCGCGTGATCGAACTGCTGCACGGGACGGAAAGGGGACTGTCCGATGGCTAAAGACATCATCACCGGAATGCTGCTCGCGGCCATCCTCCTGGCCTTCTTCCGGCTGGCGCGCGGGCCGAGCCTGCCCGATCGCGCCGTCGCGCTGGACCTGATTTCCACCATCGTCATCGGCCTGATCGGCGTCTATGCCGTGAGCACGGACGATCCCCTGTTCCTGGACCTGGCGGTCGTGCTGGCCCTGATCGCGTTTCTCGCCACGGTGGCGTTCGCGCGCTTCATTGCGAAAGGGGGACACCCATGGGACAAATCGTAAGCACGGCGCTCCTGGCGGTGGGCGCGGCGTTTTCCCTGATTGCCGCCATCGGGGTCGTGCGCTTTCCCGACCTGTTCCTGCGGATGCACTGCAGCACGAAATCGGCCACCCTGGGCGTCAGCTGCATCATGCTGGGGGCCGCGCTGCATTTCGGCGACCTCGTCAGCTTCACCAAGGCGCTGGCCGCCATCCTGTTCATCCTGGTGACGGCTCCCGTGGCGGCCCACGTGCTGGCGCGCGCCGCCTATTTCGCCGGCGTGCCTCTCTGGAAGGGGACGCTCAGCGACGCGATGCACGAGCAGGGCGAACACAGGATCGCCGGTCTCGAACAGCCGGCGGAGCCCGACGCGGAAGCGGAAACGCCGGGCAACGGCTCGCGGTCCCGGGAATGAGCCGGAGCGGCCGCGGAAACGGGAAGGCGGAGAATCCATGAAGCAGGGGCACGCCCTGTCAAGCCCGTCGAAGCATGCGGGCCGAGGGCAGGCGTCCCTGCCGGAGGAACTATGGAAAAGAAGACGGGATTCAACATCAGCTACGCCCTGATCGCGATGGCGGGCATATTCTTCCTGCATTCCATGATCCTGCAGGCGACGCGATCGAAAGAAATCGGCTACGACGAGTTCCAGAAATACCTCTCCTCCGGGAAGATCAGGGAAGTCGTCATTTACGACAATCACCTGGAGGGCTTCGTCGAGGAGGGGGAGGGGAAAAAATGGTCGTTCACCAGCGCCCGGGTGGACACCGACCTCGTCAAGGAACTGAGCCCTTACAACGTCAAGTTCCGCCGCCAGATCGAGAGCTCGTTCCTGCGGGACATAGTTTCGTGGGTCCTGCCCGTGTTCCTCTTCCTCGGGATCTGGATGCTCCTCATCCGGCGCTTCGCCGGCGGCATGGGCGGCGGATTCATGACCATCGGGAAAAGCAAGGCCCGCGTGTACGTCGAATCGGACACGAAAGTGCGCTTCGAGGACGTCGCCGGGGTGGACGAATCGGTCGTCGAACTGCGGGAGATCGTCGAATTCCTGAAAGACCCGAAATCGTTCGGCCGCCTGGGCGGGCGGATGCCGAAAGGCGTGCTGCTCGTCGGCCCCCCGGGAACGGGGAAAACGCTCCTGGCCAAGGCGGTGGCGGGCGAGGCCGGGGTGCCCTTCTTTTCCATCAACGGCTCGGAGTTCGTGGAGATGTTCGTGGGCGTGGGGGCGGCCCGCGTCCGCGACCTGTTCGAACAGGCGCGACAGAAAGCCCCGGCCATCATCTTCATCGACGAACTCGACGCGCTCGGGCGGGCCCGCTCGTCGCACCCGATGGCGGGCGGCCACGACGAGAAGGAGCAGACGCTGAACCAGCTGCTGGTCGAACTCGACGGCTTCGACTCGACCGGCGGGCTCGTGCTGCTCGCGGCAACGAACCGCCCGGAGGTGCTCGATCCGGCGCTGCTGCGCGCCGGGCGTTTCGACCGGCAGATCCTTGTGGACCGCCCCGACAAGGCGGGACGCGTCGCCATTCTGCGCATCCACATGAAGAAGGTGTCGGTCGGTTCGGCGGTGGACATCGAACAGATCGCGGCGCTGACGCCCGGTTTTACGGGGGCCGATTTGGCCAACCTGGTGAACGAGGCGGCCCTGCTCGCCACGCGGCGCGGGGCGGAAGAGATCGCGCTCGACGACTTCACGGCGGCCATGGAGCGCATCGTCGCGGGGCTCGAGAAGAAGAACCGGATCCTGAATCCCAGGGAACGGACCATCGTGGCCTACCACGAGATGGGCCACGCGCTCGCCGCCGCCGCCACGCCCGGGTCCGACCCGGTCCACAAGATCTCCATCATCCCCAGGGGCATCGGCGCGCTCGGCTACACGCTGCAGCGGCCGACGGAGGACCGGTACCTTATGACGCGCGAGGAGCTCGGAAACAAGATGACGGTCCTGCTGGGCGGGCG
>CAZTHE010000023.1:0-46705 GCA_964613495.1 uncultured Acidobacteriota bacterium | reverse complement strand
AAATAATCCGGGAAACCAAGAACGAGTTTCTGGATAAAATGGAACAATATAACGCCATAAGGCACGACGATTCGCTGAGTGAAAAAAGGAAAGAGCATATCAGGCAAAAGCTGTTTGGTGAGGACTACTACTGGCCGCACTTCTAATCCACATCTCTCCCCGATGATGGACGTTGGCAATATGTTTGTTTTGTAAACCACAGGTCTATAAAATAACCATGTAGTAAACTACGGTCGGGATCTCGCCTGACAGCGTGCCGAGTCACAGACCAGGGTTGAGTCTACCTGATTTACGGGAGCGCTGAACGCCCAGTGCTTTACCGTGTTCTATCGCTCATCTCTCTCTGTGACGAATAATCATGCCACAAGCCGTAAGGATCAACAGAGTCAGGGAAACGAACACGAACCACGGTACCGCATTCTTTGGACCGCCAATAAAGCAACAAAGCAGGTAGACAAACAGCAAAGAGAAATAAAAGCGAAGTATCCGAGCGATTACTCTAAGCATATCCACCCGGAGAACCAGAGGCGACGGGAACAACAAGTCAAGCTCGCATCGGTAGTGATGGAGAGAAGCTGTGCGAACAGATCTGGGCAGAGCCGGTTCGGCAAGTAGCCTAAGTCGTATGGAATACCGCATGTCCGCCTAGGTAAAGTTTGTTGGAGATTGCTACAACCGAGAGGCTGTCAGTCATGTCTTCGAAGCGGCTGTAAAACTCGTCGACCGCGGCTACCGCCTCCTCAGCGGATTATCCATTTCAATACGGCGGTTCGTGATCCTTTTTAACGGTCAGACGCGGAATTCCCATCCTGCACATCTTGATGTTTTTGGCGGGGCAACTATAGCTTGGATGTATTATGTTTTTCCGGCTCAACAGGAGGACGACGTGCGCTACGACGAATTTCGGTACCAACTCCAAACTGCGCTTCAGAAGGTGGGCCTGCTCAGGCAACGCATCGGTAATCCAATCGAGACAGTTGATCTGGACAGCATGGGACGGCTTTGGAAGGTTTACATTATGGGCAGCTCAACAAAAGACACAGAACCCTTTGATATTACGGCAAAGATTGCCTTCAACTGGAATCCCTTCAACACTGCCCGTTCTTACACATGCGAGGAAGATCTGCTCACAGAAATGCTGGGCCGGACAAAGAACTCCTCAAAGACCAAGCCGAGACTCGTGCGCGTTGATCTTGAATTGCGCGCAAGCTTGCCCTATGGGTCAACGACCACGATCCCGGAGGCACCGACTTTTGCCTCCTGGGCGGACTCTATCAAACGGAAACTCGATAAAGTGATCACGGAAAACAAGTGGCGCCAGGAACGGCTTGTCGCGGTTTTGGGAGCCTTGGAAGAAGTCAATATCGAATCAAGATACGATTCCGCGGGTCGTCTCTCCCTTAAAAGATTATCCGTTTCGGGGTTCCGCGTGGTTCATGTGCCGCGAGTGTGGGATGACCCTGACCGGCGTGAGGCCGAGAGGAACGCTACGGCAGAGCTTTCTCGGCTCTCTCAGAAGTTTAAATGCTCCCTGGACGAATGGAGGATCGGCATTGCCGAACTTGCCAGGTGGATCCGCTATACGCCGCCTCCAGCGGAATCTAAGCAGATCCCGCCGATATTGGACGAACAGGAGGATGAAAATGAGGAGGGCGGTCCCGAGACGATCCATTGAGGATCGGTCATTGTCAGTTTCCTTCGCCAGGAAACACTTTTTATATTTCTTGCCGCTGCCATAATTGCATGGATCTTTGCACCCCATGATTGTTTGAGTCGTTTCCCTCTGCCGCACATCAATATGGGAATCGCTATTTCGAAGCGACGGGATAGTACCCTCTTTATTACCCTCTTTTGAAGGTATTACCCTTTTTGCGCCATGCAGCCCCGGGACCGCGTCCCAGGCATTCGACAATCCCTTTTTCCCGGAGACTGCGAAGAGTTTTCCGAATCATATCGCGGCTCACCCCGGGACAAGCGTCTTCAAGCTGGCTTAAAGAAAAGGATTCGCGGAACCGGTCAAGGGCTGCCTCGATCATCTGAGTTTTGGTTCCTCTCGGGCTCTTGATTTGTCCAAGACGGCTCTCAAATTCTTTGTACGCCGATTTGATGATGAAAAGAAGGTAATTGATGTACGGCCAGGGATCGTGCCTCCCTTCATGCCATCCGGCAGAGCTTTGTTCGAGGGTTTCGTAATATCGTTCCTTGTTTTCCTCGATCAGTCTTTCTAAGCTGATGTAGCGCCCCACATCGTAACCGAGTTGGTAGCACTGAAGCAGAAGCAAGAGACGTGAGACCCGACCGTTCCCATCCCGGAATGGATGGATGCAGAGGAAATCCAGATTGAATGAGGCCAGGCAAATCAGCGGATGGATGGCTTTCTCTTCCAGGCATCGGTCATAAAGTGAAATCAGCTCCTTCATAAAGGGCCTTGTCTGTTTTGGAGAAACAGTCCTGAATCGGATCCTGACCCGGCCATCCGGGTATTTTTCAATAATATCCCCCTCTTTCTCCTTTAGCTTTCCTGCATCACCCGTTCCTTTACGGCAAAGTCGATGGAGGTCAAGAACGGTTTTCAGAGAAACGGGCAAGCGAGCAGTACTTTCGTGAATTATCTTGAGCGCGTCCCGATAGCCGCGGACTTCCTCTTCATTGCGATCGCGAAGAAGCGGTTTACCAAAAATAATTGTACCCACCCGCCGCCGATCAATCTCTATTCCCTCGATTCGGTTTGATGAGACTGCACTTTCAATCAAAGCATGTTCCCGCAATGCTCGCAATCTTTGTGGAGCTTGACGAACAAACAAATCCTGTTTGCCGCGTGACTCTCCAAGGTCGGCCAGGTACCATGCGGTAGCCGCCGGGACTGCATCAATGCCCGAATAGAAATGATTCAATGTGTTCATATTACACTACCTTTGCCTATTGGTCGCAGGCGGCCCTGCGGCTAACGAATGGAATTCTACATCATATTGGCATCCATGGTCCTGCATTCTGTCCCGCTTTGTCACTCAATCTGAGTGCCCGATATTTATATTTTGTGCGTGTGACCGGCGCGAAGCGCTTCCCCCTTTGCGTATCACTTGTCGAAATGTCGTGTAGCGTTTCGAAAATTGGTCCCAAGCGAGGTCCCTTGCGGGTTGTAGCATCGTAGCGGCAAAAGCTGGCAGTGTCGGATCGGCTGGTATCTTAAGCCGATGGTGTCGCGACTTTTTGCGCTACAGGAGCCTCGGACACAATCTTCATGAGGCGCGCGGCCCAGGTTTCGAGGGCTTGCCGCTTTTCCGCATTGTAACTGTGCCGGTCATAGACGGCGGTGATTTCCCTTTCCACGTGATTCAGGATCTTTTTCACGGTCAGCCTCGGAATCCCCATTCCCGTCATAAGGCTTGCGGCGGTGCGCCGGAAATCATGGCCAACAAAATCGATTTTCGTGGCCTTCTGGATCCGCTCCAGCGCTTTCTGGGGGTGTTTGATATGCGTATCCCCTTTGGGGCTTGGAAATACAAACCGCGAATATTTGTCGTTTTCTACGGCCGATTTCATCTCCCTGATTATCGCCAAGGCCGGTGCGGTCAGCGGCACGCGATGCGATAATCCATTCTTCGTTTTTTCTGCGGGGATCGTCCACCAGCCGTTTTCAACATCCAATTCATTCCATTCCATGCTCATGACCTCAGCGCCGCGCTGTGCGGTAAGAAGCCGCAGCTTCATAATGCCGGCAGAAAGCGTTTTGAGCTTTTTATGCGAATCATCGGCGTCATTCCTGTCGGCATTGATTGCTTTCCAAACACGTTTGATTTCATCTTCGCTTAAGACTCTCTCCCGCTGGCGCTCTTTTCCAGGTGCCGGGACCAGGTAGACCGGATTGATTTCAACGATGTCGGAAATGATTGCCCAGTTGTAGATTTTTCTCAGGAGCGCTCGAATGCGATTGGCCATGATCGGTGCGGTTGCACCTTTACGTTGCAGGAAAGCGCGGACGTCTTGCCGGGTGATATTTTTCGCCTGCTCTTTCCCGAACTCCGGGATGAGATCTTTGTTGATGACGCGTTTGTCTTCTTCCCAGCTCTTTTTCTTTGTCTTTGCATGACATTCAAGATATTCCAGGGCAATTTGTTCAAAAGTCGCGGCGTGCCGATCTCGTTGTTTCTCGGTGGCTGGATCGTCGCCGAGCTCCACGTTCCGGAGTGCACTCGCAGCTTTGTTACGAGCTTTGGCAAGACTCAACAGCGGATAAGTGCCCAGCTTCATGCGACGCAGACGGCCGCCATGACGATACATGACTCCAAAACTCTTTTTCCCGTCCTGCGAGACGCGCAGAAAGAAGCCTGGGAGTGTCTTGTCAAAATAGTCCACCTGCTTACCATGAACGCCTTCCAGGAACTTAATTTTTGCTGCCGTGAATTTGATGGAGGGCATCGGTTTCAGCTCCCGTGATCTGCATGATAATAACGCGCAAGCGGCTAAAAAGGTAACACAAAGGTAACAAAATTTCGATGATTCTGGTGAACAGGTGGGAACAGTTCCGGAAATGAGAAGTGTTACAATATCCAATAATAATGATGACTTATGTTAGAACAGGCTGGTTTCGAATTTGTTCAGTAGGATTCCTGTAAGTGCTTGATAATAGCCAAACCTTATTGCTGGCAGTCAGGAGGTCACGAGTTCGATCCTCGTCAGCTCCACCAACAAAATCAATAATTTACAAGAAAAAGCAAATCTCAACGGGTTACAGCTTTGCCAATTTGGTTCCAATTTGGTTCCACTGAGCAGCATTTCGTGGCGTGCAATCCGTCCACTAGCGGATATCGATCAAGGATGCTGAGCTACTCACTTCATGATGCGGCGATCGACCAGTCTCGCGATTAGGTCGTCGCCGAGATTGCGGCGAAGCCTGTCGCCTTCAAAGAGGTCCACAAACACCATTCCGCAAGAGTGATCGAAGGCGTCCAATGGGGGCTCAGCCCTGGTGAAGGTACCTTCAACGTCACATTCCGCTATCATCCGCGGATAGATTAGAAAACTGCTCTGGGCCCCAAACTGCACATTGTATGCGTGCATCTGCTGCAAATCTGAGTCACTTGGTCTGCCGTCGCCAGGGATCTTCCACTTAGTATCGAGGATGATCCGCTCTCGGTCTTGGCCGACGCCGATCTGAGCGAGTACGTCTGGCCGAATAGACTTTCGCATGCCCTCTGCCAACCAGAAGGGTCGCGACATTTGAGCCTTAAAAGTGATTCTGCGAACTCGTTGCCTCGCTTCCGCCTGCTTCAGTTGGGCATAAATGAAACGCTCGAACAGGCTGTTCATGTCGAAGAGGATTGCGAGTACATCCTCCCTGCCGCTGCGAACATCCGGACTGTAGTTCAGGATGATCAGACGGGCGAATTGCAGTGCCCGGCGGTAGCGTTCTGTGTTTCGTGTATGAGGAAGACGGCTAAAGGTCCGTTCGCTGACATCAATTTCATCCACATTCTGGAAGCTCATCGAGAGGCAGCGTGCACGAGCAATTAAATGTGAATTGGCGGATACTCGAGCAAGCACCTCCAAGGCAACGCGAATGATTTGATTGAAGGGGTTGTTGCGATCATAGGTCGTATGCTCAGTGAAGAATCGCTCCCGGTGAACGAGATTTCGATTCAGATCCTGATGAAAGAGGATGCGTCCCCGGAGGACAGGCAGATTCTCCCGGGATTGGCGATATTTCCTCACCAAACCGCGGTGCACGAGGTTGTTGACCTCCTGCAAAAATGATTCAAAGTAAATGTCCAAGAGTGATGCAGAACGCAGCCTCAGTTTGGCGTCCGATATCGCGGCCAATCGAATGAAGCCGGATTGCCGCAGCATCTCTACCAGCGCGTGTTGCCACTTCTTCTTTTGGGAGCATGAATCCGGCGCCTTGTCAGCCTTGGGGAGTATCTCTATTGTTAGATTGCCGACTTGGATCACCCCGACGTAGCTGCGGAAAAGGATACGGTTGAGTCCGACCTGAAAGAAGCGATTTCCATTGCGTTCATTAAACTGCACGAGGCGATTAAAGCGGGCGGGCGTGAACGCCCCGCCCACCGGGAGCGGCGTGTGTTCAAACACTTGGATAACGTTACTCATAGATTGCGCGGAAGTCTTCCGGCTTCATGGTCAAAGGGTCCCGCAAGGAGTAAACGCGCCTGGCCTCGAATTCATCTATCCCCCAATCACCAACTGCCCACTCAACATCGTCGTCTTTGCGCGATACAAATCGCTCGCCCAAAACCATACCGATCTTGGCAGGATCACCGTAGAAATATTCCTCCAGCAAAGGGATGACCTTATATGCAAATGCTTGCCGTAATTCGCCGAACGGATCCGGATTCTGAGCAATTTCTGCTTATTTGCTCCGTGTATTCCTGATGAAATTGATTCATTTCGACGTTAAACTCCTGTAGCAATCTGTTCTGGGCTCTGAAGTTGATAACGAACATTACTCTGTGTAGCCGGATTGTAAGAGCAATAAAATACAGAAGAGCAGGACCAACCTGCGTGTTCTTGTGAAAATAAGCAGAAACCACATAAAGACAGTCCCGAGAAATATAACCGCTCCTGTGTCATACCCCAGCTGCATCTGATATCCTGCAGGAGTTAATGACATCAGAACCACCAAGACTGCGATATGGAGGATCAGTAGCAGGATCCTGATCCACCAGCGTCCCCAGATGGTTGAAGGTGAAGTCTCTTTTGAATGTTCTAGTATGCTGCTGCCTGTGGGCTCAGCCGTTGTCATAAACATTGTCGATCCTCGCCTCAAGACATACTGATTTTCCAGAATTTGAAGGAATATAGCCTAGATATAGAAACCAAGGCTATATAGGATGTGTTATGTCTTATTAACCCTTTTTTTGGTCAAACAACTGATAAAGATATAGCCCACTTCATGAAACGTTCCATCCAAGCGGTGAACAGCTGGTTGTAAGGGCCCCAGAACGCGAAGTCGCTTTCATGTCCAGAAGCTGGAAATATTACTGGAACAACGATTCCTCCTTTTTTACGATACTCCTCCATGAAGGCGACAGTATTCGCTTCAGGAACCATGACATCAACACCCCCTTGATAGACGAGAAGTGGTGGACTGTCTGACCCTGCCAGCAGAATCGGGTCAATGAGTTCGGGACTTCCGGGAATATTCATGTCATCCGCGATGCCAACGGCGGGATAAAAGGGGATAACGCCTTTTACTGTAAGTCGCGGATCGATTGAAAGCTCTGGATGGACGGCACGCCACGATTCATTATCCGAGAATGCGAGTGCAATCGCCAATTGTCCTCCAGCTGATCCACCCGAGATGAATACCGACTCCAAGTCTGCATTATATTCGTCCGCATGATCGGCTAGGAATGTACTAAAAGTGGCAAGCTGACGGACCATATCGTCAATCCCGTAGGGCCCGACTACTTCCTTTGGCGGCGCTGACGGAAGGGTGAATATTGGGGAGTCATTGAGACCGTACTGAACGTCGAAAACACTATAACCGAGCGAGGCGAAATGACGGTTCATGCCATTCATATTACTCCGTCCCTTATCGCCGGTGACCCAAGCTCCACCATGGATACGGATAAGGACGGGGAAACGGCCTGATTCCTGCGGATGCCACCAGTCGAACCGGAAGGTATGCTCACGATCCCTTCGGTCTCTTTCAGTCAGGTACGGTAGGTCGAGTGAATACTGAGCGGCCTTGTGGCGTGAACCAACAAGGAAGGCACCAAGATCGAATGCCGGTCGATCGATTACTGTCCTGAAACTCCATTCTTCTGCCCCATGTAGCCTCGAAAAGACTGTTTCGGCTCGCGCCGAAACTGCAGGCAGGCTGACAAGCGGTATTAAGGAGATTACAGCAGCCGCAAGTGCGGGGACCACGGCAAACGTGCTTAAACCAGGTCGTCTGTAAAAAAGGTGCGATCGGCGCATCCATCGCCAGGCTATGCCTGCGAGAGCGAAAAACAAAGGCGCCCAGAAGGGCAAAATAGCCGGAAGTACAAGCTGTCCAAAGTTTTGATCGGCGATATAAAATGTACGAATGCTTGTAAGAATGCAGAGTGCACCTACCAGGAAGGCGACGACTCCAAGGATGAGTCGTAGAACAGAGACTTTCGGTTTGGGGGAGGAGCCGGGCTCGACACCAACTGTCTTCATCGCATAAATTCCAGCTGGAGAGCCCGGGCGAGTAAGGATGGCCGCGATTGCCAGTGGGAACAGAACAATGAAGTACACCGACAGCGGCAACCACAAAGGCACTTCTTTTGCAGCTCCATAGCCTGAAAGCAGGAACGGATGCAACAAAAAGCCAAGCAGGAGCAATGCGAGAAAAAGCCGTGCGCTTTTATTCCGGAAATCTTCAAGTGCGGCCAGGACAGCATTGGCTGCAAACAGACAGAGAGCGAGTAAACCAAATACCTGCCCTACAATGAAAGCATCGGGTGAAAAGATTCGAATGAACCCCAAGACCAGAGCTAATAGATTTAGAGCAAAGACAGTAAGACGAGCAGACACTAGAATCGATATATTCTTTTTCATGCCTATACCTCTGTACCAATTGAGTTAATTTCTAACATCCAACAGATTAAATCCGAACCTGAAATTCAATAAAATTTACATGAAGCCATTATCGGAAACCCAAGAGAGTGCTCATGATTCCCAAGAAATACCGAATACTTCCAGATCGTCTTTTCCATAGTGGCCCACCTGCGTCACTACGATGAACCTGTTTTAGTGATAAGTGTTTCGCCAATGATAGGACTATTGCTTTGGCTTAGTAAACAGAAAAGCGGTCGCATTTGGATCAATTCAATCTGCTCGCCAGCCGCATGGGATCCTCCCAATACATCAGGATTATTGATCTGCTTTGACATCCGATTGTATTCCCCGTGCTCAAAAGCCCTTTGAAGGAAAAAGATTGGAACTGTGGTTGATAAGCCCCAAGAAACGAAGTTCCGATAAATTGCATCCGGAATTCTAGATCTATCCTCTGCCAAAACTGTCTCATTGAGAACTTCAGGAATTCGGCTGTCTCATCAATCCCACGACTTCCTCGGAGAGCATTTTCCGTTTTCGTCCGTTCCGTTCACCCCCTAAAGGGGGGGTGAAACGGAGGGATTTCCCGCGGACAGTTGTCCGGCGGTATCCCTATCCATTTGTTGAACTTTCCGAGTCCGTCCGGTTTGTGCGGAAAATACGGACGCGGAAGCGGTTGGATGTCTTCGGTCGCCTCTATTTTTCGCTTACCGGAATCAAAGCTCAATCACGCCGCACATATCGTCCAGACGGCGGACGATAGCCGGATGCAGGCAATCACGCTCGACCAGGTCGTGCATGGAATAATTGCATGTAACAGTCAACCCGTGATTCTGCCTGTAAAGAGTGTCAACCAGGTTGAATAAGACTTCGGTCTTGAAATCAGTCGGCTTCAGCTTATCGATGTCATCCCAGAACAAGTGGCAGCGCTCCCGCTTGGATGCGGCCGCAAGAACCGGCGAAACGAAATGGTCGTCGAACTCGGCCCGCCTCAGTTCCTCGACCAGTTCCTGGGTTGTGCGGACGTGGCAGCAGACCTTTCCTTCTGTCGCCATCTCCCGGTATTGCGCATACAGCAAATGCGTTTTCCCGCTGCCGTAGCCTCCGGTCAAATACCACCCGCCATCCGGATTCTTTCGAATCAGAGCCAGCGCTCTTTCCTGCATCGGATTCCTCGGCCGGTAGGATTCGAACGTGCTTCCCCTGAATCGCTCCGGAATGACGGAGAGGCGGGCCGCGCGGATTTTTGCTTTGACGCAAATGCAGCGCTTCAGCCCGATGAACTCTTCATTCTCGGCCCGGCGCCAGCCCGTGCCGCCGCAGAGAGCGCAAAGCGGTTCACTGCCTGGGCCGGTAAATCGGGTAGCCTCGGGTGGTTTTCCGGGATGAAGTTTCCCCTGGACCGCAGTCAAAGTAGTCGCCAGAGCCTGCATGATTCCCTCCATTTCCATTGTTTTGCCTCGCCGGCTGACCGTCGTACTTTCCTTCCAGAACGGCGTAGATGTTCACGTGATTGGCAACAAACCAGTCGAAGCTCGCCCGCCAGCCGCGAGGCCCTTCTCCGCGAAGGAAGGGCGTTTGCTGAGCTTTTTTGACTGCCGACGCAAAGTCTTCGAGGTATTGTTCAAGGCATCCGTCACGGACGGCCTGGTTAATCCTTAACCGGCACTTCTTCAGCCTTTCGGAAGTAAGCGCCTTCACCTCGGGCAGCGACACGTTTTGTTGCCGGTAGATTTCCACAAGAATTTTGGGGGACACGGTCACGCCTTCGCCGGAAGGCACGTGTGTGTCTTTTTTTTCTACTTCTTTTAAACCTTCTTTTATTACTTCTTTTATTTTGTACCGCTCGGCGTACCGCTTGCCGTATCGGTCAGCGTACCGCGCCTGGTTGTAAGTCTCATACTCGCAGACAATAAAGTGTCCCGCATCCTGTACCGGCTGCCGTACCGCTTCGCGTACCACCCTCGAAATCATTGTGTGTTCGAGCAAGTGGTCGACAAAGCGCTGAGTCGTGCCGTGGCTCCAGCTGAAGCACTCGGCGAGGAACCGGATGCTGGCAACGAACTCTCCGCGCTTGAGCCCGGTTTTCTCGTCATCAACGCCGGCCGCCAGGACATTAATAATGTAGAGCCACGCTTCGAGCCGGGAGAACTTCCTGCCGGGTTCGCAGAGCACGGGATTGGCCCAGATCTTCCTCCAGAGGAGGGTATAGCCTCGCTGCATTTTCGGCCTCTGAATTTCCGCCGGAGATTATGGAGGCGAGTTTCAGGATGCCCGCAATCCGCATTCGGGTTGCTTGCCGTTTGCTCGCCGTTTGGTGCGGAGGTTCGGAGGATTTGTTTACCGTTTCAGGGGTAGATTTCCGTACTTTTCCCAGCGAAACGGCAAATAAAACGGTAAGTTGTTGATTCTAAAGGGCGGGAACCGAGCTGGCAGTCAGGAGGTCACGAGTTCGATCCTCGTCAGCTCCACCAAACAACTCCTTATTTCCCTTTGTTTTAGACCTGCCTGAGATCGCATTGTTTAACCGCCAATCCTTGCATGGGGGGTAAATTTGGGATTGTTCTTTTAGGGATACTATCCTTTTTCCAAATCCTGAAAAACCGGGGGACGCTGACCGGGTTTACTCGGTTGTCGCAGCAGCAGTGATTTGACGTAATACTCATAATTGAGTATAATCGTACTCATTATTGAGTATCGGAGGGCGCATGCTGGACATAATATCTCGTTCATCGATACGGCGGAATATGCTGCGCTTATTTATTTATAATCCGCACAAGGCTTTTTATATTAATGAGCTTGCCCGCTTGGTAGGCACTTCAGCGGGTACGACCCAGCGTGAATTGCGGCGTCTGGCTTCTGCAGGTATTGTGGCCCGGGAGCGTCGCGGCAATCAAGTGTACTATTTCCTGGACAAGAAAAATCCGCTACTTAAGGAGCTTAAAGCCATTATTCGGAAGACTTTTGGTGTTGAGCATCTTTTGAGGGAGCGCTTTGCATCGGTGCCGGGCATCACCTTTGCGTTTATATACGGATCGTATGCCAAGGGCGGGATGACGAATGATTCCGATATCGATGTATATGTGCTGGGCACTCCTCGTGACGCGGATGTCCACGCAGCAGTGGATGCGGCTGAGAGAGCCGTCGGACGGGAGGTCAACTACCATCTGAGTTCAGTCGATGAATTTACAAACAAAATCAGTACATCCTTTTTTCACAGAGATATTGTAAAGCGCATTGTGCTGTTGAATGGAGACCCGGATGAATTTGGAAATCTCGTTAAACGAGCTGCTCAAGCAAGGGAAGATTAAGAAACAGGCTGCCGACCGGCAGTATCTTGACGGTTTGCTTGCTTCTGCTCATCGGAATTTTCAAGCCGCCCAGGCGGTGATCTCGCGCTTTAACGAAACTGCCTTCAAGGCAGCGTATGACGGACTGTTGCAGTTGTCGCGCGCCATAATGCTGATAAACGGATATCGTCCTGACGACGGCGGACAGCACCACACGGCATTTCTGGTCGCAGGAATGTTTCTGGGTGAGAAGCTTCAGCCGTTGATAAAACGCCTTGACCATTATCGGCGGATCCGCAATGAGTGTGTGTATCAACCGGCAGATCTTGTTTCGAATGCTGAGGCGGAAGCGATCCTTGCCGCAGCTCGGGAATACTGGAAAGAGGCGAAGCAGTATCTGCGCAACAAGGACAAACAATTGTATTTATTTGATTTCTGATTCTTCTGAGGCAGGAGGTTGGGGAATGGAGCCTCTTTCCTATTCCCAATTATCTGCATTTAATCAACCATCCCAATTGCGATGGGGCAACGTCCCCAGTTTCATTTCTTTGAATTGTATCAAGCTGCTCACTTTCATTTTCTGGATCCAGGAAATGCTCAACCTGCGTGCGGCTTGTCGCGGTTTCGGGTGCCTTGGAAGAAATCAATATCGAATCAAGTTGCGATTCCGCGGATCATCTCTCCCTTAAGAGATTATCCATTGCGGGATTGCGCGTGGTTCATATAGCGCCAGCGTGGGATGACTCTGACCGGCGCGAAGCGCTTCCCCCTTTGTGTATCACTTGTCGAAATCTCATGTAGCGTATCGAAAATCCGTCCAAATCCAGGCCAGCTGCGGGTTGTAGCATCGTAGCGGCAAAAGCTGGCAGTGTTGGATCGGCTGGTATCTTAAGCCGATGGTGTCGCGACTTTTTGCGCTACAGGAGCCTCGGACACAATCTTCATGAGGCATGCGGCCCAGGTTTCGAGGGCTTCCCGCTTTTCCGCATCGCAACCGTGCCGGTCATAGACGGCCGTGATTTCCCTCTCAACGTGATTCAGGATCTTTTTCACGGTCAACCTCGGAATTCTCATTCCCGTCATCAGACTTGCGGGGGTGCGCCGGAAATCATTGCCGACAAAATCGATTTTCGTGGCCTTCTGGATCCGCTCCAGCGCTTTCTGGGGGTGTCTGATATGCGTATCCCCTTTGGGGCTGGGAAATACAAACCGCGAATATTTGTCGTTTTCTACGGATATTCGATGGGGCGTTGGATGCGATCAAGCGAGGCAGGCAATAATCCTGGCAGAACCGCTGAAAGTCAAGGAGCAGAGCCTTCTAAACCTTAAAAAACGGACGCGGAATACACGGAAGAACACAGAACGATGAGGTTTTTTCCGCGTTCTTACATGGATTCCGCGTCCAAAAATTCGTAACTAAACGGCGGCCAGGAGCGCCCGTTTTACCAACGTCCTGGCTATCTGCACCTTGTATTTGGTTTCAGGCAGCGGCCTGGCGTCCGCCACCGCGGCTTCTCCGGCTGCCGCCGCAGTCGTGGCATCGATTTTCTTGCCTGCGAGAGCCGCTTCCGCTTTGGTTGCACGATAGGGCTTGGGCCCTACAGCGTTCAGGGCGATGCGAGGCGCTCCGCCGCCAACGAGAACGGCGCAGTTAACAATCGGGAAATCGATGGATTTACGGATGGCGAATTTCAGGAATGCGCTCTTGGCCCCGGCAGGAGGCGCCGGCACCTGAATTTCGGTGATAATTTCATTCGCAGCCAGCACCGTATTATTCGGTTTTGCAACGGTGAAGAATTCCTCGATAGGAATCGTGCGGGCCGTCGTCACCACTTTTGCGTTCAACGCAATCAGGGCCGGCGCCGTATCGCTGGGATGCACGGCGATGCAGGCAACCCCGGTGGCGGCGCCCATGATCGAGTGATACCGGTTGTCGCCCGACATCGCGTAACAGGTGCTCCCGCCCTTACGGATGCAGGGAAACCGATTTTCGGGCTTGCGGAAATACCAGCAGCGATGCAGCTGCGCGATATTGCCGGCGATGGTCCCCATGTCGCGGACATGCGGCGTCGCCACGCGCGACGCAGCCTGCGCCAGCGCCGTGTATTTCTGCTTTATAATTTTATTGCCGGCAATGTCGGCCAGGCGGGTGGTTGCGCCTATTTTCAACATGCCTCCCTCTTCCTTGATGTAATCGAGACTCGGAACAATCGTCTTGATATTGACAAGACTCGAGGGGTATTGGGGATGCTGGATATTGTCTTTGAGTGTGCCGATCAAATCGGTGCCGCCGGCGATAACCGTTTCCTTGCCGCCGGCAAGAGCGGCTTCAGCCTCCGCCAGGGTTTTCGCATTCAAGTGTTTGAATGATTTCATCGTACGTTCTCCTATGCCTTGCCCAGCGCTTTTAAGACCTTTTCCGGCGTCGCCGGCGACTCGACCCATTTGCCGATTGCGTTGTGGATCGCCATGATGATGAGATGCGTATTTGCCAGAGAATGGCTGATGCCGCTGCCGCCGTAAGCGGCGTTGCTGCAGCGCGTCTCAAGAAGCTTCGTATCCACTCGAGGCATGTCCAGCATGCTCACCTTTTTGTAGTCGAATATATTCGTGCTGAGTCTCACCCCGGTGTTCGGGTCGAAGACAAATTCCTCCTTGGTCTGGCATCCGGTAGAGAAATCCATCACCTGGTGAATCTGGCCCTCCATCGATGTCTGCCTCAACACTTTCCCTGGATCCGCAACGACTCCGAACCGGAGGATTTCCACCATTCCAGTTTCGGTGTCGACGGCAACTTCGCACGTGGCCACATTCATGGCATCCAACTTCTTGCCTCCCGTAGTCCAGACGGAAGTTGGAGGTTTGCCGTTGTAGCTGGCGCTTACATTCTGCCGAACAGCCTGCTTGAGCGGAAGGCCTTTGCCGGGATCGGACTTGACAACAATCCGGCCATTTTGCATGTCCAGATCTTCCGGCTTCAGCCCCTTGAATGGATTGGGTCCTGTCAGTTTGCTGTCCGCGGGAGGATTCGTTGCTTCTGCAACAGCAGCTTCCAGGATAAGCGTTTTCAGCTTATTGGCGCACTCTTTTATGGCATAGGAAGAGGCTGTCGACCCATCGGCGCCGCCGCCATAGGGCCTATACCTGTCATTGTAACTGAAATCCATTTTGATATCTTCATACTCCAGTCCCAGTTCTTCGGCAATGACCATCATGTTGCATTCATAGCCATAATGGCCGATTACCTGGCCCTTGGCCGTCAGATGGATGACGCCGTCCTTGAGATGGATCGTGGGATTATAACTCCCCATTACGGAATGCCGCGGGCACTGGCCGTAGCGGAAGCTTGCTCCGTGCATGCGTCCGTCGGCAAGCTTTTTGGCGCCGGCTTTATGCCAGTTCCAATTCATCATCTTCTTCACTTCTGCGACACAGGCTTCATAGCTGGGTACAGGATTGGGATCGTCCTGGGAATCCGGCCCATGGAGATTCAGTGTCGCGATGTCTATCACGTCCTTGCCCAATTTTTCAGCAATCACGTAATAGCCCACCATCAGGGCGTCCCAACCCATTGGATTGTGTTGGCCGCTCAGATACATCTTTCCGCGGTTGCTGTCCACGGCCTCCATGATCTGCTTGATATTCTTGCAGCGGGAGGTGTAATAGGGGCCATAGCTCTGGTCCACGGTAGTTCCAAAACTGGAGCTTCCATTAATCCCGTTGTCTGCGATGGAAAAATCGCTGATCGCCGTGATCAGGCCGTTATTTTTAATCCCGATCCTCATATGAACAAAGCGATCATTCATATTGAAGTCGTATTGGTCATAACGGCTATTCATGCATCGAACCGGCCTTTTAGCCTTTTGAGCGAGCGTTGGGGCAATTTGCGCGGACTTGCGGGCGCCCCAGTCGCAATACCTGCCGCCCACATACACACACTCCTGAATGCCTTGGCCCGACCAGGGATCGCCTTCGAGGTGTAATTGTGAGTTCTGATCATACCAGGCGACAGCGCCCATGGGAGTGGGCAGATGACCGGCAAAAGCCGCGGTATTCACGTCATATTCGAGGATGATGTCGGCTTCCTTAAAACCGACTTCGACATCGCCGCTGTTATTTTGGCTGAAGACCTGCACATTTCCCTTCTTGGCAGCGCCGCCGCCGCCCATGCCGCCGCCTCGACCGCCGCCCATCATACCGCCGCCCATGCCGCCGCCGCTTTTGGGGCTTCCGCCGGATGCAGCTACCGGACGGATCACGGGAGCATCGGGGGCTCTTCCTTTGCGGACATCGACAACAAATGGCAGCACTTCCCATTCAACATCCTTATGCAGCTGCCTTAATGCCGCCTCGCAGATGTCTTCGCTTTCAGCGAGGACAATAGCGCCCACTTCGGCGCCCTCCTGGTCAATGGCGTCGCTCAGCATACCGCCGCCGCCCCCCATGCCGCCGAAGCCGCCCATCATGCCGCCGCCTCGACCGCCGCCGCCGCCGCTTTTGAGATCTTCCCAGGTATAAATATCGAAAACTCCCGGAAGCGCCTTGGCCTTGCTGGTGTCTATGCTCTTGATGCGCGCGTTTGCATGAGGGCAGCGGAGAAACTTCGCGTGGAGCATTTTGGGAATGACATAATCCGGACCGAATTTTGCGACGCCGGTCACCTGGTCCCAGGATTTTACGCCTGGAAGATTCGCTTTTCCGACAACCCTGAATACTTTCCTGTCTCCATTGATTCCCTGATCAGCCATGTTATGCTCCTTTCGTTATCTGTGGAGCTGCTTCCATAATTGCAGTCGGATGTCGCGGATAAGTCCCGCAACAGCAGATATTTCCGGCCAGCGCCTGCTTGCAGTCCTCTTCCGTCGGGCGGGGGTTCTTATCCAGAAGAGCCTTTGCAGATACAACATAACCGGGGGTGCAATAGCCGCACTGCATCGCATCCCATCGGCAATAGGATTTCAGGAGAGGCTCCCATTTCTTATTTGCGGCGATTCCCTCGACGGTTTCGATTTTTTTGCCTTCGCACTCCACCGCGAGCGTTATGCAGGAAAGCACCGCTCTATTGTCGATAATGACGGTGCAGGAACCGCAGCCCCCTCGATCGCACATTTGCTTTGCGCCGGTCAAGCCAAGTCTGTATTGGAGCGTACGCTGCAATGTCCAGTGGGGCTCGACTAAGACATCATGGTTTTTGCCGTTCACGTTGAGTTTGACGACCACCGGAGTTATTGCACCGGCATGTGCTTCCGTATAATGCTGTTGCAGCAAGGCCATGGTATTGAAGACTTTTCCATCGATAGGACAATCGTACTCGAGGATCGTGGCAGGCATTGCCGGTGATGGCGGCGCGGCTGCCGTGGCGCTTTGGCTGTTCGTAAGCGTCAGCCCTGCGCCCAGAGTGCCTCCAGCCACGGCTACACCCGCACTTTTTAGGAAGCCCCTTCGATTGAGCCCTTTTCCTTCATTATTATTGATGTTGTCATCAGACATAAAACGTCCTCCTTAAGGTTGGCGCTTCGTTGGAAAAAGCATATGTCCTTGTCCGGCCTGAGTGGGACAGCGCTCGATTGGATGGGAATATTGGCATGCAAAATGACAGTGCATCTACATTCAAGCGTTTAGCAACAAAATGGGATTTTTAGTCCAAACTACCCATTTAATGGCCTAGTATGTCCTAATCCGGAGCATCCGCAAGTTCTTTTTATATTATATTTAAAGTGCGGCAGCTGGCTGTCGCACTCCAAAGACTGCCTTTCGAGCCGCACCGCTGGAGGCGGTGGTTTACCCTAAATGAAATTATCCAAAGGGCTTGCAATATTAGATACGTCTGCCAGTCCTCAACGTTTCCTGCTCGGATAAACGGCAGGCATTCAGCAGAGATCGCCCTAAAGCCTTAAAACCCGTTAGAAAACGCAAAACCTGGAAACCTGGTCAATCTGAAATTGTGCAAACGTCCTGACCCTGCAACAATCTCGATAATACTGTGAAATATAAACGCCTTGGTCCGGAAGTCTCGCATCCGCGGCGAGTATCTGTTCCGGGGTCAGTTGGGTCATTTCTAGCTCCAGGTCACCGGCCCGGTGATGCGAAGCGTCACGCTGAGTTCGAGCGCCGAGCCAACGGGCGCTGTGGGCTGGATGTTAGCGACATAAGCCGCGAAAGACGCGAGCGTGGCACCGGCGTCGGGGAAGAGCAGCTGGAAGTTGCGCAGCTGGCCGTCCTTGTAGTCCTTGAGCTTGCCCGTGGTGGCGAACCCCTGCGTCGAGCCGTCGGGCAGGAAATTGCACTTGAACGTGACGTTGACCGAGTTCTTGAACGTCGGCTTGTATTCCCGGTAGCCGCTTGCCGACTGCTGGTGCTTGAACTCCGCGAACTCCCGCGTGAGCCCCGGCCCCGTGATGTCCTTCACTTCGGGGATGGCCGTGAATGCTTCCGGCATGTCCCCGTCGCCGATTTTGAGCAACGTGCCTAATCCGATTACGCCTTCACCCATGATGTTTTCCTTTCAGTGGTTAAAACAGTTCTGCATCTCCGTTGGCTGTGATATACTTTCAAGTATATTAGGAGATATATATGGGCAAACCGTTAATGATCCAGGAAGAGGATGATCGCCGCATCGATAATCTCAAGCGCCGCCTGAAGATCGCGCGCAAGGTGGACATCGTCCGGGCCGCGATCGCGCTGCTGGAGAAGGAAGCGGACCGCAAAGAAAGAATATTGCGCTGGAAACGGGCAGCTGCCTTAGCCGCCAAAACGAGCCAACAGGTGAATGCAGACTTCCGTCCGTATTCCCGGCTGAAAAGGAGCGGATCGTGATCCCTCGTCAATGGCACCTCTATATCGTCGATCTCGAGCCGCGAGTCGGAACAAAGCCAGGGAAGAAGCGCCCTTGCCTAGCCATCCAGCCTTCGGAATTCAGCGAAGCGGGGCTTGAAAGCACGGTAGTCCTGCCTCTGACCACAAAGCTGACTCCCGGAGATGCATTTCCTTTGCGCGTGCGCATTTCCCGGGGGACGTGTGGACTCGAATCTGACAGCGACGCCCTCGTTGACCAGATCCTGGCTTGGGACAATTCCCTGTTCCGCAAGGAATTGGGAATACTGCCTGAAGCCCTCATCGAAAACATAAAAACGGCACTCAGAGATTTTCTGGATCTGTAGTGCGAGGCCTGAGCCGGAATCCGCAGGACTGCAAGTTTGATGGTTCCGGGTCCTGCGTGGTCGAGATGGGCCCTGCCGTCGCTCTGGCGCCATCCGGCAGTCTTGCCGATCCAGACGCAAAAATGTGAAATATAAACGCTTCGGGCGAAACAATATGTAATCCTCGATGCTTTGGTACTCCTTACGGGTAGATTTTGCAGCCGAATCCAGGCGCGGGAAACGGATTGTGGATAGGCTTTCGCCTTATTGCAGCCTGGCCGAGTCCATTCATGGCGAGGCCGTAGATGCGGCCGAAGGCCTCGCCGCGTGTCCGCGCGGGGATGCCATTTGCCCGAAGGACCGCGAGGATCGGGCCGGCCTGGATCATCCCATTGCCACGCCGGACCTCGATCTCCTCCGCCGGGGCGAGAGCGGCGCCGTTATCCGCGTCGGTCGACCGCGCCGGAACGGCGATGCCCGGCGCCGGAATTCGTCGAGGCGGATGCTCCGTCCCTGGTCGGTGAACTCGTCGAGTCGCTGGGCGGCCTGGCGAATTCGAAACCGGCCGGCAGCTTATGCTACCTATCCCTCGGACGCATTCCTCGATCGGATTGCGCGGCGGGTGACTCCCCCCCGCAATCCATGTCGCCTCATCGCAATCAGCCCAAGTCAGGCCGCAGCTTCGCGACTAAATGCCCGCACCTCGGTAACTCCTCATCTTTATTGTCAGCTTCCCGAATTAATGCCATCCTATAATCAACTATTTGTATTTGGGTCGCCATGAGGCATGGAAAAGTATCGGGCGCCGCAAGGGGGCTCTTTCGCCTTTTTCTACGCCGATTTTCATGCGGGTCGCGCGGTTTGCATTCCAGAAATGGGGCAGATTGGGAGAACCGAAAGGGAGAATCCGGGTGCGCCTGGGGTGCGTTTTTGTCGATTTTTTGCGGGAATATGCTGGAATTCACGGACCGTTAGTCGTGTAAATGCCATAGACGCAATATTTAGCCAGCAACTGCAGTCGGGAGGTCACGAGTTCGATTTTCGTCAGCTCCACCAATAAAATCAATAGTTTAGCAAAATCCATCAAAACTCAGAATCCCTCTGGGGCCGCACGGCCGGAAATATATTTGCACATCCCTCATTCCGGCAGCCCGGGTCGGCGTGATATAGTTCCAGCAAAGCGGTTGCGGCTGAATTGGCCGGGATTCCTACCCCTCCCAGGAGTCCGATGAAAGTCACCTTTGTCCACGTGCGGGTGGGTCATGCCTGAAATTGATTTGACACCGATTCGCGCGGCCCTCCGGGAATTCATCCCGCAAGGGAGAACCGCGCTGCTTCCGGCGCTGCATGCCGCACAGGATCTTCACGGATATCTTCCCGAGGCCGTGGCCGCCGAGGTCGGGCGGGCGCTGGGCGTCCCGTTGTCCGAGGTCTTCGGCGTGATCGACTTCTACGCGCACTTCTTTCGCGAGCCGGTGGGCAGGACGGTCGTACGCGTCTGCAACGATCCCGTGTGCGCGCAAGCCGGATCGGGCGCCGTGATGAAGATGATGGCACGCCGGGAGCGGCTCGGGGAGAGCGTGACGCTGGAGTCTGCGGCCTGCCTGGGGCTCTGTGAACACGCGCCGGCGGTGATGGTCCGCGAGAGGCAGCGGGGGCGGGTGGATGCCTCCGTGGAGACGGGCGTCGGCGAATCCATAGGCGAAATGCCGTTCAGCATTATCGGGGGCGACGTTTCCCTCCTGACGGAAAATTGCGGCAAGGGACGCGCCACGTCGCTCGGGGAATATGAGGCCGCCGGCGGCTACAAGGCGCTGCGAAGGGCCCTCGAGCTGTCCCCCGTCGAGGTCGTCGAGGAGATCAAGGCGTCGGGACTGGTCGGGCGCGGGGGAGCCGCCTTTCCCGCCGGCTTGAAGTGGGAGGGGACAGCCAATGCCGCGGGCCGGCCGAAGTACGTGGTCTGCAACGGCGACGAGGCGGAACCCGGCGCGTTCAAGGACCGGGTGCTCATGGAAGAGGACCCGCACCGGGTCCTCGAAGGGCTCATAATCGCCGCCCGCGCCGTCGGGGCGAACAAGGGCTACGTCTTCGTTCGCGCGGAATATCCGCATGCGTTGCGGGTGCTGGCGCATGCGGTCAGCGACGCGCGGGGTTCCCGGCTGCTGGGACCGGACATTTTCGGTTCCGGGTTTGACTTTGACGTGGAGCTGCGGCGCGGCGCCGGCGCCTATATCTGCGGCGAAGAGACGGCCCTGTTCGAGGCGATCGAAGGCGGCCGCGGTTTTCCCCGGGTAAAGCCGCCTTTCCCCACGACGTGCGGTTTGTTCGGCAGGCCGACGGCAATCAATAATGTCGAGACGCTCTGCAATGTCCCCCTGATCCTCTCCCGGGGGGCCGCCGAGTACCGCAGGATCGGCACCGCGAAATCCCCCGGTCCGAAGCTCTTCTGCGTCTCGGGAGACGTCGCGCGCCCGGGCCTGTATGAAGTCCCGTTTGGAGTCACCATCCGTCACCTGCTTTACGACCTGGCGGGAGGCATACGCGGCGGAAGCCGGCTGCAGGCCATTCTCATGGGGGGCGCCGCCGGGGCTTTCGCAACGGAGAAAGACCTGGACGTCCGCCTGTCGTTCGAAGATCTTCGCTCCGCCGGGATCCCGCTGGGAGCGGGCGTGGTCACCGTCTTCAACGATGCGCGCGATATGCGGGATGTGCTTCTCCGGCTGGCGCGCTTCTTCGCGGATGAATCCTGCGGGAAGTGCTTCCCGTGCCAGCTCGGAACCCAGCGGCAGCACGAAATTCTGCAGCGGGTGGCGAAAGGCGAGAGCCTGCCCGGGGATCAGGAGCGCCTCATCGAGATCGGCACGGCCATGACCGAGGCTTCACTGTGCGGGCTGGGCCAGACGGCGGCGTCGGCCGTGCTGAGCGCCCTGAAGCTCTGGCCCCGCCTTGTGCCATAAGGGGTGATCATGTCGGAATTGATCAACATAACTCTAAACGGCAGAACGCACTCCGTCCCCGCGGCGAGCACGATCCTGAAAGCCGCCGAGTCTGCGGGCATCTCCATCCCGACTCTCTGCTACCACGATTTCTGCACGGCCAACGCGCTTTGCCGCATCTGCGTCGTTCAGGTCGAAGGGTCCCGGACCCTGGTCCCCGCCTGTGTCGCGCGCGTGTCCGAAGGGATGAAGGTCGATACCGCCGCCGATCGCGTGATGCGCGCCCGCCGCACTATTCTCGAGATGCTGTCCGCATCGGTGGATGTGTCCGACGCCCCGGAGATCCTGCGGATGATGCGGGAATACGACGCGGATCCGGGGCGCTTCCCGAAGGCCAAACGGCGCGAGCCCCCGATCTTGGACGACAATCCCATGTATGTCCGCGATTACGCGAAATGCATCCTGTGCTGGCGCTGCGTGCAGGTTTGCGCCTCGGATGCCCAGTATGCCTATGCGATAAATTTTGAGCGGCGCGGGTTTGAGACGCAGATCTCCACCTTTTATCACAGGCCCATGCCCGAGACTACCTGTGTGTTCTGCGGCCAGTGCGTGGGGGTCTGCCCGACGGGGGCCCTCAAGCCCAGGCGCGAGTGGCTCCTGGAGCGGAAGCTGCCCTTGGAAGAGGTTCTGGCCGTCACTCGCCGGGCGAAGCCTGCGGGAAATGGACCGGCCCGCGGCGGTCGTCCCGCATAGCGCCGCCGCGTGGAAGAAGGAGAAAACTATGATCCGGCCCGATCGGGTGGTCACCACTACATGCCCCTACTGCGGCGTGGGATGCAAGCTTGAATTGCATATCAGGAACGAAGGCGGGCACGAGGTTCTCTACAAAGTCACGTCTCCTTTCGACGCCGTCGTCAACCACGGCAATCTCTGCGTCAAGGGGCGCTACGGCTACGACTTCATCTATAGCCCCAGGCGGGTTACCGTGCCGCTCCTGCGCAAGTCGCCGCAGGCGCCGGGCAGGCGAACCCAGGCATTCGACCGCGGCGAGTGGCGGGAGGCCGGGTGGGACGAGGCGCTGGATTTTGCCGCCGACCGTCTCGCGGAGATTTACCTGCGGGACGGGGGCAACGCCATCGCGGCATACGGCAGCGCCAAAGCCACGAACGAAGACAACTACCTGCTGCAGAAGTTGTTCCGGGCGCTCCTTCGGACCAATCACATCGATCACTGCACCCGGCTGTGCCACGCCGGCAGCGTGGTGGCGCTGCAGATGGCGATTGGCTCCGCCGCCATGAGCAATACGGCCGCGGAGGTCATCCACAATGACGTCTTCATCGTCACGGGATCCAATACCGCAGAGAACCATCCCATCATCGCCATACAGATGAAACAGGCCGTGCGGAAATTCGGCGCCAAACTGATCGTCGTCGACCCGCGCCGCGTGGAAATGGTGAACTATGCGACGTTGTGGCTGCCGATCCGGCCCGGCACCGACGTCGCGGTTTTCTCCGCTATGGCGCATGTGATCCTTAAAGAGAACCTGTATAACGAAGAATTCATCCGGGCCCGAACGGAAAACTTCGAGGCTTTTGCGGCATCGATGGCGAAATTCACGCCGGAATTTGCCGAGTCCGTTTCCGGCGTGGGCCGCGAGCTGATCGTCGAGGCCGCGCGGCTGTACGCCACGGCGGACAACGCCGCCATCTACTGGTCGCTGGGCGTGCCGGAGAGTTCGCACGGCACGGACAACGCGTTCAGCCTGATCCACCTGGCGCTTCTGACCGGCCACATCGGGCGCCGGGGCAACGGGCTGAACCCGTTGCGCGGTCAGAACAACGTCCAGGGCGCATCCGATTCGGGCATCATGCCCTGGCATTATCCCGGCTACCAGAAGGTGGACAGCGAGGAGGCCGCCGCCAAATTCGAACGCGCATGGCATGTGGAAGCGGGAGGATTGAACCGCAAGCCGGGTTTGACTACCACCGAGATTATCGGTTCTATCGCTCCCGGCGGCGTTCGCGCGCTCTACGTCATGGGGGAGAACCCCATGATGTCCGAACCCAATCTCAACCACACGCGCCGGCAAATCGAGAAGCTGGAATTCATGGTTGCCCACGACCTGTTCCTCAACGAATCGGGCGCGTTTGCCGACGTCTTCCTCCCCGCGGCTTCCTGGGCCGAGAAGGACGGGACGTTCACCAACACCGACCGGCGTGTGCAGCGGGTGCGGCAGGCTCTGTGGCCGAGCGGCAGTTCGCGGCCCGATTGGCGGATCCTCTGCGATCTTGCGGCCCGCCTCGAGCGGCGATTGGGCAGGACGGTTTCCG
This sequence comes from uncultured Acidobacteriota bacterium, assembly GCA_964613495.1. Taxonomy (GTDB): domain Bacteria; phylum Acidobacteriota; class UBA6911; order UBA6911; family UBA6911; genus UBA6911. The sequence continues at coordinate 22,466 of CAZTHE010000023.1, read as the reverse complement.
CCCATTGGGAGTATCGGCATCCTTCCGAGATCCTGGACGAAATGGGAACGCTAGTTCCGGAATACGCCGGGGTGAAATACCCGCGGATCGAAGGTGTGGGATTGCAGGTCCCCGTCTGGGACGATGGGCACCCCGGCACGCCGTTCCTGTTTTCCGAGGATTTCCCGAGGGGGAGGGGCAAATTCCATCCGCTCGAATACCGGCCGGCGGCCGAAAATCCCGACGAGGGATACCCCTTCATCCTGACCACGGGACGGGTGCTGGAGCATTGGCATGGAGGGTCGCAGACGCGGGAGTCCGCCCTGGACGACCTCTACCCGGAAGCGCTGATGGAGCTGAACCCGGCGGATGCCGCGCGTCTGAAAATGAACGACCGGCAGGCCGCGCGCGTGACGTCGCGGCGCGGGTCGATCGTGCTGCGCGCACTCGTCACGGAAAAGACGGTACCCGGCGTCGTCTTCATCCCCTTCCACTTCGCCGAGGCCGCCGCAAACCTGCTGACCAATGACGTCCTCGATCCGCTGGCCAGGATCCCCGAATACAAAATCTGCGCCGTGCGCATCTCCCCGGCGGACGAGAGCGAATTGGCCCGGCCGGATGCGGGGCAGGTCCGAGGGCGTTACTGAGCCGCCGCCGGTGCGTGAATCGGGTTTCCGCTTGCAGCCAAATGGGCCGATATCAGGTAGAAAAGATTAGGGTATGCGGCCCGAAGTACCCCCTGAGCATGCGGGCGAAATGCAGAACCGATGGTCGATTCTATGGATTGCGGAGCCGAGTCCTGGAGCGCTTCAGCCGTCATCGACGAATATCGCATTTTCCGGGAATACATTAACGAGTCTCAATGTTGTCTATTGCCCACGGAATGCGAAGATTCCAGCGCCGCACTTCACCCGGATTTTCGGCGTAACGCCTGGCACATGAGCCATATGGCTGCGGTGGGTGAGGTCGGCCCGGACCGTCCGGCTTGTACAGCTGCGGGGCCGCCGGTATGGATTTTTTGCCTGCGGTCCGTACGGCGGCGGAATCCGAGAACCTGTCATCTCGACGGGCCTGCCAATACGGCTATTCACGGCTGCGCCGGTGGAATATAATAGTGGCAATTCACGTGTTTCAGATTGCAGTGGGCGCAAGGCCGGTAGAGGCGTTCTCCCTTATTGGATAGCCGCAAACAAAAGCCGTTATCGAAGACAAAACAGGACAGATTTCACCGGAGGTTTTGCTATGGCAAGGAACTGGCTGCGAAACGTAAATTGCAGGCGGTCAAAGACGAAGCGCCTGGCGCTTCTGGCTGCCGTCGTTCTGGGCTGGACTCTTGCTGCGGAGGCGGCCAATCCTATCCCGAAGGCGGAACGGGATATCCTGCTGGCGCTCTATTCCGCCACCAACGGAGATTCGTGGGACTTCAACGAAGGGTGGGGAGATGTCTCCGGCACCGAATGCACGTGGCAGGGGATCACATGCACCCTGGAGGGAGACGAGGCAACCGGGACCTACCACGTCACCGGCATCAACCTGGGCTCCAACAACCTCAGCGGATCCATTCCCGCGCAGCTGGGAGGCCTGACCACGCTGCAGGGTCTCGGCCTCGACAACAACCGGCTTGCCGGCGCCATCCCTGCCGCTCTCGGCGGTTTGAGCAACCTGCGCTATCTCACTCTCGATACCAACGAACTGACAGGCGCCATCCCTCCCGAACTCGGCAATCTCACCAGCCTGGAAAGCCTCTGGCTCGATTACAATCAGCTGACAGGCTCGATCCCGAATCAGCTCGGCAGCCTGGCCAATCTGCAGGGTCTCAACCTCAAAAATAACCAGCTGACGGGGTCGATACCATCCGAGCTCGGCGGTCTCGCCGCCCTGCAGGGTCTCGATCTCGGGGACAACCAGCTGACAGGCTCGATCCCGCCCGCACTCGGTTACCTGGCCGGCGTTCAACTCTTCCATCTTCGCAACAACCAGCTGTCGGGTCCGATCCCGCCCGAGTTCGGGCATTTGAGCAGCGCGACAAGTCTCAGTTTCGAGTACAATCAACTGACGGGACCGATACCGCCGGAACTCGGCAATCTGACCCATCTGCAGTATCTCGTCCTTCACCACAATCGGCTGACGGGATCGATCCCTGGCGAACTCGGCGGCCTGACCAGTCTGCTGCACCTGCAACTCCAGAACAATCAGCTGACAGGACCGATTCCCGCCGAACTCGGCAACCTGATCAACGTGCAATGGTTTTCGGTCAACGATAATCAACTCGCAGGCCCCATCCCGGCGGCGCTCGGCAATTTGGCCGGCGTGACCGGTCTTTTCCTTAACAACAATAGGCTGACAGGGTCGATCCCGCCTGAACTGGGCAATCTGGCCAATGTGCAGACTCTCTGGGCAAACAACAACCGGCTTACAGGGTCGATCCCGCCCGAACTGGGCAGCATGGCGAAGGTGACAAGGCTCTTTTTAAACGTCAACCACCTGTCCGGTGAAATACCTTTTGAGATAACCCAGCTAACAAATCTGCTGGACGGGGGAGGTTTGCTGCTTCAGTACAACTGCCGCCTCACGGCCGGCAATCCGGCGGTGGAGGAGTTCGTAGACCTGAAAAACGGGGAAACATGGAAGGGAATGCAGCAATCATGCGCGTGTATGGACGGCGACATGGACGGCGACGGCAGAACCGATCTGACGGTATGGCGGCCTTTGAGCGGTATCTGGTACTACTTGCCCACCACTCTGCCGGGCGGTTACACCAGCACCAAGTGGGGGCTTGCCGGCGACATTACCGTTTCCGGCGACTATGACGGCGACGGCAAGAGCGATGCGGCCGTCTGGCGGCCGGGTTCCGGCGTCTGGTACGTGCGACCCAGCGGTTCTTCCGGCTATACGGCTACCGGTTGGGGGCTCGCGTCCGACATCCCGGTCCCGGGCGATTACGACGGCGACGGCAGGGATGATGTCGCGGTCTGGCGGCCGAATACGGGCGTCTGGTATATCCGTCCCAGCGCAGCGCCCACCACCTATACGGCGACCTCGTGGGGCGTGAACGGCGACGTTCCCGTCCCCGGAGACTATGACGGCGACGGAAAGACGGACATTGCCGTGCGCCGGCCCGGCAGCGGGGTCTGGTACATGCGCGGAAGCAGCGTCCAGGGGAGCTATACCAGCACTGCCTGGGGCACGGCTTCGGATATTCCGGTTCCCGCGGATTATGATGCAGACGGCAGGACCGATGTCGCCGTGTGGCGGCCGGCTACCGGCGTCTGGTACGTCCGTCCCAGCGGTGCCGCCGGGTATACCGCAACAAGCTGGGGTGCAAACGGCGATACCCCGGTGTCCGGCGACTATGACGGGGACGGCAGGGCCGACATCGCCGTGTGGCGGCCGGCCACCGGTGTCTGGTATGTCCGCCCAAGCGCCTCCGCCGGCTACATAGCCAGGCAGTGGGGAAAGTCGGGAGACATACCGATTTCGGGGCTCACCGCCATTCTCGACTCGATTCCCTGAGCGAAACGGCATCGCGCCGCCTCCTGGCCGGTTGTGCGATCCGGATAAAGGGCAGCCACGAATTGGCGCGAAGGGCCGACCTCCGGCCCCCCCCAAGCGCCTTCCGTGAAATTCGTGCCAATTCGTGGCTGGGTTCCCGTCCGCAGTCACGGCACAATCATCACGGGCGCTCGCCAGAATGACACCTTGCGGCCGTTTGGATCCAGGACCGTTATCTGAATGCCATATTCGCCCTGTTCGAGTTTGGACAGAGAAAGGCTCAGTTGCAGTGGAGGCGCATTGATATCGGTCCCGCCGTTGCCGTTGATGGCAATGGGCGCGGTTTCAAATGCTTTGGCGCTGTTGCGGTAAAAAGTCGCGTAGGCAACAAGCGGCGTATCCATAGCGGCGTTCTACGGATAGGCCTGCAAAAAGATAAACATCTCGCGGCTTTTGCTGAATACTCGGGTCACGCTGGGGATCAGTTTCCGCCCGTGGACAACCAGCGGATTCGTCGTTTGGGCGCCCGCATCTTTGCCTGTCGCGGTATTATAAATGGCCTCCTTCATATCCAGAAACTGATTTCCCAAAACAACAGAACTGATTGGAATCGTCTTGCCCGGCTTCATCAGGTTCGGAATGGCGAATGATGTTTCATAAGTTCCTGGCGCGGCCTCTGGCCGCAACCAAGGTTTCGAGATCGTTATGAAGCGGCCACGCGCTTTCAGCGGTCAGCTTCTGAACATAAGCGCAGAAGTGCTTGATTCTAAAAAGAAAGCAAAACTTCTCTGCAAAACGCAAAGAACTCACGAACGAAGACTCTATCCGTCCGGTCTCGGCGTCGCGCGCCAGAAACTTTATGACATATTTTCCGGGAAGCAGCGTGAATCCAGTGTCATATTGGATGGGTTGCTTTGCCAATTCCTGAATTCGTTCCTTGCCCAGTTTGATCTCGACCCTGTCACGCATATATCGGATCGTATTGCCGCAGTCGTCTTTCACTTCGCCGATAAAATCCATGCGGGAACGATCGGCGCCGCGATCGTATGCAAGCAGCATCTCGCTTCACGGTATCTTCACGTGAACGGTGACGAAGTACTCTGCGCGATTCAACTTGAAATGATTTATTTCCATGGCGATTGGGACTTCGGTAATTGGATCGTCCAACATGAGTGCTTCTTCGAGCTGTCTCTCCTTTTCGAACCTGGAGAATTTACCGAAAGTCTTGCCTGCGTAATAGCCGTTGCGGAATTCCAGTTTGGCAGCTGGAATTTCTCTCAGGGAGATATCTAATCGGTGGAATTTCCCATCCAATGCAGTGTTGACCGGATAATAACCGATCGTGTCATAGCCTGTCGTCGTCCTCTGCGCGCCCACGATTCCATCCGTGAGGCTGTTATTATCGAGCATCGCCTTGCCCCCGGTGTCGGCGGCAAGCGCATACAGCGAATCCTGCAAGCTTTGAAAGCTCGTCAGTTTTTCCATGGTGAGTTCGCCCGTATACATTCCAATTCCGCCGGGCGATGGTTTGGAAGCGTCGCCTAGAGGCGCAAAAGCGTCAAGACCTCTCGTATCGATCGGAAACAATGCAACATTGACACGAACTGCCGCGTTGATCGTCGCCCGCATCTGGGCGCGATTTTCCATTTGATTCAGGCGCAAGCCGCTCGCGAAATAGATCAGATACTTCTTCTCAATTGCCTGTCTCAGCCTGTCGACGGTAGCCTGAAGCGCAGAAAGGCTTCGGTCTGTATTGAAGAGGTTGAATTCACTGGAGTTCTGGCCGAATGCCCCGGTATGGAACAGCATGTCTTCATCCCGGTCATAGATCCGCTTGTCCAGTACCTCCTTCTTTTCGGCGAGGGTGGAACGGTTCTCGACCGGCACGCGGCGGGAGAACCCGTTATCGAGAGCGGCAATGTTTTCATCGGCGACTGGGATGCCGCCGTCTGTGAGGAGACAACGGAGTTCTGGTCCTACAGGCCTTAGTCCCGTTAGGGCGATCGAGCCTCCGCCATCCTCCTTTTTCGCAGCCCGCGACTGTGCAGATTTGGTCGCGGGCACCAGCCCTGCGTTAGCTTCCAGGGTAGAGATTGAGTGGAATATTCAGCCGATACGCCGACGATCCGGGCCCGGATCGAACCATTGATGGTTGGCGCAAGACGGCGGAGTTTTCACCCGCATCCTTCATGAAGCTTCTGCTGCGGCGGCGGATCCGGGCATGTCTGCGGCGTCCGCATGCTTTTCATGCGCGCGCTCGGTTCCTCGACGTACTGGTCGAGGCCTGCAGCTTCGCTGCAGGACCGCCTCCGGAATCCTCCCTTCGCGCGCCTTGCAGCCACGCCCGTCTGCACCGCCTCGCGACGAACCATCATGAATAATGCGGGTTAACGATGTGGAAGCACTTCGAAAGAACAGGTTGGCGCGGCACCGACAGGCAATCGGAGGGTTACGAGTTCGATCCTCGTCGGCTCCACTAGCGACCTGCCTCCTGCAGTCAGCGGCAGACATCCGATCGATTGATTCTGCTTCCGGGCGCCACTGGGGGACGGTTTTGAGACTACTGCCGCGCAATCCCTGGCAGCCGTGCGTCATTTGCGGCAAACCCTGTAATTTCAACCGGATCCGCCTTCCGAAGGCCCCGCGCCTGGAGGCAGCTCAAGCTCTTGGATGCGATTTGGGCGGTACTGCCGTGACGCCTTGAACCATTTCGTTTTCCCCCGCATCATTAACAGAGGTCTCCTTGAGGAGCGGCGTGTGCGCAGAGTACATTGGAGACGGGAGGGTCCAATGAGAAGGTTTTTGCTGTTTGCATCCATCTGCCTGGCATTTGCCCCGTGGGCGCAGGCCGAACTGATCGACAACCACGACGGCACGATCACGCAGATCCGAAGCGACGGCAGCCGGCTCATGTGGATGCAGGACGCCAATTATGCAAAAACCTCCGGATTCGACGCGGACGGATCGATCCCCTGGGTCGCTGCCGTGAACTGGACCGGCAGCGTGAATTTCGCCGGGCATACCGGCTGGCGGCTGCCCCGCGCATTCGAGAACACGGCGGGAAGCGGCGGCTATTCCAGCCAAAGCGAAATGGGAGACCTCTACTACAACGAGCTGGGAAATACCGCCGGAAATTTTGAAAATACCGGTCCTTTCATCAACATAATGGACTATTGGTACTGGACGAATACGCTGTTCGAGGATCCGGCCACTGCGATGGTTTTCTCCTTTCGCGATATCGCCGGCAGCGAAGTTAACGAGGCCGGCTATCAGTCCAACGGCGATATCAGCGACGCGAATGGAACCTTCGCCTGGCTGGTGCGCGACCTGGACCCTCCGCGCAAAGCCGACGTCACCGTCTGGCGGCCCGGTACCGGAATCTGGTACACGCTGCCTGACGGCGATTCCGGCAGCTATACCACCACCCAATGGGGGGCCGAGGGCGACAAGCCCGTTCCGGGCGACTACGACGGCGACGGGAAGAGCGACGCGGCCGTGTGGCGGCCGGGCAATGCGACCTGGTATATCCGTCGAAGCAGCGCTCCCGGAACATACACGGCAACTCGGTGGGGAATGCCGGGTGACATCGCCGTCCCCGGCGATTATGACGACGACGGCAAGGCGGATCTCGCCATGTGGCGGCCGGACAGCGGCGTGTGGTACATCCGCCCCAGCGGGTCGCCGAATTCCTACACCGCCGCGAACTGGGGGGCGTCAACGGACGTTCCGGTCCCGGGCGACTACGACGGGGACGGCAGGACGGATCTTGCCGTGTACCGGCCGGGCACCGGAGTCTGGTATATACGAAAGAGCAGCGTCCCGGACGCCTATACGGGCACCGCGTGGGGCGTGGCGTCCGATATTCCCGTCCCGGGCGATTACGACGCGGACGGCAGGACGGACATCGCCGTCTGGCGGCCGGCAACGGGCGTGTGGTATGTCCGCCCGAGCAACTCGACGGGGTACACCGCCACGTCGTGGGGCAAAATCGGGGACACCCCGGTTTCGGGGGATTACGATGGGGACGGCAGGGCCGATATCGCCGTCTGGCGCTCCGGCAGCGGCGTGTGGTACGTCCGCCCCAGCGGATCGCCGGGAAGCTACACGGCCAGGCAGTGGGGCATCGCCGGCGACAAGCCCGTCGCGTCGCAGGATTTTACCGGCGTTCCCGTGCAGCCGCCAGTCGCCCAGTCCACCTCGATCGACGTGAATGTGCTGGGGATCGCCGCCTCCGCCGAAACCGGCGCCGTCCCCGCCGCCGGCGGGCACAATCTTCCGCTGACCTATGCGGTCGAGACGCCGCCGGCCTACGGCTCGGCCTCCGTGGACCCGGGCACGGGGGCCTTCACCTACTCGATCGCCGGCCATGCGCAGGCGGCCGTCGACTCGTTCCGGGTCGCCGTCTCGAACGCCTCCGCCCAATCCACAGCGCAGATAGCCGTGCAGCTCCGATCGGACCCGCTGCTTCAAAACCAGTGGCACCTTCGGAATACCGGTCAGGACGCTTTCGCGTCGACCCTGCCCGTCCCGGGGAACGACATGAACATGGCGGCGGCATGGAGCGCCGGTTATTCCGGGAAGGGCATCAAGGTGGGTGTCGTGGACACCGGCCTGGAAGCGGCTCACGAGGACCTTGCCGCAAATGTCGATTTGGCAAATTCCTTTAATTTTGTCACCGGGCTGAACGACCCGTCGCCGGATGCCGGCGAACCCGGGTTCGACCACGGGACATCCGTCGCCGGCATCATCGGCGCGACGGCGTTCAACCGCAAGGGCGGCCGCGGCGCCGCGTATAACGCCCGCCTTCGCGGGTACAACCTCCTGTCTTCCTTCACCGTCGCCAATATGGCGAAGTCCCTCGGCAGCGATCCCGTCTCGGCGGACAACGACGTGTTCAACGCCAGCTTCGGGAACGCCGCCCCCAGTCTGCCGACTTTCAGCGGCGTTTACCAGTCGATCACGGCCAACGCGCTCGCCCTCCGGGAAGGACGCGGAGCCGCCATCGTGAATGCCGCGGGGAACGATTTCGAGGACTGGGGGTCCTATCCGGATTCGGGGCTTTGTGCAGCCGCGAACGCTTACGGGGTCAGTTGCGGCGATACCGCAACCGATGAACGGCGGGGCGGGTACGCACCGATCATCGTGGGAGCCATCGATGCGGACGGCAGGCATTCGAGTTACTCGAACACGGGGGCGTCGCTCTGGATCTCCGCGCCGGCGGGCGAATATGGGCTCGACTCCGATTTTTTCCCCGGCCTGGTCCCCGACGCCTATGCCCCGGCCATCGTCACGACGAGCCGTACCGGGTGCGCCAATGCCCGGTACTCGCTTGCCGCCAACCCGCTGGATGCCCTGGGGGACTCCCCCTTCGCCGCGGACTGCCAGTATACGGCAACGATGAATGGAACAAGCGCCGCGACGCCGAACGTCACCGGCGTCGTCGCCATGATGCTCGAGGCCAATCCCGATTTGACCGTGCGCGACCTGAAGCACATCCTCGCGAAGACCGCCAGAAAGACCGATGCCTCTTTCGCCGGCGTGAGGGCGACCGATATCATTCAGGGATCGGCGGTTGTCCTCGAGCACGGGTGGGTGACCAACAGCGCGGGCTGGCCGTTCAGCAACCGGTACGGTTTCGGCGCCGTGGACGCCTCCGCGGCCGTCGCGATGGCCAGGACATACGCGGACTACCTGCCGCCGGTGCAGAGCTCGAGCGATGAATTCCTGGTTGCGCCGCCGGCGATCGTGGCGCCGCTGTCCGCGACGGGGAGCCGCGCCACCATTACGGTTTCGGAAACGTTCAACACCGTCGAGAGCGTGATCGTATTTCTCAACATCGCCGCGACTCCGGGGCTTATGTGCAACCAGGTGGAACTGACGTCGCCCTCGGGAACGAAGTCCATCCTGATGCATGCGGCCAACGGTTTCGCCAACTCAAACGTAGTCAATTCGCGAATCCTGTCCAATGCCTTTTACGGAGAGCCGGTGAACGGGAACTGGGTCCTGACCTTCTACGATTTCTGCGGGGTCGACGGGTACCCGACGCAGCTTTCGACCACAAACCCGCAGGTCCTCATGATCGTCGGCCACTGATTTCCCGGGAGGAATGCCATGTATCGCCTGAAAGTACCCGCACTGATCATTCTCATGAGCGCGGCATGTTATGCCCAACTCAAGCCGGCGCCACGGGCGGTGCAAGAGGTGGCGGATGAAACCATGGTGATCGACGACCGCGGCTCCCGGCTGGAAGTGCTGGCCACTCTGCGGGCCGCCAGGGAGTCGTCGGCATCCGGGGAAGGGAAGACCCATAGAGTATTCGCGACAAGCCAATCCGCCCCTATCGGCGTTAAGCAGCTCGGCGTGGTTTTCAACCATGCCATGCAGGTCCGGGGATTCATCACGGGCGAAATTTCCTTCAAGCTGAAAGGCGGGCTGCAGGTGACGGATTGGCCGGATGCATCCTCCTACCCCGGGCTTGCCCGGCTCACGGCGCCGAACATCTACATCGTCGTGGCGAGAACGCCGGCCGACTTCGTCCGGTTGACAAGGCGGCTCCAGGGCAGGTCCGACGTGGAATGGGTCGAGCCCGTCGTCGTGTACGCCGACCAGTAGCGGAATCCGAACGCCCGCGCCTCCGCCGCCCGCACCCCGGGCTATCGGCCACGAATCGCACGAATTTCGTGCGATTCGTGGCCGGCCTCGGCTCGCCGAACTTGTGGGGAGGCCCGCATAAAAATTGGAGCCTAACCTTTCCCGCTGACCCTGTTATCGCATGAGAGGGTTTTTATTATCAATGTCCCCTCATGGCGCTCCCTTCAGGGGCATGCGTCCCGTTGGCCTTGCCGGCGGTGGCCGGATTTTTTGCGTTATGGGTGTATGCACCATGCATGTCAAATGCATATTAATGGGCAAAATATCTGATATAGTGTCCATTATCGATAGGAGGGAGCCGCGGCCGGATTCGCCGCCGGCGGGTTTTCGAATGCCATCCCGGTCGCTCCGCTTGCCCTCCGCGGCCCGGGAGAGGGAGAATGGGGGAGGCCGGACAGGAAAAGCGGACTCGCCAATGGCGGGCGAACAGGACGCAATGCCGCCCGTTGAATTCCGTGTCCGGGACAGGAGGCCGCTAATGGGAACACCGGCGCTTGAAATACGCAGGAGAGGGTTTCCTCTATGCATAGAAAAGGCTCGCCTGATCACCGAATCCCACCGGCAAACCGAGGGCGAGCCGCCCATCATCCGGTACGCCAAGGCTTTCTCCCATATGCTGGACAACATGCCCGTGCTGATCGACGGGGACGAGCTCCTGGTCGGAGAAGGAGCCAGCCGGCCCTGGGGGGCCGAAATAGACCCGCTGCTGGGGGTGTGGCGGGAAGAGGAGGTCAGGGCCGCGGCGGCGGAAGGAATCGTCTCCGTGGACGGCATGGACTGGCCGCTGTTCAGGGAACTCGGCAAATACTGGGAGACCCGGTGCTCCGAGTACATGCAGTCGAAGCTTTTCGACGAGAGAATATTCCGATACCTGCAGATCGGCGTGACGCTTCCCCCGATGAAAAGAAAGGACGAGTTCCGGGGAGCCTATGCCGGCAGCGGGCTCTGCCTCTCCTTCGCCTTTACCGATTGCTACGCGGACTTTTCGAGATGGTTGAACGGACTGAACCCGATCCTGGAGGAGGCGGAAGAAGAGCTCCGGAACCTGAGGTATTTCCATCTGGAGGACGTGGACAAGAAACTGTTCCTGGAGGCCTCGATCCTGGTCCTCAAGGCCGTCATCCGTCTGGCCGGCAGGTATGCCGGGGCGGCCGAAGCGCTGGCGGAAAACGAGAAGAACGCCCGGCGAAAAGCGGAACTGGAAAGAATTGCGGAAACATGCCGCCGGACGCCGGCGAACCGGCCGGACGGCTTTTACGAGGCGATGCAGTCGCTGTGGTTCAACCAGCTCCTGTCCGCGCCGACCTCGACCTACAACCTGGGCAGGTTCGATCAGTACATGTACCCGTTTTACAAAAAGGACATCGAGGAAGGCCGGATCACCGACGAAGAGGTCCTGGAACTGCTGTGTGAACTGCGCATCAAATGCATGCGCCCCGAGAATATCAAGCTCTCGAGCGCCAAGCGGTCGCAGCACGCCGGCTTCGCCAAATGGCGGAATATGACCATCGGGGGCGTGACCGCCGACGGCGAAGACGCCAGCAACGAATTGACCTATCTCGTCCTGGAGGCGGCCAACCGGCTCAGGACGGCTCACCACACCATCACGCTGAGAGTTCACGAAAAAACCCCGGAAGACCTGCTGGTAAAGTCGCTGGAGGTCGTCAAGACGGGCATCGGCATGCCGGCGATGGCCCTGGATGGATCCTTCATCGAGTATCTGACCTCCGGCGGCATCCCCATCGAAGATGCCCGGAATTATCACCTTGCCGGGTGTGTCGATCCGGCCATTCCGGGAAAAGCCAGCTTCCTGGCCGGCAGTTTCTTCGTGGTCCCCAAGGTCCTGGAAGTCCTGCTGAACGACGGGGTGGACCCGCGCACGGGCCTGGAAGCCTATTCCGTCGAAACCCCGGTCGAGGACCTCGAGACGTTCGAAGAGTTCTACAAGGCGTTCGAGGGCGCTCTGTCCCATTTTATCGGCCTGTGGCACGAACACAGCTTCCTCAGCGGACGTCCGAAGGACTACTACGACGCGGTGGAGATCCTGGAGACGGTGCTGGTGCACGACGGCATCAAGGTGGGAAAGCCCCTGTCCAGGAGAAAGCCGGTGCCGCCCTACGACTTCCGGGCGGCGATGGTGCCCGTCGGCGCCATCAACGCTGCGGATTCCCTGGCGGCCATCAGGCTGCTCGTTTTCGACGAAAAGAAGCTTTCCATGGGGGCGTTGAAACAGGCGTTGGCCGCAGACTGGGAGGGCCACGAAGATATCAGGAGGATGTGCCTGCAGGCGCCCAAATACGGGAACGACCTCGAGTACGTCGACTCCATAGCCAGCGAACTCTACAGGTTTCTCATCGACGAGGAGTCCGGGTACCTCACTTTCGGCCGGCCGGAACACGGGAGAATCCGGGGGATCGGCGGCGCCTCCATCTCATCGATGTTCGCGGGCGGCGCCATCATCGGGGCGACTCCCGACGGGAGGCACGCCGGCACGACCCTGGCCGATGGGACCGCGTCGCCCGCCCAGGGACGGGACACGCACGGACCGACGGCGATGCTCCACAGCGCGGCGAAGATCGATCAGTCCGCGTGCGCGTCCACGCTGCTGAACGTGAAGCTGCATCCCACGTCTCTGGCCAGCCGGGAGGACCTGAAGAAGCTGGGAGGCCTCATCAGGGCCTACGCCGCCATGGGAGGCAAGTGGATCCAGTTCAACGTCGTCGGGAAAAAGCAGCTGCTCGAAGCCCAGAAGTCTCCCGAGAGATACCGCGACCTGATCGTGCGGGTGGCCGGATACAGCGCCTATTTCGTGGACCTCAACAAGGGCGTCCAGGATGATGTCGTCCGACGAACGGAGGTTTGCATTTAGCCCGCTATCGCTGAGGAGGCGACACGATGAAATCCTATGCCTTATGGATAGGCTTGCTCCTGTGCTGCAACGCGGCCGCGTTCGAGGGCAGCGCGAATGCCGTCCCGGAAGCGGCGGTTGAAAGCACGCCCTCCTATTCCTCGCCGGCCGGTCGTGTGTCCAGACCCGGGCAATATGCCGGATACAGCGATGCGATTTACGACGACACTTACGAGCTTACCTCACGGTACGTCCCGGTGAGCGACGGCACCATGCTCGCCATGGATCTATACCGTCCCAGGGACAAAGCCACGGGAAAGGTAATCGATGCCAGGCTGCCCGTCCTGTGGATGCATACCCCCTATAACCGGAGGTACAGCAATGGCAAAACTCTGACAGGCGAGGGCTACCCGGGAACGGCGGCGAAACTGGTGAAATACGGGTACGTGGTCGCCATCGTCGACTTCCGCGGCCTGTACGCCTCCTTTGGACAAAACGTAGCGTTCAACCGCGGCGAATGGATCACGGCTGCGCGCCGGGACGCGTACGACATTACCGAGTGGCTGGCCGGACAACCGTGGAGCAACGGCAATATCGGCATGTGGGGCTGTTCCGCCACGGGCGGCAGCCAGCTGCAGGCGGCGACTACCGCGCCCCCCCACCTGAAGGCCATATTCCCGATGAGCTGCGAGTTCGACGCGTATTCGTTTCGCGTGCCCGGGGGCATGGCCGCGGCCAAAGGCGCTTCCGGCAAGGTCCCGGGCAAGGTCCAGTCCGGTCAGAAATCCCGCGACGCGGCGGCGGAACCGGTGGATGGCGATGCCGGCAGATCCCGGTTGAATCAAGCCATCGCGGAGCACGAGGGCACGGTGGAAAGCGAGGGTTATGCCCCGTACAGAGACAGCCACGCCGACGCCATTACGGACCCGGGCTCCCAGCCGTGGTGGATCAAAGGCAGCCCGCATCACTACCTGGAACAGATCAAGGCTTCCGGAACCGCCCTCTATCTGGCCGCCAACTGGGATGAAGGGGCTACCAAGCACGGCGCGTTCTTCACTCTCAACAACGTTACCAACCCGGCAAAGCTGATCGTGGGTCCCGGAGGCCACTGCGGCTGGACCGATGTCCAGAGCCGGACCGGTTTCGACATCACCGTCGAGGAGCACCGCTTCTTCGATTACTGGCTCAAGGGCATCGACAACGGCATCATGAAAGAGGATTCCGTCTATTATTATACCTATAACGCTCCAGCCGGCTCCGAGTGGCGCTCGGCGAAGCAGTGGCCGCTGCCGGGTGAAAAGAGGGTAAAATTCTACCTTGGCAAAGGCTCGTTGAGCACAACGGCGCCTGCGGAGAAGGGGCAAAAGGACGAAGCCGCCGTCGCGTACGACGTCACGCCCGCCAACCTGACGGCCAGGGGTCTCGTGTACGCAACCGCCCCGCTCACCGCCGATGTTCAGGTCACGGGCCACCCCGCGATCAACCTGTGGGTGTCGTCCACCGCGGCCGACGGAGACTTCATCGCCACCATTCAGGACGTCGCTCCGGACGGCGCCGCCACGTCGTATAACGTGAACGGGCGGCTCCGGGCCTCGTTGCGAAAGCCCGACGCCGCGCCTTACAACAATCTCGGGCTGCCATGGCATCGCTTCCATGAAGCGGACGCCACCCCGCTGACGCCCGGAAAACCGGCCGAGCTCGTGTTCGAACTGTTGCCCATCTCAATGGTTTTCAAGGCCGGTCACAGCATACGGCTGGTGATCCATTTCGCGGACGCGAGATCCACGCCCAGGGTCGATCCGGCGCCGAAGGTCACGATCTATCGCGATTCGACGCACGAATCGTACGTTACGCTGCCCATTATCGAAGGGAAGTAGGGACCGTGGCGAGTCTTGTCCGCACAACCGAAAACCGAATCCGGCTTGGATAGCCGAGTCTTCCATCGGGGGTATTATGAAAAGGATGAACGCCGCACACTGGAAAGCCGGCCTGCTGAGCCTGCTCCTCGCGGCCGGCATGGGCGCCGGCGCGGTCCCGGCGCAGGAAAACGCCGAGCCGGCGCCCGGTTTCATCGGTGAACGGGGAGGGCGCGGCAACCGGCCGGCGGTGGCACAGTCGCGGGCGGACCTGCGCACCCATACCCTGTACCGCCCCGTGTCGTTGCCGGCGGAGCCCCTGCCTTTGCTGATCTGGGGCAACGGGGGCTGCAGCGACAACGGGCTGTCGCATGACAGGTTTCTGCGAAATATCGCCTCGCACGGATACATCGTGATCGCGCTGGGCTATGCGTGGAGACGCCCGATGCGCAAAGAGGCTTCCGGCCAGGACAAGGACCCCACCGATGTCGCCCAGATGAGCGAGGCCATGACCTGGGCCGCCGGCCGCGCCGCGGACCCGGCCGATGAGCTGTACGGGCGCGTCGACACCAAACGCATCGCCGTTGCCGGCCACAGTTGCGGCGGCCTGCAGGCCATCAAGGTTTCCGCCGACCCCCGCATCTCGACCTCGATGATCTTCGACAGCGGCGTGTACAACCGGCCCGGCGGCCGCAGCAGGATCCAGGTGAGCAAGAGCGAGCTGGCCAACCTGCGTGGACCGATCGCCTATTTCACCGGGGGGCCGACGGATATCGCTCATGCCAATGCCGCCGACGACGCCAAGCGTATCACGCATGTGCCGGTTTTCTTCGGCTGGCTGCCCGTGGGACACGGCGGCACTTTTTCGGCGCCCGACGGCGGCGACTGGGCCGAGGTGGCCATTCACTGGCTCGACTGGCAGTTGAAGGGAGACCGTGCGGCGGGGAGCTGGTTCCTCGGCAAAGATTGCCGGCTGTGCGGCGATCCGCGCTGGACCGTCGAGCGGTTCGCCGCTCCCTGATCCCGGAATCCGGACTGGGGAGAAGGCGTGAGACAAACCAACATTCAATAAAATCGATGGATTTGCCGCATATCGACTTCCATCACGAGGCGGCACGAGGAGGCACCCAATGAGTTCCGGCACCGGCAAGAAGGATAAGACGCGCAGGGCTTTTTTCAGCGATGTGACGGCCTCGACCGCCCTGGCCGCGGTGGCAATGGCGCAACTGGGCTCTCCGGCGGCCGCGGGTGCGCAGCAGAAACGGGAGCCCGGGGACAGCCCGTGGATGCCCAAAAACCTTCCTCCCTGGCCCAAGGGAACCGACGGCAACAAATACGACCATCTGTTCTGCACCAGGATGAAGGAGAAACCGCTGACGGACACAATCCTCACCCCGACCATCAGTTTCCGGGGCAACAGCGACCTCCCCGGCGCCGGCATCAACCTGGGCTTCCGCTATTACGTCAAACCGTACAAGATGGAACTGCAGTCGCATCACCACGACGTGGACGAGTATCTCTTCTTCCTGGGGGGGCGGCTGCCGGACCTGACGGCCGATTTCGATGCGGAAATCGAGATCTTCCTCGGGCCGGAGTACGAAAGGCACATCATCACCAAGCCCTGTATTCTCTATATCCCGAGAGGGTTTGAGCACAATCCCATGGACATAAAGCGGGTGGGCAAGCCGTTGCTGTTCATCCCGCTGCTCCTGGCGCCCTATTTCAACGGGTATTACCAGACCGGCTACATGCAGATGCTCGGGCACGAAAAAATCGACTAGGCCGCATAAATGCGGGGCCGCATAAATGCGGGGCCGCATTCATGCGCGCCGCCTTTATGCGGGGGAAGACATGTCCGACGGCCCGAGGATGCCGACCCCCATCCTCGTCATTTCCTCGCGGATGGCTTTTTCATAGGTCCCGGCGATCATCACGTGATGGCAGCCCCCCAGATTCCGGTGCAGCTGTTCGATGTCCTTGAACTTCACCGCCAGTCGATTCGAACAGTATTTGCGCACTTTTGAGGCCGCGTTGGCGGGCGGCGCATTTCCGGCGGGAGGGTGGCCGGTATCGCCGGCTCTCGATTGTGTCTTCCCCGGCCACAGCACGAAACTCTTCAGATCCTTGCCGAACAACCCCAGCGTTACGTCGATCCCGCCGGGGAATTCAACCTCCACGGTGGCGCCTTTCCCGAGCCCGTGATAATCCCGGAGCGTGTAAGCCAGCGGCGGGGCGTTCCGCCCCATCAACCGCAGCGGCGCGACGCAATGACGGAGAATCGCGTTGGACTTCTGCAGGTCCACCTCGGACACGTTGCACTGATAGGCGGGCTTCCGGCCGATTTCCTGCAAAACCATGGAGGTCAGCAGCGCGCACACGTCGGCTTCACAGGGAGCCGTGACCCCTTCGTCCCGCAGTCTCGTGAAGGCAAGGCACGGAAGCGGAATCGGAGGTTTGCCGCTGAAGGAAAAACTCAGGCAGTCGATCGAGATCGCCGCCAGGCTCTCCTTTTCCACGAGGGAGCGAAGCAGGACATACAAACGGGCCGCATCGAGAATCGTCTTGTCGGAAGGCTCGAGGACTCGGGCGGCCTCTTCTTTCCAGCGTTTCAGCTCCTTCACGGCAGCGGCTTCGTCGACTTTCCCGAGAAGCGGCATCAAGTCGTCGACCGGCCGGTACCGGATCCGCAATCCCGTTCTCCTGTAAACGTAATCTTCGCTCAGATTGCCCATCGGCACACTGGTCGAGTCGAAGGGCCTGCCGAAAATGACCGCCTGTTTGCCGTCGAGAATCCGGGGAACCGCAAAAATCTTCAGCAGTTCGACGGCGTGCGCTTCCGAATTCGCCAGGACGGCATTGGCGCCCCTCGTCCGCATCGCCGCCACCAGGTCGGTGTCCATCATGATCAGGTCGAGATTTACGGGGACGAGTATGATCGGAATATCCAGGTCCGCCAGGGATGACGCGATATTGCCGATATTTCCGACGGCCGTTCTTACGGTCGGCCGGACCATGAGAATATCGGGGCCCAGTTCGCGCACGGACCTGGCGACTTCCTGCGGCTTCTGCTGAAGACTCACCTGGATCGGGATCACCTGGAATTCATGCTCGCGGACCGCCTTGATCGAGTCGATCAGCCTTTCGTAGCTCGACGGCGAATCGCTCGCGAAAAGCACCTTCCGCGTCTTCCCGGCATTCCCCGGTTTCGAGGGCGCCGGGGCATCCCGGGAAAGGAGGCTTGTCCCTGGAAGGCCTCCGGCAAAGCCGGCCAGGGCCGTCGCCTTGATAAAATCGCGCCGGTCGACGCGGACCGATTTCCGATCTTCCTTCTGCATCTGAACCTCCCGGCATCGCAACTGCCCGTCGGGTTTCACCTCTCCTGCGGGAGCTTCAACCGGTGGATCGGGGCGCGGGGAATTCCGCGCCCCGGACCATTCCGCGCTCCCCCGAAAAAAACGCCTATTTCGCCTGGCGCTTTTCGTTCTCCATGAACAAATCGCAGGCTTCCCGCCGCAGGCCTTCTTTTACCGCCGGGCCGCCGTCGGTAAAATCCATGTACGCGCGCCTGGCCGCATCGAACTTCGGCCACTCGACCAGCCTCCCCCCGTTGGGATCGCCGGTCCTGGCGATGTTCTGCCGCACCCAGCGCAGGGCCTGAATCTGGTCCATCAGCCCGTAGTTGCCGGAAGCCTGGTGCGCAGACTCTCTCGTGAGTTCGGGGTGCGCGAAGAAGCCGAATATGCCAAGCCGGTAATTGGTCGTCACCAGCACCACACCGTTGCGGGCGAGAACTTCGCCGTTGAAGAGAGGCTCCACTCCCGATCCGGCGAAATTGCCTCCCCCGTGGAACCAGACCATGACGGGCCCGGGATCGATACCATGCGGCTCATCCGCGGGAGACTCCCGGATCGGCGCCGGCGGGGGATTGCGGGCCTTTCCCGCTTTCATTTGACGGAGGCTTCGCGGCAGGAAAAGCTCTCCTGCTTGTCGGGATCGCCGCCGTCGAATCGGGCCACCTTCGGATAGGGGCACAAGGGACGGGTCTTGCCGGGGAAAGCCCTGCCCGAAGCGATCACGCGGTCCGGGGCCTGGCCCTTCTCGACCCATTGCTGGATTGCCGCGAGCATGTCGAACTGGTCGGTCGACTGTCCGCCGCCGCAGTGCGTCATGCCGGGCACGAGAAACAAACGGGCCCAGGATTGCGGGCCCTCGCCGTCCCGGGGCGTCAGTTTCTCGTACCACCGGGTCAAGGCGCCGGTCCACATCGCCTGGTCCGATAACCCGTGATAGACGATCATCTTCCCGCCGTGCCCCGCAAAAGTGGTGTGCAGCGTGGCCACGGCGTCATTGATGGCCGCGGTCTCGGCAAGGACCTCCATGTCATCGTCGAAATCGAACTTCAGCGGGTCGAAGTCGGGGTTGGACGGGGTCATGGAGAACAGGCGCAGGGTGTCGCGGCCCAGGGACGCATTGGCCGGCGCACTCGTGCCGGTGCCCAGGTGCATGGCCCGCCAGGCCGGCAGGGCAATCCCCGTATCGAACGGCGTCGCGCCATAGAGCGGCTCGCCTCGCGGACTCCGCGCGCCGCCATGGATATCCTTCAGCGCCTCGACCTGTTGCGGGGAGAGGCACGTCCCGGCATCCGCGCCGCTCGCTCGGCACTCGAGGGAGGCCGGGTCGAAAGGGCAGGCTTTATAGTCGTTGATCATGCCGTCCTCGAGCCCGTCGAGCCCGTCGCATCGCCTGAGCACGGCCGAGGCCACGGCCTTCAGCTGCGCGTCGGTGAAGGCCTCGGACAGCTGCGGCCTGCCGTTTGCATCTTTGGGCGCGACGCGCGTGACCGTCTGCAGGCTCCAGACCTGATTCATGGCGACCCGCGTCAGGTTGAAGGACGCGTTGCCGGAAACCACGCCGTCGAACTCCAGCGGCAGGCGTTGCGCGGCCATCATCGCCTCGCGCCCGCCCGTCGAGCACCCCATGAAGTAGGAGTAATCGGGCTTGCGCCCGTAGTAGCCGTCGATGATTTCCTTGGCTTCGCGCGTCGTCCGTTGCACCGCCTGGTAGGCGAAATCGAGCTTGGCCTGCTGGTCGACGGCGAAGCTGGAGTCGACGGCGCTGCGGCCGCGATGGCCGCCGTCGGTCGAAACGACCGCGAAACCGCGCGCGAGCGCAGAGGGGAACCCGCTCACGGTGCCGAGCGCGGAATTCAGCACGCCGTTCAACCCCCCGCCGCCCTGAAACAGCAGGCGGCCGTTCCAGTCCAGCGGCAATCGCAGCTCGATGCCGGTGCCGAAGCTCACCCCCTCAATCCCCGATGGGCGAGGGTCGAGTGTGACGCGAAACAGGCAGTGGGCGGGAACCTCCGTCGTGCCCCCACCGGGTCCCGCGGGCATGCGGGAGGCCGCGACCCACTCCGATTTCCCGGCCTGGAAGGTTTGTGTGAGCCCTGCGACGAGAGAATCGCATGCCTTGCGGGATTCCGCCTCGTCTGCAAGGGCATACCCCGGAATGGCGATAAGGACGGCGCCGGCAAGCGCGCCGCAGAGTGCGGTTCGGATGATGTTCACGGAATACCTCCCGTCATGGATTCCCCGGGCGGCCCGAAGTGCGATCGTCTCCCCGGGTTCGGCGGATCCTGCCCATGCAACGGCACGCAAACTGCATACCAGGGGGCAGGCTATCGGCGCGGCCGCCGCATTGTCAAGAAATATGTCACAGATTTGTGACATTCACAGCCGCACTGTGCCTCCGGCACGCTTCGGCATCGCAAATTCGTGCAATGCGTGGCGTTTTCGCGGAAAAGCGCCAGCGGCGCATCATCGGGGATACACAACATTCACTGCCGACTGCCGACCGCCGACTGCCGCGTTGCGGATCAACGCAGAGAAACCCGTGTCTTGAGGCGGATGTCGCCCGCCGAGGCGCCGGCCTGAAGCTCGATCGTGCACGGATCGTCGCTCCATGCCCGGGTGCTCTCGTTCCAGTACCGGAGGCTCGAAACGGGAACCTCCATTTGGACCGTGCGGTTCTCCCCGGCACGCAGGGTGATTCTCGAAAAGGCCTTGAGTTCCTTTTCCGGCCATTGCACCGAAGGATCGACGCGATGCACGTAGAGCTGCACCACCTCGTCGGCCGTCGCCTTCCCCTTGTTTCTTACGCGGAGCGACACGGAAATGACGCCGTTGCCGCCGTAGCGGTCCCGGTCGGTCTTGAGGCCGGCGTAGTCGAAAGCGGCGTAGGCGAGGCCGTGGCCGAAGGGATACATCACCGGGACCTTTTTCGTGTCGAACCAGCGGTATCCGACCAGCGATTCCTCGGAATAATAGGCCGTGTTCGGGTCCTTCGCCGCCTTGAGCTTCTCCTGCGCGGGCTTCGCGGATTCGGTTTTGGCCACGAGATTGGCGAACACGTCCGAGCCCGGGCCTCCCTGGGGATAATTCCCCAGGGCGTAGGCGGGCGAGTCCTCCAGCTTCACCGGGAGGGTGAACGGCAGGCGGCCGCCGGGGGAAATGTTCCCAACCAGCACATCGGCCAGGGCGTTGCCCCCCTCGGAGCCGTTGAACCACGAAATCACCAGGGCCTTCGACGCCTTGTTGACCGCGTTGAGGTCGTTGGGTCCGCCGCTCGCCAGCACGGTGACGATATTGGGATTCGCTTCGGCGATCCGGCCGATCAGCCGGTCCTGCCCCGAAGGAAGGAAGATGTCCTTCCGGTCGCTCCCCTCGGTCTCGACGGCGCGGTTGTTGCCGCCGATAAAGAGGACGACGTCGGCCTTGGCGGCGGCCTCGAGCGCTTCGCGCGCCAGGGATTCGGCGCGCAGCTCTTTCTCGCGCGCCTCCTTCTCCACCTCCGCGGGGGCTTTCTTCCGGAACCCGCCGAAGCCCCCGTACTGAACCGCTTCGTACCCCTGGGCGAACAGGATCCGGGCCCTGTTCCCGATCCGGTTTTTGAGCCCCTCGAGCGGGGTGACCTCGTACAGGGTTTTCACGCCGGCGCCCAGGCCTCCCGTGGCCATGGTCTGCGTGGCGTTGGCGCCGATCACCGCGATGAGCGGATTGCCCTCGAGGCGCAGCGGGAGAACCCCGTCGTTTTTCAGCAGGACGATCGATTTGGCGGCCACGTCGTAGGCGACCTTCTGCTGGGCCGGCTGCGACGTCACCACGCGGTTCGCCTCGTTTTCCGGGACCGGCTTGACGGCCAGGCGCACGCGCAACACCTCTCGCACCCGCCGGTCGACGACCTCCTCGGGAACCTCGCCCCGGGCCACCGCGTCCAGCAGCGCCTTGCCCAGGTACTGCTTCCCGGGCATTTCGACGTTCAGGCCGTTTTTGATCGAGGCGGCCGTGCTGTGCGTCCCGCCCCAGTCGGAGACGACCAGGCCGGCGAAGCCCCAATCGCCGCGCAGAATTTTGTTGAGCAGCATATCGTTTTCCGCGCACCAGGCGCCCTGCACCTTGTTGTAGGCCGCCATGACCCCGTAGGCGTCCCCTTCCTCGACCGCGGCCTGGAACGGGGGGAGGTAGATCTCGCGCATGGCCCGCTCGCCCACGATCACGTTGACGGTGCCGCGGTTGTTCTCCTGGTTGTTCAGGGCGAAATGCTTCAGGCAGACGGCCACGCCGTTCTCCTGAACTCCCCGG
>CAZTHE010000022.1:44783-47204 GCA_964613495.1 uncultured Acidobacteriota bacterium | reverse complement strand
AAGACGATACCGATACCGACCCCGAACCCCGATCGAAAGCGCCCCAAGTCCCGGATAACTCCGGCCCCTCTGATCCTTTACCCCTTTAATCCTTTAATCCTCTGACCCTTTGCCCCTCTGATCCTTTAATCCCCGGATCATCCAATCCCACGCCGGCCAGGGAAATGGGATTTCTGTTGCTTTATGCCGTATATTTGTTATTTTTTGGTATTCCTGGTCTTTTAATTCTGAATAGGAGAGGGAAATCACATGGATTTCGGTAATAGGGGCCTATTGCGCTATGCGTTGATAGGATTTGTTTTGCTGGCCGTTCTGGCCGGCAGCGTGGTATTCGGGGCGCAAACGAAACAGCTGCTCCAATGGAGATCGGATCTCGGTTACCTCCAGACCGCGTCCGACACGGAACTGACGGCCAACCGCGCCGGCATCGAAAGCATACGGGCCGGAGTCGAATTCTGGATCAAGATGCATCCGGATTCAGAAGTGGCGCTGCAGCCGGCGCCGGAGAAGCCCTGGGGGGCCGAAGCGCTCCGCGACCAGGTCCGCACGCTCTATCAGGCGGTGGACACGATCGTCAAGGCGGAAGCCGACAGGCCGTTCACCCTGGGAGTCACCACCGTCAGCGTGACGGCGGAAGCTTCCCCGCTTTCGCCCATCTCGGAAAGCATCGACCGCACCCAGATCCAGAACCTGCAGGCGGTCAACGTCGGCGTGGCGCTGGATTACCTGCCGGGAGTATCGCTCGACCGCAGCGCGGCGAGGAACGAGGCGCAGATCCGCCTGCGCGGGTTCAGCAACCGCGGACAGATCCCGCTCTACCTCGACGGCATCCCCATCCAGGTACCCTATGACGGGACGATCGATTTCAGCCGGTTTCTGACCAACGACATCGCGGAGATACAGGTCGCGAAGGGGTACTCCTCGCCCCTGATGGGCGCCAACAACCTCGGCGGGTCGATCAACCTCGTCACGAGACAGCCGGACAAGAAGTTCAACGCGGACGCTCTGATCGGGACGGGCTCGGGCGACCAACTGCTGGCCGGCCTGCAACTGGGGTCCCGCTGGGACAAATTCTTCGTCCAGGGAGGCATCGACTGGCTGCAGAAGGATTTCATCCCGCTTTCCGGGGACTTCCCGCTCGATAATCCCAACCAGACCAATTACGAGCTGAATCACTCCGATTCGCGCGACGCGAAATACACCGGGCGCATCGGGTTCACCCCGCGGGGGGAGGACCAGTACGTGTTCACCTACATCAACCAGAAAGGGGAGAAAGGCAATCCCCTCTATGCCGGGTCGAACCTGGACGCCCGCAGCCGCTACTGGTACTGGCCCGAATGGAACAAAACCAGCTATTACATCAATACGAACACGGCCGTCGGCGAGGCCAGCACCATCCGCTTCCGCCTTTACTACGACCAGTTCCGGAACTCCCTGGCCAGCTATGACGACGCCACGTATTCGTCCATGAATACCCGGCGGGCGTTTTTCTCCGTCTACGACGACCACGCCGGGGGCGCCTCGGCCGAATTCACGACCCGCATCATCCCGCGGAACACCATCAGCGCTTCCATTTTCTTCAAGGACGACACCCACAAGTCGTACGAGATCGTTCCCAGGCTGTCCTTCACCACGGCCACCACGCTGGACAGGGTCCAGACGTTCTCGTTCGGCTTCCAGGACGTCATCGCCATCACGTCGAAGCTGCAGGCCACCTTCGGCTTCAACGCGGACTACCTGAACGGCCTGCAGACGCAGCAGCTGAACGAGGACGAAACGGGCACAGTGCCGACGACGTGCCTGTCCAACCCCTTCAACGACAGCTTCTCCGGATGCACGCCGGACGCGTGGGTCTTCAGCCCGCAGATTTCGTTCGCCTACAACTTCTCGGAACGCGACAAGCTTTTCGTGACCTTCGCGGACCGGGGACGCTTCCCGCTGATGAAGGAACTGTATACTTCCAGCCTGGGGACGCGGCTGCCGAATCCCGACCTCGATCCGGAGCACAGCAGAAACTGGAACATCGGCTTCTCGCACGTCTTTACGGCCAACACGATGGCCCAGATCGAATTCTTCCGCAACGACATGCGGGACTCGATCAACGACGTGCTGGTCCCCGACCCGACCGGCTACTGCTGGGACAGCGACCAGGAGGGATGGTGCGAACAGTTCGCCAATTCCGCCGAGGAAGACCACCAGGGATTCGAAATCAGCGTCCGGAGCAAGCCGTTCCGCCGCTTTACCATGGACGCCAGCTATACCTACCTGGAACGCGAGGTCACCTACGACAGCACGGTGCTGCTGTTCAACACCGAGGCCATGATCCTGCCGACGCTGCCCAAGAACAAGCTGGTCTTCAATGCGTTCCTGAACCTGCCGCACGACATCCTGGCGCTGGGCACCTTCCGGTATGAGGGTGGA
>CAZTHE010000022.1:32934-44773 GCA_964613495.1 uncultured Acidobacteriota bacterium | reverse complement strand
CGCTGCCGCCGATCGATTCCACTTCGCACGGCATCGTGGATATCGGGACGGTGGTTCCCATCTACGCGGGAGCGTCTCTGCAGGCAGGGATCAAGAACCTGTTCGACCGGAATTACTTCTACACGCCCGGCTATCCGGAAGCGGGCCGGAACTGGTATTTCAATATGAGATACAAGTTCTAGGCTTTCAGCCTGAAAGAGGCATAGCCACGAATTGCACGACCGCCGGCAACGGCGGTCGCCGCGATTCGTGGCTTTTTTTATGGACAGAAAATCCCGGCGAAACAGGAAATCTCGGTCGATCGGATTCCGGGAAATTGGGTGTGGAATGCGGGAAAACAGCGGGGGGCCGGAGTCGCCCAGAGATGAATCTCTGCCGTCCCCCCGCTCTCCAATGGCTAGAGAGGACACCAATATAACACGGAATATTTTTGATATCTAGTTATTTTTTGTTATTAAAGGTAATTTTCTTTCTGATGATGGATGCGCCGGAGCGGGAGAAAGCATTGCGCCCGCCACAGGAGGTCTTAAAAAAATGAAAAGAAACAACCGACCGCATATGTTCATGGTGCTCGCGGCGGCGGGTATGTTCCTCGCTGCGGGAACTGCCGCCTACAAGGGGCATGCCAACGACGCCGACGTCGACGCCGTCCTCTCGGCCTACCCGGCCCTGAAAGGCAGCGCCACGGATTCCTGCGCTACATGCCACAAAAGCGGCGCCGTCGCAGACCCGGGGATCCGGGGGGGGAAACGTCACGAGAACCACTGCGGCTACTGCCACGAAGTCTACGTTCAGAGAAAGCGGGATATCGGGGAAACCATGAACCTCTACGGCGCGGCGTACCTTGCCGCGGGACGGGGAGTCGCGGCGGTGAAAAATCTCGCTCCCGCGGACTCGGACGGCGACGGTTCCCCGAACGACGCGGAGTTCGTCAAGGGCACCAACCCGGGCGATCCCGCCAGCAATCCATCGGCCTCCATCGCGCCCCACAGGGTCTTCACCGCGGCAGAACTCCGGAATATGGCCCCGGTGGTGGACACGCCCGTGTTCCTGAACACCTCTCATAACCGGGCGGGGGATTTCTACAACAGCTACCGGGGCATCGTGGTATACGAGATGCTCCGCTCGGCGGGAATCTCCGAAAGCGCGGAGAGCGTGGACTTCATTTCGCTGGACGGCTATGAAGGATCGTTCGCCGTCGATTTTCTCCAAAGAGCCTGGCCGCAGGCGGCGCCGGTCCCGGGGCTCGAAAAATCCGAAGCCAATCCCTGCGGATGGGTGAACTACAATGTGCCGGGACTGGATCCGGCCAGGGCCCTGCCCGATTTGCGTGTCCTGCTCGCATTCGAGGAAAACGGCAAAAAGATCGACCCGGCCCGGATGGATCCGAAGACCGGTAAAATAGCGGGAACCGGGCCCTTGCGCCTCGTCGTCCCCCAGACCCGGGTGTCCCCGCCGGATTTGCCGCAGTATGCCGACCAGGCCTGCCAGGAGAAGGCGGCCCCGGAGCACCGTTTCAACGCGTCCTACGACCATAACGGCGGCCGGAGTTCCTTCTCGATCGTCGCCATCCGTGTCAATCCCCTGCCCGAGGGGACCCGCGATTTCGAGTGGGAAAAGGTCCGCCGGCAATTTGTCGAAGAGGAAAAGCTGGTCATCTTCGGGAACCTGAAAGGCAAGTAGCCGCAGCAATTGCCGCCCTGCGCATCAGCGCATACCGGAAGGAAGAAGGGATTGAGGGTTACAGGGTTGAAGGGTTACAGGGTTAAACGTTGGAACGGTTGAACGTGGGGTTTTTGGGACGGGCTGCTGTTGGATAAAGGTCCGGAGGGCGTCCGGACCAATCGCGTGGTTTGCCCCAAGATCGGCCGTCGCGACCCACAAAACGCTGCAACCCTGCAACCCTTCCAACTTTCCAACCTTCCAACTTTCCAACCTTCCAACTTTCCAACCTTCCAACCTTCCAACCTTCCAACGTGTAAACCTTCAACGGATCCTTCCCTTTGATCCTCCGATCCTCTGAATTCCGGTTGACAACCGAACGAAGGAATCCTAAACTGTTGCAGTTTAGGGAAACTTGTTAACTATGAAACAGTCAAGCGAAGACCGGGCGCTGCGGCGGAAACTGTTCCAGATGCAGGCCGAGATCTGCAAGGCGCTGGGGAACCCGACCCGGATGGCCATCGTCGATTGCCTCGGCGGAGGGGAGATTTCGGCCGCGGACCTCATCGACGGCCTGGGAATCTCCAAGGCGAACCTCTCCAAACACATGACCGTGCTCCTGCACGCCGGGATCGTGGAGTCCCGCCGGGACGGGCGGCAGGTCTTCTACCGCCTGATCGATGCGGAAATCCGCAGCGCGTGCGCAATCATGAGTTCCGTTCTGTACCGCCGGTTGAAGCGGGGAGAAAGACTGGCCTCCGTGATTCGCCAGGTCAAGGTCTCCTAGCCTGAAGCCGGGATGAAGCCAAAATTTCGCAATGGTGGCACCATGCATAATTCACAACGACGAACCTTCCGGATTCTGACACTGCTCCTGGCTCTCGCGGCCACGCCGCTGGCGGCCCAGGAGCCACTGACCCTGTCCGCGGCCGCCGCCCGCGCGCTGGAAGCCAACCCGGACCTGGCCGTGGACGCCCCGGCACAGGCGGCCGCCCGGTACGAATTCAAGGCCGCCCGGGCCGGCTACCTGCCCCGCCTGGACTTCGAGCAGTCCTACCTGGCCGGGGACAATCCCGTTTTCGTCTTCGGCACCCTGCTGACCCAGCGGGAGTTCGGCGCCGGCAATTTCGCTCTTCCGGCGCTCAATAACCCCGATGCGCTGGACAACCTGCAGACCAAGGCCACGCTCCAGCAGTCCATCTGGGATTTCGGCCGGACGCGCGACCGGAGGGAGCAGGCCCGGCTGGGGGTGGAAATCGCCGACCAGTCCCATGAGGGTCACAAACAGCAGGTCCTGCTGGCCGTGGTCGACGGCTATCACGCCGCCTCACTGGCGCAGGCCGCGGTCGAAACCGCGCGCACGGCCGTGCGTTCCGCCGACTCGATCGAGGCCCAGGCACGGGCGCGCGTGGACAGCGGCCTGGCCGTGGAGGCCGATTTGCTGCGCAGCCGCGCGTATCTTTCCGCGGCGAAGCAGCAGGAAATCCACGCGCTGGGGCAGCTCGAAAGCGCCCGCGCGCATTTGAACCGGCTGATGGGCTATCCGCTCGACCGGGCGATCGGCGCGACCGCCCCGCTCGAGCCGCGCAGCGTGGCGCTCCCCGCCGAAGACGCGCTGGTCGCCGGACAGAAACAGCGCCGCCCGGATTACCAGAACCTCCTGAAAGAGTTGCGCCAGGCGGAGATCGCCGTGCGCGCCCGGCAGAAGGAACTCCTGCCCGTCGTGGCCGGATACACCACCTGGGAAATGGACAATCCTTCGCCCGGCGACTATGGCGGCAGCAACTGGGCGGCCGGGATCAGCCTACGCTGGAATCTATTCGCCGGCGGCGGCGACGTTGCGCAGACCGACGCCGCCCGGCAGCGCCTCGAGCAGAAACGCCGCCAGGTCGCCGCCGCGGAATCGGCCATGGCGCTCGAAATCCGCAACGCCATGATCCGCTGCCGCACTGCGGAACAGCAGGTCACCGCGGCCCGGGCCGCGGAAGCGCAGAGCGAAGAGGGGCTCCGGATACTCAGGAACCGCTACGATGCGGGTCTGGCCACCCTAACCGACCTCCTCGCGGCCGAAACCGCGCGCAGCGGCGCGCGCACGAACCTGGCGGAAGCGGTGTACCGCCAGCGCGTCAGCCACGCGCAGATCGAATACGCCGCCGGCATCCTGAGTCCGACGTCGCCGGCCATACAGTAGGAACTTTCCGCCGCGGCCCGATCCGAATGCCCGCGGCTCAACGGGAAACGATCCGAATGGCAGCGGTTCAACGGGAAACCCGTAACGGGAAACGGGAAACCCGTAACGGGAAACGATAGAGGGACACGCTATGAAAACTCATGCATTGATCCTGATTGCGATCACAGGCCTCATTTTGCAGGCGGGCTGCGGGGGAAAGGAACCGGAATCCGCGACGAGGTCCGGCAGGCCGGTCGCGGCCGCCGCGATGACGGCCCGGCATACCTCCATCCCGGCGACGATCGATGCGCCCGGCACCGTGCAGCCTCGCGACCGCATCGTCCTCTCGTCGCAGCTCAACGGCTTTGTCCGCGCGGTGCACGTCCGCGTGGGCGACGCGGTGCGTCCGGGACAGGCACTCGCCGCCCTCGATGCCCGGGACGCCGAGAGCCAGAAGGCGATGGCGCAGGCCGGAATCGAAGAAGCAGAGGCGGCGCTGGCCGAGGCCCGCCGGGCGCAGCAGGCTTCGGTCGAACGGCTCGCCGCCGCCAGGGCCGCGGCGGAACTGGCGGCTCAGACCTACCAGCGGTATCAGAAGCTCTATGAATCCCGTTCGGCCTCCCCGCAGGAGATGGACGAGGTCCGGGCGCGGCGCGACGCCGCCGCCGCCGAACTGGCTTCCGGCGAAGCCATGGCGGCCGCGGCCCGGGAGCGCGTCAAACAGGTCGAGGCGCGGATCGCCCAGGCCAGGGGCCAGTCCGGGCGGGCGGACGTGATGCTCGGGTGGACGCAGATCCAGGCGCCGGCGGCAGGCAGGATCGTCGAGCGCTCGGTCGATCCGGGGACTGCCATCTTCCCCGGAACGCCGCTGATGGTCCTCGAGTCCACGTCGCGCCCCCAGGTGCTGGCCGATCTCCCGACGGAGCATGCGCGCCACCTGCGCGCGGGCATGACGGTCCGCGTCCTCGGAGCCCAAACCGGAGACGCGCTCCAGGGCCGCGTCGCCGAAATCGTGCCGCTGTCCGATCCGGCGACTCACAGCGTCCGGTTCAAGGCGGATCTTCCGGCCGGGGCCGCGCTCGAGAACGGCCAGTTCGTCCGGGTTCAGGTGCCCGTCGGCACCCGCAACGCCCTGCTGGTGCCCCGCACGGCCGTCCGCGAAACCGGCCAGCTCACCGGCCTTTTCGTCGTGGACCAGGCATCCAGGGCGCGCTTCCGTCTGGCGAAGGTGATCGCCTACGACGCCGAATCCGCCGAAGTGCTCTCCGGCCTCGAGCCCGGAGAGACCGTGCTGGCCCGGTTGAACGCGGATATCACCGATGGAATCCCCGTGGAGATCAAGCCATGAGCAAACCGCAGATGGCAGGGAAACTTGCCCACGCCTTCATCCACTCGAAGCTGACGCCCCTGATCCTGATCGCCTCGATCGCGCTCGGAGCCGCGGCCGTCATCATGCTCCCGCGCGAGGAAGAGCCCCAGATCATCGTCCCCATGATCGACGTCATGGTCTCCTTCCCCGGGGCTTCGGCAAAGGAAGTCGAAACGCGCATCGCCCGTCCCATGGAGCGCCTGCTCTGGGAGATCCCGGGGGTGGAATACGTCTACACGACCTCCAGTCCCGGATCGTGCATGGCCATCGTCCGCTTCTATGTCGGCGAGGACGAAGAGAACAGCATCGTCCGGCTGAACCAGAAGATGTTCGCCAACTTCGACCTGATTCCTCCGGGCTCCTCCCAGCCCCTGATCAAACCCCGGTCCATCGACGACGTGCCCTTCCTGGCGCTGACCCTGTGGAGCGGCGAACTGGACGGCTACCAGATACGGCGCGCCGCGGCGGAACTCCGCAACGAACTGCAGCAGATCCCGGACATATCCGAAACGCACATCATCGGAGGCCAGCGGCGCACCATGCTGGTCGAACCCGACCCGGCGAAGCTTGCCGCGTACGGCGTCAGTGCCTCGCGCATGCACGCGATCCTGCAGTCGGAAAACCGCGAGGCTCACGCCGGAATCGTCACGCAGGACAACCGGGCCTTCTCGGTGCACCTCGACGGCTTTTTCAGGAGCCCGGAGGACGTCGGGGCCCTGGTCGTGGCCGTTCAGAACGGGGTCCCGGTCTACCTGCGGGACGTCGCCCGGATCACCGACGGCCCGGAAGAGCCGGCGGACTACGTATTCTTCTCCCCGGGTCCCGCCGCGGCAATGAAAGGCATCCGCGTCTCCTACGGCGGCCGTCCCGCTCCGGCCGGGGCATCCTCCGCAAGCATCGGAGAGGATTTGATGCCCGCGGTCACGGTCACCTTCGCCAAGCGCAAGGGCAAGAACGCGGTGGTGCTGTCCGAAGCGGTGATCGAAAAGGCCGAGCACTTCCGCGCCCGCAATTTTCCCGCATCGCTCCAGATGACGGTCACCCGGAATTACGGGGAAACCGCGTCGGAAAAATCCAACGAGCTGCTGCTGCACATGATGATCGCCGTGGTCTCCGTGACGCTCCTGATCTGGCTCATCCTCGGATTCCGGGAAGCCGGAGTCGTCGCGGTCGCGATTCCCGTGACCCTGGCGCTGACGCTCGTCGTCTTCCTCCTGTACGGCTACACGCTGAACCGGATCACGCTGTTCGCGCTGATATTTTCCATCGGCATCCTCGTCGACGACGCCATCGTCGTCATCGAAAACATCGTCCGGCACAAACGCCTGCCCCAGAACCGGGGCCGTTCTTTCATCGACGTCGCCGTGGAGGCGGTAGACGAGGTCGGCAACCCGACCATCCTGGCTACCTTCACGGTCATCGCCGCGATTCTCCCCATGGCCATGGTGCGCGGCCTGATGGGACCCTACATGCGGCCGATCCCCATCGGGGCCTCGGCGGCCATGATCTTCTCCCTCCTGGTCGCCTTCGTCATCACCCCCTGGGCCGCCCAGCGGCTTCTCCGCGGCGCCCACGCCGGCCACGCCGAAGGCGAAACCGAGGACCGGACCACGCGCCTGTACCGAAGGTTCATGGGCTGGCTGCTCTCGAACGACAAAAACCAGTGGATGTTCCTCGGACTGGTGCTACTGCTCCTCCTCGGGGCGTGCAGCATGGTCCTGTTCAAATTCGTCGTCGTGAAGATGCTGCCGTTCGACAACAAGAGCGAATTCCAGGTCATCGTGGACATGCCGGAGGGGACCAGCCTGGAGCAGACGGCGGCCGCCACGCGGGCGCTCGCGCTCAGGCTGCACGAGGTTCCGGAAATCACCGATTTCCAGACCTACGTGGGCACGGCGTCGCCTTACAACTTCAACGGGCTGGTCCGCCACTACTACACCCGGCGCGGGGAAAACGTGGCGGACATCCAGGTCAACCTGACGCCGAAGGGGGAACGCTCCGACCAGAGCCACGCCATCGCCCGCAGGGTGCGCGGCCTGCTGCAGCCCGTCGCCGCGCAGTACGGCATGCGCATGAAGGTGGCGGAAGTGCCTCCCGGCCCGCCGGTCCTGCAGACGCTGGTCGCCGAGATTTACGGGCCCGACTATGACCGGCAGATCACGCTGGCCGAGGAATTCATGCGGATGATGGAAGAGACCGACGGCGTGGTGGACGTCGACTGGTACGTCGAAGATCCGCAGCCGGAAATGGTGTTTCACGTGGACCGGCTCAAAGCCTCGCTGGCCGGCGTCTCGATCGCGGAGATCCAGCAGGCGGTGGCGCTCGGCATCCGCGGGTCCGACACGGGGCTGCTGCACCTGCCCGGTGAGGCCGAAGACGTCCCGGTGCGCCTGCGCCTCCCCATCGCCGACCGTTCGAGCGTCGAGGCGCTGGACCGCCTCCGGGTCGCCTCCGCCTCGGGCAGGCTGGTCCCGGTG
Organism: uncultured Acidobacteriota bacterium; assembly: GCA_964613495.1. GTDB lineage: Bacteria > Acidobacteriota > UBA6911 > UBA6911 > UBA6911 > UBA6911. Next base: position 37,095 of record CAZTHE010000022.1, on the reverse strand, counting down.
GGAGAGCTGGGCCGATGGGAAAAATCGGTCCGGGAACGGAGCATCTATCACAAAAACCTGATGCCCGTCGTCTACGTGACGGCCGACGTGGCCGGTCGCGAAGAGAGCCCGGTGTACCCGATTCTCGCCATGAACGATAAGATCGAGTCGATGCGCCCGGACGGGTACCGCCTGGAGGTGCACACCGCTAGGCAGCCGGAGTACTCCGACCGCCTCGGGATGAAATGGGACGGGGAGTGGCACATCACGTACGAGGTTTTCCGCGACCTGGGCCTGGCCTTCGCCGCGGTGCTCATCCTGATCTACATCCTCGTGGTGGCCTGGTTCCAGAGCTTCAAGGTCCCCCTGGTCATCATGGCGGCGATTCCCTTCTCGCTCGTGGGCATCCTCCCGGGGCACTGGGCGTTCGGCGCCTTCTTCACCGCGACGTCCATGATCGGCTTCATCGCCGGCGCCGGCATCGTCGTGCGCAACTCGATCATCCTCGTCGACTTCATCGAGCTGCGGCTGAACGCGGGAGAATCGCTGGCCCAGGCCGTCGTGGACGCGGGCGCGGTGCGTTTCCGCCCCATGATGCTGACGGCGGCCGCCGTCGTGGTCGGCTCGGCGGTGATTCTGTTCGATCCCATTTTCCAGGGCCTGGCGATTTCCCTGATGGCCGGCGAGATCGCATCCCTGCTGCTGAGCCGCATGACCGTGCCCGTTCTTTACTACAAAATGAAGCGCCGGGAACTGCGGCACACGCAGCCGGCCGCAAACGCATGAGGAGAGTGGCTATGACTATGGAACGGTGGATCCGGCTCATCGCGGGAAGTTTCATCCTGATCAGCCTGGCGCTGGCCGTCTGGGTCAACATTCACTGGCTGTGGTTCACGGCGTTCGTGGGCGCCAACCTGTTCCAGTCGGCGATCACCCGCTGGTGCCTGATGGAAGACATCCTGGTCAAGCTGGGCGTGGGGAAGAAGTCCTGAGGACCGCGCATCGGGCGGGATCAATCCCGGCCGCTCGTGCCGTATTCCTTGAGCCGGTACTGCAGCGTGCGGAGGCTGATTCCCAGCTCCTCGGCGGTCGCCTTGCGGTCGCCGGCGTTGCGGGCGAGGGAGTCCAGGATCGCTTTCTTCTCGATCTGCGCCAGCAGCCCCGGGCGGGAGGCGGGACTCGTCTGCGCCTCGCTTTTCAGGGGGAGGCAGTCCCTCTCGATGGCCGCCGAGCCGGATACGATCAGTGCGCGCTCCACGGCGTTCGCCAGCTCCCGCGCGTTTCCCGGCCAGTCATGGGCGACCAGCAGGTCCCGGGCTTCCGGTGAAATGGACGGGACGGCCTTGCCCATGCGCTTGGAGAGGTTGCGCACGAAAAATTCGGCCAGCGGCAGCACGTCCTCCCGCCTCTCTCGCAGCGGCGGGATATGGATGGGGAAGACGTTGAGACGGTAGTACAGGTCTTCGCGGAACGTCTTGGCCCCGATGGCCTCGCCGAGATCCTTGTTGGTCGCGGCGATGACGCGGACGTCCACCGAAATCGAACGGTCGCTGCCGATGCGCTCGAACTGCTGCTCCTGCAGGACGCGCAGGAACTTGGCCTGCAGGCCGACGCCCATTTCGGCGATTTCGTCGAGAAAGAGGGTTCCCCCGTCGGCCAGTTCGAATCGGCCGCGCCGCGTCTGGGTCGCCCCCGTGAAGGCCCCCTTTTCGTGCCCGAAGAGTTCCGATTCGAGCAGCGTTTCGGGGATCGCCGCGCAATTGACGGCGACGAACGCGTGCTCTTTGCGCGGGCTGCGCCGGTGGATGAAGCGCGCCACGACTTCCTTGCCCGTCCCCGACTCCCCCGTCAGCAGGACCGTGCTCGGCTGCCGCGCCACCTGGTCCGCCAGGCGGAAGATCTGCTTCATGCTCTCGCTTTCCGCGATAATGTCCGAGGGAAACGCGGCCTCCGTTTCCTGCTGGTGCAGCAGCGACCGGTCCCGCAGGGCGCGCCGGCCCAGCACCTTCTCCACGACGATGCGCAGCTCCTCCGGGCTCTTGAGAGGTTTGATCAGGTATTCTTCCGCGCCCAGCTTGATCGCCTCCACCGCGGTGGCGACCGAGCCGTAGGCCGTCAGGACGATGACGGGCGTTTCGGGGGAATGCTCGCGGATCCACCGGATCAGGTCGATGCCGCTCATGCCCGGCATCCGTTCGTCGGTGATCACGAGGCTGACGCTGCGGCGGGAAAGAAGCTGGGACGCTTCCAGTCCGTTCGCCGCCGAGAGGACCTCGTGTTCCCGCGAAAGCGCGCCGCCGATGAACTGGCGCTGTCCCGGCTCGTCGTCCACCACGAGGATCGTGTGCCTCATCGTTTATTCCTTTCCTCCGGCCCGGCCGCTGCCGCTATGCCGGGAGCGCCGTCCCGGCCGGCAGCCGGATGGAACAACGGGCGCCGCCCCCGGGAATATCCGCCAACGTGATCGTGCCGCCGAGCTGTTCGACGATCTGCCGCGAAACGGCGAGTCCCAGTCCCGTGCCGCGCGCCTTGGAAGTGACGAACGGCTGGAAAAAGTCCTCCGGGTCGCGCCCGCCGAGACCCGGTCCCGCGTCTTCGACCCGAAGGGACACGGAACCGTCGCCCGCATCGCGCGCCGCCCTCAACAGGATGGTCCCGTCCCGGGGCGACGCATCGACGGCGTTCAGCAGCACGTTCAGCAGAACCTGCCGCACTCCTTCCGCGTCGGACATCATCCGCAGCGGCCCGGAGTCCTTCTCGACCCGCAGCGTCACGCCCGACGGCGCCAGCTGCGGCTGCAGCAGCGCCTGCACGTCGGACAGCAGTTCCGCAAGGTCGAACGCGCCGATCTGCGGCTGTTTCGGGCGGGCGAAATCCAGCAGGCCGGCCACCAGGCGCTCCAGGCGCTCCGCTTCGCCCACGACCGTCTGCAGGCGGGATTGCGCGGCGTCGTCCGGCGCCAGGTCCTCCTGCGCCAGCTGCGTCAGCCCCTTGATGGCCCCGAGGGGATTGCGGATTTCGTGAGCCAGCGACGCCGCCATGACCCCGAGCGACTTCAGCCGCGCTTCAGCGCTTTCGCGCGTCTTCATCTCCACGAAACGGCGCAGCATGCGCAACAGGTAGATCGACAGCGCCGCGAGTACGGCCACGGCGGCGCAGGATACGGCCAGCTGCGCGTAGGCCAGGCGACGTATGAAGGACGTTTCGTCGAGGTACAGCCCGATGCGGATCCGCCACGCGTTTGCCGAGGAATGGACCGGGTTGCGCCGGTTGCGCGCATGACCCAGCAGCTCCTCCCAAACGTGAATCTCCCTGCCTCCGGCAAACCCTCGCGGCGGGGATAGGGGGGCGATGTCTCCGCTCTTCGCAAGCACGTTTCCGCCCTGGTCCACGAGGGCAAGAAACGCGACCGAGCCGGAATACGTTTCATAGTTCGAATCGAAGAGAGACTGCCAATACGAAGGGCTGTTCCGCCTCCCGGGACCGCGGGCCTGGGCGTCCAGCGCGGAGGCGATCTCGTATCCGCGGTTGGAGACATACTGGGAGCGCAAACGCGAGAGGATGATGAAGGTGTACAGCGCGCTGCCCAGCAGCCCGAGGCACAGGACGCAGACGACACCCAGGATCAGGCGCCGCGGCGCCGGATTCGCTCCGACAGGGGTTTCGGCAGGCGGTTTTTCCGTCATGGCTACAGGATTCCCGAACGACACCCATTATATGCAGGAATCGGCCCCGGAAACAGCAAAGAGCGCTCCGGAAAGGGCCACGCATTTCACGAATCTCCGGAGAGCATTGCAGGAACCTGAAATTTGATCAAAACAATTCGTGTTCCTTCGTGGCCATTTTTTGCTATTCGGAGGGACCGGGGGTTACGCATCCCGCCCTCAAGCCGCAAATTCTGCAGCAACGACGCAAATTCTGCAGGCCGGGTTCGCTCCCGGTTCCCGGGCGTCTCTGCAAATACTTGATACCGAACAACATCGCTACCGCCCAAAAACTGGAACGGCAATTGCAAATTCATCTTTCGGGAAGCGATTTCCCGAATTGAAGGAGGGATGATATCGCGGATCTGCAGGAGGCCGTGGGTGCCTTCCGGTTCGTTGCGAACCGCTTTGCGCGTAAGGTACCCCGCGCGAACATGCGCGACCTCGCCTAGTTTATGTATGGGGTTGGTGCTTCTCA
>CAZTHE010000022.1:2826-32924 GCA_964613495.1 uncultured Acidobacteriota bacterium | reverse complement strand
ATCGCGGATCTGCAGGAGGCCATCGCCGCAACCGACAACGAGGACATCCTCGTGATCTATCGCAACCTGGTGCCCGGTTCCACCAAACACCTTTCCGCGTTCACCAGGCTGCTCGGCGGGACCACCGGCCGGCGGGGAAACCGACCGGCCGTCGAGTGAAGAAATTTGCCGCGAGCAGAGGGAAACGACTCCGTGGAATTTGAACCGAACGGCACGGATCGCCATCTATTGTAATCAGTCATGTCAATCAGGGAAAGACAGGAAGGAGCACGAATATGTTGAAAAAATGTCTGATTCTATCGTCACTGTTGATGCTGTCGATGGCCATCGCGTTCCCCCAGGGACGCGGCGGCGGCAAAGGCCAGGGAGGCAGCCGGGGCCAAGGCCAGGGTCAGGGCACCGGCATGGGCCAGGGTTCCGGCCAGGGCGGCGGCCAATACGGGACACAGGCCGGAGACGCCCAGAAGCAGCAGAAGCGGACGCGCATCACGTCCGAACAGCGGAACCAGATCCGGAACTGCGACCAGACGGCCGACGGCGTCCGCAAGCAGGCCCGCAAGATGTCGCAGGCGGGCGGCGAGAAATTCAACGCCGGCGAGGCGAAACAGCAGCAGGCCAAGATCCGCGAAGGGGTCCGTGCCATGGAACAGGAGCACGAACGCCTGATGAACGGGCTGGATCCGGCGCAACAGCAGGCCTTGCAGGAGCGGATCCGGAACATGAACCAGCACCGGGAAAAGATCAATATGGAGCTGCGGAATATGGACCGGGAGCTGGGAGCGCCGAACCCCGACGCCAAACGCGTCGCGGAACGCGCTCAGGAGATGGAACGGGTCATGAACAACTGGAGAAAGGAATACAAGGCCCTTTCGTCCGAAACCGAATGAGGCACCGGCCTCCCGATGCAGTGCCGGGCTTCCGGCTCACGCGGCGGGTTTCAACTCCCGTGGGCCGGAAGACCCGGGCTCCCGCAGCATGTCGGAACTGACGTCCTTTTTCTTGTCGATGAAGAAGACATCCAGGACGGTTCCGTTCTGAAGTATCGTGTTCACCGTAATCTTCTTTTCCGTCACGTCCATCACGAAATAGTTCGGCTGCTCGACGGGGTTGTGGAAGAAGGTGTGGTATTCCATCTTCTGCACTGCCTTGTAGGTCTTGCCGCCCGTCTGCCCCGAAATGTAATAGATCACCCCTTCCGAAGGCCGCCGCATCAGCCGGTCCGCGTTGATCGGGTAGGTCCGGGCGATGCCGTGGTCGTGGGCGTTGAACACCAGGTCCACCTTGTGCTTTTCCAGGACGGGGCAGAAGGCGCCCTTGACCGCGTCGTTGCGCCGCCGCGGGTATATGGTGTACGGCGGTTTGTGGAAGAAGACGATTTTCCATATCGCCTTGCTTGCCGCCAGGTCGGCCTCGAGCCACTCCCGCTGGGTTTTGAGTATGTCCCCGTGGGCCTTCTGCTCGTCGCTCTGGCTGTCGAGCACGACGAAATGCACCGGGCCGTAATCGTAGGAATACGCCCGGCCCTTCACTCCCTCCGGCCCGTTCTGCGGCAGGGCCCATTGTGCGTTGAAGAAGGCCGCCTGGGTCATGTTTTTCGAGCCGAAATATTCGTGGTTTCCCGACACGGCCATCTCCGGGATCCGGTCCACGACGCCTTTGGCCGCCGCGAACCAGGCATTCCAATGTGCGCCCATCTGCCCGTAGTCCACGAGGTCGCCGACGTTTACCATGAATTTCGCATCCCGGTTCGCCGTGTACGCGTTTTGCACCGTCCTGCGCCACAACCCGTACGGTTCCGGTCCGCCCACGGCGGACTGGCTGTCGCCGAAGATGAGAAACTTGAACGAGCGCGTCTTCCGGCGCGCCGTCGTGAAAAACGAGGGCTCGCTCCAGTTCCTGCCGTCCCCTACGCGATAGGAGTATTTCGTTTTGGGCGAAAGGCCCGTGAGAGTGGCGGTGAAAAGCCGTGTGGGCCCGAGGTCCGTAACGAATTCGCGCGCCACGGCCTGCGCCTTTACCGACTTCCCGGTGATCTTGCCGCCCTTCTGGAACTCGACCATTCCCGACATCACGGTCGGGTCCGTCCTCCAGGTGATCGTCATGGTCGTCTCCGGGTCTCCCGTCCACGTCAGGGCGACATGGTCCGGAATCGCCGTCGCGCCCGTGGTCGAGGGAACCTGGCCGGGGGAAAGCGGCAGAACCACTATTGCACATAAAAAGGCGAGAAGTGCTGCGGCAAATGGTCGTCTCATCGGAAGTCCTCGGGCTGTGTCGCTATTCATGCAAACTACAGATCCAGATTATGGATGGGCGCGATGCGGGTCAAGCGATTTCGGGAGGAGGGGAATCAGATGCCGATTCCGGATTCCGGAAAACGGTTTGACCGTGTGCGATTATTGGGTCCGGGGACGCACGTTCTGTGGCATATTTTATCCGCATCGCACATGAAGATTTTTGCGGGGCGGCGCGGAGGAACGCGCATAGCGATTTTGGACCAGGCCGTAAGAAGGGATGGTTATGTCTCGAGCGGATAAGCGCTTCGGCACGATCGGCATGCGCCCGATCGGCATCATCCATACGCCTTTTACCGAGGCGACCGGCACGCCCATCCAGACCGTCTATGGACAGGACCTGGAAGGCAGGATCGTCCTGGAGGCGCCCTATGCGGCGGCGCTCGACGACATCGAGGGATTCGAGCGCATCTGGCTGCTTTACTGGATGGACCGCACGGGTCCGTTCAAACCGAAGGTCACGCCCTACCGGGACGTCGTGGAGCACGGGCTCTTCGCGACCCGATCGCCCAACCGGCCGAACCCGATCGGGATGTCCATCGTCCGGCTCGTCCGGCGGGAAGGACCGACACTCCATGTGACGGATCTGGATATGCTGGACGGAACGCCGCTGCTGGACATCAAGCCTTACGTCCCGGAATTCGATTGCCGCCCGGGATCGCGCGCGGGCTGGTTCGACCACGCCGGCGCGGACCGCCGGGTTGCGGACGCGAGGTTCCACGGCCGGGGTCTGAAAAAGGGATAAATGCGGGGGATCCGCGCCGCCGGCCTTCCGGCCGGGCGGAAGGAAACGCACGATGATGGAAATCGATATTCCGGGATATCGCAGGTACCGGTTCCTGCACCTGGTGCTGGATGTGAACGGCACTCTCGCCCTGGACGGGCGGCTGATCGACGGAGTCCGGGAACTGCTGGCCGAACTCGGATCGCGGCTCGAGATTCACATGATCACGGCGGACACCCACGGAAAGCAGGAAACCATCGACCGGCAGCTGCACGGCAGGGCCGTCATCATCCCGGAGCGGATGCAGGCCGAAGCCAAGCTCGATTTCATCGTCGGGCTGGGGGCCGATTCGGTCGTCGCCGTCGGCAACGGCGCGAATGACGCGCCGATGCTGGAGCGCGCGGCCCTGGGGATCGCCGTTGCCGGCCCGGAATGCGCCGCTGCGCTGACCCTCCAGAGGGCGGATGTCGTCGCGCCCGACATCCGCGCGGCCCTGCAGCTGCTTCTCTATCCAAAGCGCCTGATCGCCACCCTCCGCCGCTAGCCCGCACCCTTCTCGCGAATGCGCGCGTCCGGAAGCGGAAGAGGGCCCGGCGGCGGCTATGCCGCCGGGCATAAAGTGAATGAGGGGCAGAAAATATTCCTTCTGCCCCTCATTGCGGGCACAAATTCGAGGGATACTATTAAATACTCCCGGGCCCGGATCCTGTTTCGGAAAAATTATAAAAAAATCATTCCTGGCACCGTTCGAACCGCACGGCGGCCTGTCCGAAGAAGACCTCGTCGCCGGATTCCAGCACGATCCCCTCAGGGTCTCCGCCCGGGACCTCGATCAGGCGGACGCCGCGCAGCACGCGGGTCCCATAGCGGCTCAGCTCGTCGATCACGCGGAACTCGCCTCTTTCATGATCGTACCGGATCCTGGCGTGCGCGTTTGCCACGGACGCCCCGATTTCCTCGTCCTGTTCGAGGAAGACTACGTCGTTTTTGCGCACCAGCCTCCCCTCGCGGTCCAGGACTTCCGCGCAGCATCCGACCAGGATGTGCTCCTTCCTGAGACGGAACACCGGCCGCTCCGCGGCTCCCTGCGTGACCGTGATGACGGCACCGGGCGCCTCGCGGCGGCTCGTTGTCCCTGCCGGGACAAATTCTATTTCGAACGGAGATCCGGGACCGCCCGGCGTCCGCCCGGCGCCTGTTTCCTCCCGCATCTCCACGATGATCTCGATGGCGTCGGGCCGCGGGATCCCGAGATCTCTGAGTCTTTGCCGGATCCCCCGCTTCAGCGATTCATCCCGCAGGAAGGCGTCCTCGAAGGATCTGCGCTGCAGTTCCGTAACCGGCCGCAGGCGGACAATCACCCGGATGAAGGGAAAACCTTTGGTCTTTTCATTGGCGGCGATTCCCGACCCAACCCCCTCGAGGATTTCCCCGCGGATCGCCGCAGTCTCTTCCGCGGGTTCCCGCCCCAGGGCGCGCCGGATGCCGCCGGATGCGTTACGTTTCGCTGACAGGAGTTTTTCCCAGATGCGCATAACCTGTTTCACCGGCAAAGGCGCCATGTTGATAAATGCGGTACGAACTCGGGCCTCTGGCGATCGGGCCCGCCGGGTCTCAGTCCGCAACTACTCTTCACTCCCGGCATGCGCGCGCAGCCGCTTGACGGCCGACCGCCGTTTCTTTTCTTCGAGGCGTCTCGTTTTGGAGGCCTGGGTCGGCCGGGACTCGCGGCGGATCTTCGGCCGCACGCGGGCCTTTTCGATCATCTGCAGCAAGCGCTCCATCGCATCTTCGCGGTTGCGCTGCTGCGTGCGAAACCGCCTCGCCTCGATGACCAGTTCTCCCGACGCGTTGACCCGCTTGCCCGCCAGACGGATCAGGCGGTCCCGGACTTCCTGGCTCAGCGACCGGGTGCCGCGAACATCGAAGCGGAGCTGAACGGCCGTAGCCACCTTGTTGACGTTCTGCCCTCCCGGCCCGGATGCACGGATGAAATCCCAACGCACCTCTTCCGGTCGTATGGCGATCGGCGATTTCTTCATGCCTCGGTTCTCCCGCGGTCCATCCTCTATTTACTGGCTGTTCGCCTTCGGGGCCTTTTCCCTCAGCACAGGTTCTTTTTTAGCCGAGGCACCGGGCAGGATGTCCGGGTTCTGCGGGGCGTCCGGATCCACGCCAAAGTCCCAGACAAACTGGTTCAGCGATCCCTTGGCGTCCGCTTCGATCAGGGCGTACTCTCCCTTTTTCAGGGGCGCCGCGGGAGAGATGCGGACCCAGTAATCGGACATCCGCTCGACACGGGCTTCGACGTACTGGGCTTTTTGCCGCACCCTGCCGTAAATCGCGATTTCGATCGTGGCGACGATCCGGTTTCCCTTCTTGTTCGTGCAGCGTGCCAACCGGAGATGGTCTGCGGCGGTCCAGCTGTTATACCCCGCCTCCGGATCCGCGGGATCGATGGAAAAATACAGGACGGGCTCGGACACGTGCGACTGGATGCGGGCGTTCCGTCCCTTTAATTCCACCGTCTGCCTGGAGCCGGCGATGGGATTGAGAATGCCCCTCAGGATGTTGCCGCCGGTGTTCCGGTTCACGTCCCCGCCGCTCTGAGCCAGCCGGTTCAACTCCTGCTTTTCCCGGTAGGTGTCGAGCAGGAAGACTCCCTCCGGCGGCAGCCGCAGGCCGGGCGCCACCAGCGGAGTCCGCGCCTCCTCTTCCCTGCGCTCCTCCGCGGCCCTCTCGAGCGCACCTTCCCGTCTCTCTTCGGCTTCCCGATCCGATCGTGCGGCATACGCCCGGGTAGCCTCCCAGTCGATCATGGAACAGGGCAGTTCCTCCCACGCAAACCGCTCCGTGCTGTAGTAGCGCACGCGGTCTCCCTCGACGGAATACCGGCCGACCGACTCGTAGGAACCGTCGTTCAGAATGAGCCTCTGGATGGCGGCGGGGGCCTCCGCGGGCGCCTGCTGCAGAGCGAAGCAGGAACCGGCCGGAACGCCGAACCCGCAGAACGCGAAGGTCAGCGCCAGCGCAACGATTCCGGCCCGTCCCGAAACGACTCTGTCCATCACGCTTCTACCGTATATCACCGGCGCCCCTGCCATACAATTCAAAATAACACACAATTGCGGCCCGCACCCGACGGCCTGCCCGCCTGTCCGCTTGACTCCATTTGATTTTGGACTCCGCCTCCGCTTTTCTGATACCATTTGCTTTTAATTCAAAACCGATCGCACGGTTCCTAAAAGACGGACCAGGCCTATGAAGATCGCATCGTATCGGCTGAATGTCGCCCGGAGTCTGTTGCTGGCGCTGCTGGTCATCGCGGCCGCGCCCGGGTGCTCCATCAAAAAGGTCGCCATCAAGAAGCTGGGCGACGCGCTCGCGGAAAGCGGCACGACGTTCGCGTCGGATAACGACCCCCAGCTGGTCCGGGACGCCCTCCCGTTCAGCCTGAAACTGATCGAAAGCCTCCTGGCCGAGAGTCCCCGGCACCGCGGACTGCTTTTCGCGGCGTCCAGCGGCTTCACGCAGTACGCCTACGCTTTCATCCGGCAGGAAGCGGACGAGATGGAGCCGGTGGACCTGGACCGCGCGATGGAGATGCGCGTCCGGGCGCGAGGCCTGTTCCTCCGGGCCAGGGATTACGGCCTGCGGGGACTGGAGACCGCGCACAAAGACTTCGGCGCCGCGCTCCAGAAGGACCCGCTGGCGGCGGTCCGGGCCGCAAAACGGGAGGACGTGGCGCTGCTGTACTGGACGGCCGCCTCCTGGGGAATGGCCATCACGCTTTCCAAGAACGAGCCGGGCCTGATCGTCGATCAGCCGGTCGTGGAGGCGCTGATCGACCGTGCGCTCGAGCTCGACGAATCCTTCGATCGGGGGGCCATCCATTCGTTCCTGATCAGTTACGAGCCTGTACGGCAGGGGGCGGCCGGAGATCCGCTGGAGCGCGCCCGCCGTCATTTCGACCGCGCCATGGAGCTTTCGGCCGGCAGCCAGGCGGGCCCGCTGGTATCCATGGCGGAATCCGTGTCCGTCGCGAAACAGGACCGCGGAGAGTTTCGGTCGCTGCTGGAAAAGGCGCTGGCGGTGGACGTCGACGCGAAACCGGAATACCGCCTGGCCAACCTGGTCATGCAGCGCCGGGCGCGCTGGCTGCTGGAGCGCATCGACGAACTGTTTCTGGCGCCGGAGGAAGAGCCATAGTCAACGGAATGTTCGAAGCGGGACGGAGGCGAAGGATGAGGCGGCGTGTTTCAGGAACGTTGATATTGGGCGTTGCGGTTCTGGGATTGCTCGTATTGGCCGCTTCGCGGCGGGAAACGCGGGCCGCGGGTCCGGTGCAGGTACGGCTGGGCACCCTGGCCCCGACCGGAAGCTCTTTCCACACGGCCCTGGTCGAAATGCAGCAGAAGTGGCGCGCCGCCAGCGGCGGAAACGTCCGGCTGACGATCTACCCCGACGGCACGCAGGGCGGCGAAGCCGACATGGTGCGCATGATGCGCGCCGGCATCCTGACCGCGGGGATGTTCACGGTCGTGGGCCTGAGCGAAATCGACCCGTCCGTCGGCGGGCTTTCCTTCCTCCCGCTGACCTTCCGCACCTGGGAGGAATACGACTACGTGGTCGCCAAACTCTCCCCCCGGCTCGAAAAATTGCTGCTGGACAAGGGCTTCGTGGTCCTGTTCTGGGGCGACGCGGGCTGGGTGCGTTTCTTTTCCAAGGCGGCGGCCGTGCGGCCGGACGATTTCAAAAAATTCAAAATCTTCACCTGGGCCGGAAACGCCCACCAGGTGGATCTGATGCGGGCGCTGGGATACCATCCGGTGCCCCGGGAGACGGCCGACATCCTTCCCGGGCTGCGCACGGATTTGATCAACGCGATCCCGCTCCCCCCGAACCAGGCTCTGCTCGGCCAGTGCTATACCGTAGCCAGGCACATGCTCGCCCTGAAATGGACGGTGCTGTCCGGCGCGGCCATCATCCGCAAAGACACCTGGGACAAGATCCCCGCGGATCTTCAGAAGCAGCTCCGCGGCGCGGCCGAGACGGCCGGCGCCAGGATCCGCGCCAGCGACCGCAGGGAGGACGAGGAGTCCATCGCCGCGATGCAGAAAAAGGGGCTGGTCGTGAATCCGCTGACTCCCCAGGCGGAAGAGGAATGGCAGCGCCTGACGAAGGTCATCTACCCGGAGATCCGGGGCAAGGTGGTTCCCGCGGACATCTTCGATGAGGTGCAGCGCCTCGTTGCGGAATACCGCGCAAAGGGAGCCGGGAAATGAGCGGCATTCCTTCGTCTCGGCCGAGTCCGGAAGAGGGAGCATCCGGTTTCTGGAAAGGCGGCGTGTGGAAGGCCGAGAACCTCCTGATCATGCTCTGCCTTTCCCTCATGGTCCTGCTCCCCGTCCTGGACATGGCCCTGCGGTCGACGAAGTTCGTCATCCGCGGATCGAGCGCCATCCAGTGCCACCTGACCCTGTTCGTCTGCATGCTCGGAGGCGCCCTCGCGGCGCGCGAGGGCCGGCTGCTCGCCCTGTCCACGGTCACGGCGTTCCTCAAGGGACGCTGGAAGAGTGCGGCGCGCTTTTCGGGCGGCGCCGTCGCGGCGGCCTTCACGGTCGTTCTCCTGGTCGCCAGCTGGAAATTCGTCCTGCAGCAGCGCGAGGCGGGGAACATCCTGGCCTACGGCGTGCCGATCTGGGTCCCGCAGGCGATTCTGCCGCTCGGCTTCGCCGTCATCGCGGCGCGCCTCGTCTGGCACGCGGCCGGGAGCTGGAAAGGACGCGCCGCCGCCGCGGCGCTCGCGGGCCTTGTCCTTGCCGCCGCGGCCTGGTTTCCGGCCGACCCGGCGCGCATCGTCGTGCCCGCCCTCCTGGTCCTGCTCGTCGCCACGGTCTTCGGGACGCCGATTTTCGTGACGCTGGGCGGCGCGGCCCTGATCCTGCTCTGGGGAGACTCGATCCCGATCGAGATGATGCCGATACGGCACTACCAGCAGGTCACCAACGCCTCCCTGCCGGCCATCCCCATGTTCACCCTGGCCGGCTACATCCTCGCCGAGGGGGGCGCGGCCAGGCGGCTCGTGCGAGTATTCCAGGCCCTGGTGGGCCATTTCCGCGGCGGGCCCGCCATCGCCACCGTGCTGGTCTGCGCCTTCTTCACCAGCTTCACCGGCGCGTCCGGAGTCACGATCCTCGCCCTGGGAGGCCTGCTCATGCCGGTCCTCCTCGCGGCGCGCTACACGGAGAGAAACTCCCTCGGCCTTCTCACGGGCGCCGGATCCATCGGCCTGCTGTTCCCCCCCTGCCTCCCCGTAATTCTCTACGCGATCATCGCCAACATCGGCATCAACCAGATGTTCCTCGGCGGCCTGCTGCCCGGGACCCTGATGGTGATCGCGGCGAGCGTCTGGGGAATCTCGAGGAGTCCGCGGATTCCGAAAGATGCGCCCGAAACCTTCCACTGGAACGAAGCCCGCAGCGCCCTGTGGGACGCGAAATGGGAGCTGTTTTTGCCCGTGGTCGCGTGCCTGGCCCTCTTCAGCGGCCTGGCCACCGCGGTGGAGGCCGCCGCCATCACCGCGCTGTACGCCTTCGTCGTGGAGTCCCTGATCTACCGCGACCTGGGCATCGCGCGGGACCTCCCCCGCGTGATGAAGGAATGCGGCCTGCTGGTCGGCGCCATCCTGCTGATCCTCGGGGTGGCCCTTGGTTTTACCGGGTACCTCATCCAGGCGCAGGTCCCCGAACTGCTGATCGAGTGGGTGCGCAGTACCGTTCATTCGCCGCTGGTGTTTCTGCTGGCTCTGAACGTATTCCTGCTGGTGGTGGGCAGCCTGATGGACATCTTCTCCGCCATCATCGTCGTCGTGCCGCTCATGGTCCCGATCGGAGCGGCCTTCGGCATCGATCCGGTCCACCTGGGCATCATTTTCCTGGCAAACCTGGAACTGGGCTACCTGACGCCGCCCGTCGGCATGAACCTGTTTCTCTCGTCGTACCGCTTCGACAAGCCGATGCCCGAAATCTGGCGCTCGATCGTGCCGCTTTTCCTGGTGCTGCTGGCGGGCGTGCTTTTGATCACCTACATCCCCTTCATGTCCACGGCGCTGCCCCGGTATTTCCGGTAGGAGGAAAAAGGATGCGGAAGCCGGCATCGCGATGCGGGCCCGAAGGGCTCAAGGGAAGGTTTGGCAATGAATATCGCCGATGAATTCGCCCGTGCCGCGCTCTATTGCCCTGAAAAGACGGCGCTGATCTTCGGAGACGCGAGCTACACCTATGCAGCGATGCACCGGACCGTCGAAAAAACGGCCGGCTATCTCGCCTCGCTGGGGGTGTCGCGGGGAGACCGGGTCTCGATCTATATGGCGAACCGGCCGGAATGGATCTTTTTCTATTACGCCGTCGCGAGGCTCGGCGCGATCGCCGTTTGCGTGCCGGGGGCGTTCAAACGCGATGAGGCGGCGGGAGTGGTGAATGACTCCGAATCCTCCGTCCTCGTCACGTCCGAGGAAGTGAAGTCCCAGATCCCGCCGCCCGAAAGGATACCGTCGGTCCGGGAGACCGTCGTGGTGGAGAGCTGCGCGGCGTTCGAGTCCATCCTGCGGGGCGGCGATTCCTTCGACGCCCGGACGGGCATCGAGACCTCCGGGGACGACGTAGCCGCCATCCTGTACACCGGAGGCACGACGGGAATCCCCAAGGGCGCCATGCTGACGCACCGGAACCTGCTTTACAGCGCGCAGAACGTCGCATACCACGAACGGCTGGTTCCCGCCGACATCGGCCTCAACTTCCTCCCGTTGAACCACGTCTTCGCGCAGTGCCACATCATGCACGCCTATTTCGCGGGGTGCGCCACGCTGGTCCTCTTCCCGGGATTCGACATGGACAGGGTGGTGTCGGCCGTGACCCGGCACGGCGTGACGCGCTTCTACGCCGTCCCCACCGTCTTCATCCGCATCATGAACAATCCCGAGTCGAAGAAGCGGCTGCGGAGCCTGAGCTACGTCTTCTCGGGCGGCACCAGCATGCCCGCGGAAATCGTGCGCCGGTGGACCGAAACTTTCGGCATCCCGATCCATGAAGCGTACGGCATGACCGAATCCGCCTCGATCGTGACTTTCAACCACCTTTTCCGCCACAAGATCGGGTCCATCGGCATGCCGGCCGGCATCATCGAGCTGAGGTGCGTCGACTCGAACGACAACACGCTGAAACCGGGAGAACAGGGGGAGATCGCCATCCGCGGCCCCAACATCATGAAGGGCTATTTCCGCCAGCCGGAAGAGACGGCCGCGGCGTTCCGCAACGGCTGGTTCCATTCGGGCGATGTCGGCGTCTTCGACGAGGAGGGCTACCTGTACATCGTCGACCGGATCAAGGATGTCGTGATCACGGGCGGGGAGAACGTGTACCCCAAGGAGGTCGAGGACCTGCTGCACCGGCACCGGGCCGTCAACGAGTGCGGCGTCGTCGGCCTGCCGCACCCGGAATTCGGCGAGGCGGTGACGGCCTTCGTGCAGCTGAAGCCCGGGATGCAGGCCGACGAGGCGGCCCTCATCGCGTTCTGCAAGGAACGGGTGGCGCGCTACAAGGTCCCCAAGTCGATCCGTTTTCTGGAGGAATTGCCGAAAACGCCGCAGGGGAAAATCCTGCGGCGCGAACTGAGAAAATTGAGGAACTGAAAAGGCTCCGTAAACGTTATAACCAGTGGGCATCCTGTTCCTCGGCGAAGGAGATCTCCATGGCGCGCGAATTTCACGTCGGCGAATGGCTGGTGGAGCCCAACCTGAACTGCATCACGCGCACGAACGAGAAGGTCTGCGTCGAGCCCAAGGTCATCGAGGTGCTGGTCTACCTGGCGGAGTATCCCGGCGAGGTCCTGTCGAAGGAACAGATCCTCCAGGCCGTCTGGTCGGACACCTACGTCGGCGAAGAAGTGCTCCGGTACTCCATCGCGGAACTGCGCAAGGCCTTCCGGGACGACGCGAAAAATCCGAGTTTCATCCAGACGATTCCGCGCCGGGGATACCGGCTGATCGCGCCGGTATCCAGGAGAAACGCCGCCGCGGAATCCAGGGGCTCCGTGGCGGTCCTGGCCTTCGCCGATCTCAGCGCCGCGAAGGACCAGGCCTATTTCTGCGACGGAATCGCCGAAGAGATCATCAACTACCTGACCCGGATACGGGGGCTGCGCGTGGCTTCGCGCACCTCCTCTTTCGCCTTCAAGACCAGGCCCGAAGACATCCGGTCCATCGGCAGGAAGCTGGGAGTGGAGTCCGTGCTCGAAGGGAGCGTGCGCAAGGCGGAGAGCCGTCTGCGCATCGCGGCCCAGCTGATCAACGTCGAGGACGGGTGCCATCTCTGGTCCGACAGCTATGACCGGGAGTTGAAGGACGTCTTCTCCATCCAGGACGAAATCGCGCGCAGCATCGCGGCGACGCTCAAGATCGCGCTGACGCCGCGGGAGAGCGTGGCGCTGGGCAAGGCGCCGACCACGGACCCGGAAGCCTACGACTTCTACCTGCGCGGCAAGCAGTTTTTCTACCAGTACAAGCGAAAGGCGATGGAATTTGCGTTGAAGATGTACCGGCTCGCCATCGAGCTCGACCGCGGCTACGCGCGCGCCTATGCCGGCATCGCGGACTGCTGCTCGTTCCTGTACATGCACGCCGGCAGCAACGACGAGCATCGGAAAGAGGCGGACGGCATGAGCCGGAAAGCCCTGGACCTCGACCCGGAATCGGCGGAGGCGCACGCGTCGCGCGCCCTCGCCTGTGCCCTGAAAAAGGACTACGCGGAGGCCGAGGAGGAGTTCGAGCAGGCCATTCGCCTCGATCCCACGCTGTTCGAAGCCTACTACTTCTACGCCCGGATCTGCTTCGAACAGGGAAAGCCGGAGAAAACCGTCCGCCTGTACGAAAAAAGCATCGAGGTGAACCCGCACGACTACCAGGCGCCCCTCCTCGTGGCGCAGATATACGACGACCTCGGCGAAATGGAGAAGGCGGAGGAATCGCGGCGGCGCGGCATTCGCGCCGCGGAGGAAAGGCTCCGGATGCACCCGGACGACAGCCGCGCCCTGTATATGGGTGCCAACGGCCTGGTCGGCCTCGGCGATTACGACCGGGGCCTGGAATGGGCCGCCCAGGCATTGACGATCGACGGCGACGAACCGATGGTCCTGTATAACGTGGCCTGCATCCAATCCCTGGCTCACCGCTACGAAGATGCGCTCGGGTCGCTCGAAAGAGCCGTGCGCAGCGGCCTGAAGCACAAGAACTGGGTCCTGCACGACAGCAATCTCGATCCCCTGCGCAGGTTCCCCCGCTATAAAAAGCTGATTCAGCAGTTCTGACCCGGATCCCCTCGAAGCATCTTCCGCGGCACTCAAGATCGATGCGAGATCCGAGATGCGAGATCGAGTATCAATTCCAGATTGCAGATTCCGGAAATTCGCCATCTGGAATCCGGAATCTGCAATCTGGAATCGCTTTTTCGTCTACAAATCCCTCACAAAACCCTCACAGCGGCCTGAGGCCCCCACAACGTATCAATAATCAGAATGAGCGGAAGCACCCGAACCCGGGGGGGGGATGGGAAACGCGCCGCAAAAACAAAACGGGGGGCGTTATGAGAAACAATCTGGTTGTTTTGGGTTTCGTGGTCGTATTCGGGATGATGGCCGGAATCGCGTTGGCGGGTGCGGGCGTGGAAATGCGCATCGACGTGCCGTTCGACTTCTACATGGGGGATCAGATGTTCCCTGCCGGCCAATACCAGTTTGACATGGACCACGGCGAGCGGGCGACCGGGTCCACGGTTTTTGTCTGGGCCCCGGAGAATGCAGCCGACAGGATTCTCTCGACAGTGCCGGGGACGGACCGCACCGCGACCATGAACCGTCTGGTCTTCAACAAATACGGGAAGAAGCTTTTCCTCTCCACCGTCACCATCAACGGATATAAGGCGACCCTGAAGGTCCACAACATGGAGAGAGAGCTCCGGGCGGCCTTGCCTCAGGCTCCGGACATCGTCACGGTGGCGCAGAAGTAGAGCCGGGACGCGCCGTCGAACCCCGGGCGGCGCCTTCCATGATCCTGCCGGCGATAATGCTGCTGCCGGCAGGCCTGGATGGGCGTACAATCCCGGGGCAGAGCACGATCAACGGGGAGCAGGGACGGCATTTCCCTGAGACGGACGGGAAATCCGGAACGCTCCCCGATGCCGCTCGGAAAGGCGAGTCCATGGACAGGGTCAAAGGCAAAGTCGCGATCGTTACGGGGGGGGCCGGGGGGCTCGGCAGGGCGATCGCACGGCTGCTCTCGGAAGAGGGAGCGAAGGTCGTCTTGACGGATATCGACGATGCCGCCGCACGCGCTGCGGCCGAGGGAATGCGCTCCCGCGGAGGAAACGCGGTCGGGGCGGCCCATGACGTGTCCAGCGAAACCGATTGGCGCCGCGTGCTGGACACCACGCTGGAAGCCTTCGGACGGCTCGACGTGCTCGTCAACAATGCCGGAGTGATTCTCTATAAGAAGATCGAGGATATTTCCCTGGAGGAGTGGCGCCGCGTCATGCGCGTGAACCTGGACGGGGTGTTCCTGGGCACACGGTTCGCCATCGGAGCGATGAGGAAAAGCGGCGGAGGCTCCATCGTCAATATCGCATCGACCGCGGCCCTGATCGGGAACCCGGACGCCGCGGTCTACCACGCGAGCAAGGGCGGGGTCCGCGCCTTTTCCAGGGCCGCCGCCATCGAGTGCTCCAAGGCCGGGTACGGCTACAACATCCGCATCAATTCGATTTACCCGGGCGTCATCGACACGGCCATGGCGGAGGACCTGAAAGAGGACGAATCCAAATACCGGGCCGCGATGAATTGGCACGCCATGGGGCATTTCGGCGAACCCGCAGACGTGGCCTTCGGCGTGGTGTACCTCGCGTCGGACGAATCCAAATTCATCACGGGCTCCGAACTCGTCATCGACGGCGGCTGGACCGCGCGGTAGGCGTGCCGGGCGTGGCTCAGGCGAACCGTTGCCAAACCGCAAGGAAACGCCACGAATTGCACTAATTGCAGGGGGATCGGGACCCGGAGAGAGCCAGGGATTTCACGTATTTTGGATGACCTCGGAAGCAAGCCGCTAGCGGACACGGAATTGCCGGACACCAAGCGAGCGGGCCAGCAGCCTGCAGGAATCGATTTCTTCGGCCCTGAGGGCGGATCCGACGACGCTCGCCTGCACCTTTTCGAAATACACCGGAGAGCGGAACAGGAAATCCAGCATATTGTCCCAGGCAAGCGCCGGATTGGACAGTCCGCCGGCCACGGGCTCGAAGTAACCCGGGATGGGCCGGCATACCTCGAGGTATCTCAGGCAATTGGGCGCGTTCAGCGAAATTGACACGACATCCACCGCGCGGGCCAGTTCGGGCAGCACGTCGCGGCCGTGTATGCGGCAGGCGTGGCCGTTGGTGTTCAGGCGGATCGTCGCGCCGCCGCTCCGGAGCCAGGCGGCCGCGGCCAGAATCAGGTCGAGGCGGAAAGTCGGCTCCCCGTACCCGCACCAGACGATCTCCCGGAAATTGCCCAGCGGCCCGCGCGCGCGCACTGCGGCCTCGAGCGCGCCCAGGTCCGGCTCGTCGTCTCCCCGCAGCACGGCGCCTCCCAGCCCCTCGGCCCGGCAGCGCACGCAGAACGCACACCGATTCGTGCACCGGTTGGTGACGTTCAGGTAAAGCCGTTCGGGGTCCCCGTACAGATACGCGTATTCCAAGATGGCAATATACTAACCGTTCCGCGCCGCTCTCCACAAGTCCCGGACCGCATTTTTCGCGGCGGTTCGCGGCCGGCGGCCCGGACGGAAACAGATGAATCTGATTCCAGATTCGTCTTTGAACTTCCGCGGCAAACGCCCCGGGAGGTATAGTAAGGGAGCACGAGGAGGGGAGCTGCATTGAGACTCGTCATCGGCATGAACGGCGCGACCGGATCCATTTACGGCATACGGCTGCTCGAGGTGCTGGCCGGCATGGAGGGCATGGAAATCCACCTCGTCCTTTCTCCGGCCGCGGAAAAAACAATCGAGTTGGAAACGGAATTCAGGGCGGACGACGTGCGGAAACTGGCGCACTTCTGCCATCCCTTCGACGACATCGGGGCCCGGCTGGCCAGCGGGTCCTTCAGGCGCGACGGGATGATCGTCGCTCCGTGCAGCATGAAGACGCTCTCGGCGGTCGCTCACGCCTACGCCGACAACCTTCTCACCCGCGCCGCCGACGTCACCCTCAAGGAGCGCGGCCGGCTGCTGCTGCTCGTGCGCGAGACCCCGCTGCATCTCGGGCACCTGCGCAACATGGTCGGCGCCGCCGAAATGGGCGCGATCATCATGCCGCCGGTGCCGGCCTTCTACCACAAGCCGGAGTCCATCCGGGACCTCGTCGATCACACGGTGGGCAAGGCGCTCGACCTCCTCGGCATCGAGCACGCGCTGTTCCGCCGGTGGGAGGGGACCGGGGCCCAGTCATGAAAAAGATTGTGCTGCAGACGGGCAAGGGGAGAACGAAGGTCGGCCTCTCGGCGCAGTGGATCGGAAGCGACCTGGTCGTGTTGCTGTCGAATGCCCGCGGGCACCTCGGCGCGGTCGCGGTTGCGGACTATTGCCGCGCGGAACGCCGGGCGTCGACGTCGGTGCTGACCCGGCTGGGGCACAAGGACGATGCCGTCGCGCGCGAGGCCGCCCACGCGCTCTGCCGGAAGCTGAGAAAACCCGTGTGCGCCATCGCCGGCATCCACCTGGACCGGATCACGGAGGAGGAGATCGGCTCGATCGTCCGCAACTGCCGCACCCTCGTGGAACGCCTCATGGAAAAGCTCAATCCGTAGCCCGCATGTCCCGCGTGCGTTCGTACCGAGGCGGCGGGAAGCGAGCCGATTCCAGATTCCAGATAAGCCCGCGGATCACCGATTTGGGCAGCAGCAGGTTACGTCAGGGCGAAGGAATGTCGCAGATTGTCCGGGAATGCACAATCCGGAATCCGAAGCGGCAGCATCTTTCCGGCTGCCGATAGCCGGTTTATCGCCAGATGCCGGCGGCCGACTGCCCACCGGCTTCACGCTTGGCGTGGAACGGGCGCTCGCCCGCGGCGGTCTTGATCGTCCCCGACATCGTGTCGCCGCGCACCACGCCGACATACTCGGTTTCGCCGGTGTGGAAGTCTATCTTTTCCCCGTCGATCCTGCCGACGACGGGGACCCGCTTCCCGCCCGACAGGACGGCCCCCTTGACGATCTGGAACTGCTGGTTCAATTCGAGTTGACCGTCTTCCAGGCTCCAGGCGCCTTCGACCTTTGCGGGGATGATCCACAGGTAGGCCGTGCACCACGTCAGGCATTCGCCTTCCATGCTGGCGGTCCCGTCGGGCTGCCACTCTTCCATGGTGAAGCTGTTGGACACGACGCGCGTGCCTGGCTTCAGGTCGAGCAGCCTGGGACGCAGCTTCAGGTTGATGTCGGGCAGCAGGAACATCGTGATCACGGTCGCACCGGAAAAATCGCTCTCGAAAAGGTCCGCTTTCACGAAGGTGGCCTTGCCGCTCACGCCCGCCTCGGCGGCGTTGCGGATGGAGAGGTCCACCATGTCCGGATTGAACTCGATGCCGTGAGCGCGCGCCCCGCGCCTTGCCGCCGCGATGACGGTCCGCCCGTCGCCGGAACCGAGGTCGATGACATAGTCCTGCGGGGTGACCTGCGCCAAATCGAGCATTTTGCCGACGAGGCCGTCATCGGTCGGCACCCAGACCACGTCCTTGCCCGGCTGCCCGACCTGCGGCTCGTACACGATCTGCGGCTCCTGGGCGAGAGCGGATGCCGCGGAAACCACGAGGAAACAAAGCAACGTCCAAACACGGGGGGGAAACGATCGCATCATCGTTCAGCTCCTCTGTAAAATTCCCTTCGGGGACTCCCGGGAGGGCCCCGCGCCTATCGGCCATGGGACGCCGTGCCGCGAATGCCTTCGGGTCAGACGGGCAGATTATAATCCCGAATTTTGCCGGCCGCAGAGGAAAATATTGCGGTCATCCGGGCTTCCGGATCCGGAATTTTCTCGGCTGTGCCCCCGCCGCGCGCGGTGGCCTGCGAGGCACCCCTTGTGAAGCACGACGGAAGCTGCAAAGATAGAGGAATCGATTTTCGGGAGGATGCTATGGACGGCTGCGGGCTGCGGGGCAAATCGGCCCTCGTTACGGGAGCGAGGAGAGGCATCGGGAAATCCATTGCGCTCGCGTTCGCCGCCGCCGGCGCAAACGTCGCCGTGTGCGACGTCGTCGGCGACGACGACCTGCTCGCCGGAACGGGGACAGAGCTCGAGAGACTCGGTTCCCGCCCGCTCGTTCTTACGGCCGACGTCTCCCGGGCCGCGGACGTGGCGTCCATGGCGTCCCGGGTACTGGAGGCGTACGGGAAAATCGACATCCTCGCGAACTGCGCGGGGGTATGGATTCCCGGCGAAAATCTGGTCGAATGCAGCGAAGAGCACTGGGACCGGGTCATCGACACCAACCTCAAGGGGACCTTTCTCTGTTGCCGGGCCATAGGGGAAATCATGGCCGGACAGGGCAGCGGCTGCATCCTCAACCTGTCCTCCCAGGTCGGGTTGACGCCGGGGACGGGCGCCGGCGCCTATTCCATATCGAAAGCCGGCATCCTCATGCTGACGCACCAGCTGGCGCTGGAAATGGCGGCGCACGGAATCAGGGTGAATGCGCTGGCTCCCGGCATCGTCAAGACCGATTTCAATGCCGCTTTCTGGAAGGATCCGGCGGTGGAGGCGCGGACGGCCGGCATGGTGCCCCTGGGGCGTCTGGCCGAGCCGGAGGACATCGCGCAGGCGGCCGTCTTCCTTGCGTCCGATGCGGCAAGCTACATCACCGGACAGACCCTGTGCATCAGCGGAGGCTGGACCCCCTCCAACAGCCTCCGCTAGTCGGCAGTCGGCAGTCTGCAGTCGGCGGTGAGACGCGGTTGGCCAATTGCGGCATTGAAATTTCGCACAGGGATCCGGGCTTTGCGGGAGCTAAATCCCCCGCCTGACGGAATCGCTTTTTCCTGAGCTGGGCTTGCAGGCGAGCCCGTCGATTATTCCCGCGTGCCGGCTTCAACCGATACCTGGCCACTAACAACTAAAAGCCAATCACTGACAACTAACAAAGACGGCGGGCCAGGCGGACGACGTTCGAGCCCAGGAGGCGGGCCTCTTCCATGGCGGACATGTCGATGCCGCCGCCGACGCCCGTCAGCACGTCGCCCGGTTCCCGTCCGTAGCCGATGGCCCCGCCCGCGACGATCATCCCGTGGGCGATACAGAACGAATACAGCAACGACCGGGCGTTGATGGCGCCCACCCTGCGCGTGACGACGAGCGCCCCCGCGACTTTGTCCTTCAGCGCCCGGCGTCCCAGGAAGGCGAAGGTCCGGTCCATCACGGCCTTCATCTGCGCGCTGACCCCTCCGAAATAGACCGGGCTCCCGAACACGATCGCGTGCGCCCGCTCCATGAGGTCGTACAGCTCCTGCATGTCGTCGCGGACCACGCACGCTCCGACCTTGAAGCAGCTCCCGCAGGCGTCGCACGGCGCCACCTGCTTGCCCGACATCAGAAACATGTCCGTTTCGCACCCGGTCTCCTGCGCCGCTTTGAGGACTTCCCGCATCAGAATTTCCGTGTTGCCGTCCTTGCGCGGACTTCCGACGATACCCAGGATTCTCATCAAAACCTCCTTAATGGCCCTGCCGTTGCTCCCGCATTTTGCGGTTCACATACATAATATTCCAGATTCCAGATTCCGGATTCCGGATTCCGGATTCCAGACAATAATCGATCCGCACCCCACAATCCGCAGCGCGTCAGGGCCAGCCTTGCAGGCCCAGGCGATGAACGAGTACGCCGGAGATCGCGGCGCCCGGTATCAGCCAGATGGAGCTCACATTGCGGCGCAACAGCAGGTACGCGGCGGCGACGCCGAAAACCGCGGCGGGCAGGTCCACGATCGCCGCGGGGATCATCCGGAGCAAAACGACGGCCATGAGGGCCAGAGATGCGGCGTTGACGCCGTCCAGGAACGCGGCGGCGACAACTGAGCGGCGCAGGCGGGGTATCAGCGGACTGCTGGCGGCCACGAAAACAAACGCGGGAAGAAAGATGCCGGCCGTGGCCAGCGCCGCGCCGGGGATCCCGGACAACACGTAGCCGATAAAGGTTGCGGTCGTGAACACGGGCCCCGGCGTCACCTGCCCGACGGCAATCGCGTCAAGCAGTTGCGCTTCCGTGAGCCAGTGCCACCGGTCCACCAGGTCGGCCCGCAAAAACGCGAGGAGCACGTAGCCGCTGCCGAATAGCACCGACCCGATCTTTACAAAAAACAGGAACATCGGCCAGAGTCCGAAGGGCGCCGCGGCGGCCGGCGTCCCTGCGGCCGCGGTGGCCGCCGCGACCCCGGGCCACAAGCCAAACGGGAAAGCCGCCCGGCCGCGGCTCTTCCCCGAAGCGTGCGCAACTGCGGCCAGAGCCAGCCCCGCGCCGAAAAGCACAATCAGCTCGTGCAGGCCGAGAAAGGCGAGCGCGGCGCACGCCGCACCCGAAAACACCATGAGCCGCGTCCGGAGCGCCGAACGTCCAAGCCTCCAGACGGCCTGGAAAACTACGGCGAGCACCACCGGTTTGATGCCATACAGGAGAGCCTCCGCCTGAGGCAGACTGCCGTACCGCACGTAGGCCCACGAGAGCGCGCAGACAATCAACGTCGCCGGCAGGATGAAGCAGCATCCCGCCACCAGCGGCCCCGGCCACCCGGCGCGGCGCAGCCCGATATGGATCGCCATTTCCGTGGAGTTGGGCCCGGGGATGAGGTTGGTGGCGCCGAGCAGGTCGAGGAATTCCTCGCGGGAAAGCCACCGGCGGCGGCGCACCACCTCGTCTTCCATCATCGCGACGTGGGCGGCGGGTCCGCCGAAGGCAACCGTCCCGAGCTTGAGGAACAACCCAGCCAGTCGTCTCAGCTCCAATCGTCGCTCATTCACCGGCACTTCCTTCATGGACCGGACATGTTGACCTTATTTATTCCCGGGTCTCCTGCCGCAGCACCGGTGACATCCGATTTTTCTATTTGCCTGCGGGCGCCCCGGGGGCTTCATCCACCGTGATCCATTCGTCGCGGTTTTTGTTGTACTGCGGCCATCGAAACGGCTTGAACACGGTTTCGTTCTTGAGCTTCTCCCACTCCATGTGACTGACTTTGCCGTCTCCGTCCGCATCGAACAGCCTGATGAAATCCTGTCCGGTCGGGCCGCCCTCCACATAAGGGCTGTCGGAGACCATTTGGGTCGCCTGGGTGATTCCCGGAGGAGCCTTCGCGGGTTTGGGGAACGGGGCGCCGGGAGCGGGAATGACGAAGCGGCCGCCGGTGTAGACCGTGAGAACGCCTTCCTTCTTCGGATCCATGGATTCCGGGACGGCGCAGGCGGCCATCTCCGGCCGGGAGATCCTGCCGTCCTTGTCCGGGTCGCAGAGCGGGAAGGAGGCATCCATCAGTCCCAGTTCCTTCCACTCGGTCCTGTCCAGGAATCCGTCGCGGTTCGTATCCATCGTGGAGAAAAACGGTCCGACATCGACCCGTGACGGATCCTGGGCAAACTCGCCGAGCGCCGGCATGAGGCAGGCCACCCAAAGGATATTTTTAAAATGCATGGGACTCCCCCCTTCTTTTGTATTATTTTATAGCGCGGTTGAGCCGGATAGCCAGCCGGATAAAATCATGGCGGCGATTTCACAGAACGGGCCGCGACGCGGCTTCCCGTTCCCGGACAGGAAACAAGCGATTCGGCGGGGAGAAAAATGAAATACGTTATCGGCGTCATGCGTCCCAGGTTCCTGCTGCTGGCCGTATCCTGCGTTTTCCTGGGCCTGGCGGCAGCCGTGTGGACCGGATATGCGGTCAACGCCTGGCATGCCCTGCTGTGCTTCGCGGGCGGCGTGCTCATTCACGGCAGCGTGAACGCGTTCAACGAGTACGAGGACATCAAGAGCGGATTGGACTTCCGCACGGAGCGCACCCCGTTCAGCGGAGGAAGCGGCACGCTGGTCCCCGTGCCCCACAAACTCCCCGTCGCCCTGTGGGCGGGCATCGTCACCGCCGCCGTTTGCGCCGCCATCGGCGTCTATTTCTTCACTCTGTACGGCTGGCCGATCCTGGCCATCGGGGCGCTGGGCCTGTTCATCGTCGTCATCTACACGCCGTGGCTGAACAAGACTCCCGTGCTGTGCCTGATCGCCCCGGGACTGGGCTTCGGCACGCTGATGGTCAACGGCACCTATTTCGCGCTCACGGGAACCCTTTCCTGGACCGCCCTGCTGGTTTCGTTCGTCCCCTTTTTCCTGGTCAGCAACCTGCTTCTGTTGAACCAGTTCCCGGACGTGGACGCCGACCGCACGGTGGGGCGCAAACACCTGCCGATCCGCATCGGCCGCAGGGCCAGCGCATACATTTTCGCAGCATTCGTCGCGGCGACGTATCTGACCATCGTGCTGGGGACCGTGCTTCGCCTGACGCCCGCCTGGACGCTGCTAGGCCTCGTGTCGCTCGTTTTCGCGGTGCCCGCGGCAAAGGGCGCGTTGGAGCACCCGGAAAGCATCGCGAAACTGGGACCGGCCATGGGACAGAACGTCGTGGTAAACCTGATCGCGCCCGTCCTGGTCGGGATTGGCCTGCTGATCGGATGATCGGGCCGGCGCTGCGTGCGGCATAGCATTTCTGCTGGGATTTGCGGATCTCATGGGCTATCGTTTTATGGACTTTGCTTTTTGACGGTCGTCCGCACAGGGCGGCGGCCGGCGGGAGACCCGGCCCGGATTTCCCGCGAGATGGGGCAACGGGTCAAACGCTCGCGTCCCTGCCCGGATGGATGAAACGGAAGCGGACCGCGGGAGAAACGGGCACCCAGGGGAGATCGACTATGTGCATCTATAAAACAGCGCCGCAGGGTCTGACGCGAAGGAGCTTCGTTGCAGGGGCGGCCGCGGCCGCCGTGGCCGGATCTGCCGGCATTACCAATATCGCGCCCGCCGCGGCCGCAGCGCCCGAGGAAACGGCCGTGCTTTCCGCGGAGACGATGAATGCCTACGGCGCCGATCTTCTCAATATGCTGGTGCTCCGGACGTATCCCATCGCAATCAAAATGCTCCGGAACGAAGGCGAAATCCCGAAGGGCGCGCTGAGGCCGAAGAAGGACCTCAAGACCCACTATTCCGCCTGCCAGGCCTTCGCCCTCGTGCGCCAGCGCGGGACATCCCTGGCGATGTTCATCGAGGACCACTGGTGTTTCGAGCCGATCATCGGCTACGGCCTCGTCGACCCCCCCGAAGATTTCCTGGAAGGGTCCGGAAGCGCATTTTTCGTCCAAAACAAAGAGGCGGCCCGCGAACGCACCCGCAGCATCCCGCTCCTTCCGCACGGCAAGTACGCCGGCATGGTGCTGGCGCCGCTTCACAAGGCGAACTTTTCGCCCGACCTGACCGTGGTGTACTGCAACGCGACCCAGCTGCGGCACATGCTGTTCTCCCTGATGCTCAAAAACGGCCGCCGCGTGACATCCACCCTCGACCCGATCTGGTCCTGCGTGCATTCCGTCGTGCCTTCCCTGGTGAACGGCACCTGCGAAGTGACCGTTCCCGATCCCGGAGAATATGAGCGGGGCTCCGTCGCGGACGACGAAATGATGCTCACCGTCCCCGCCAATCACATGAAGGAACTCATGGACGGGGTGCGCCACTACGAGAAGATGGGCATGGGATACCGCAGTTTCGGGCGCGAATTGAGGGGCGATTTCCAGCAGCCGCCCTTCTATCTCGACTACTTCAAGAAATGGGGCCTGGACGTGCCCAAATAATCAGGGAACAGGGGCCCGGAGCTCCAGGTTCGGCACCCCGGCTGTACCGGAACGCGTTCCGTCAACAAACGCTTAGTCAAACGAGAACTCAAGGAGCACGAAAGAATGCGAACAAAAACACTACCGGCTCTTCTGGCCCTGGCGGCCATCCTCATTGCATCGGGCAGCGCGATGGCGCAGGGCTTATTCGGCCTCCGGGCAGGCGTCAGCGCCGATCCGACGCAGTTTCATTTCGGTCCGCACTACGTATCGGATCCCCTGATCGCCAATCTGACCTTCAGACCGAACATGGAAATAGGCCTGGGCAACGACGTCACGACGGCGGCGCTCAATGCCGAGTTTGCATACGGCATCCCCCTGTCCAACCGGGACGCCACGCTGTATATAGGGGCAGGCCCGGCCCTGAACATTTACCGGCACGACTCGGACACCGACGCCGGAGGCGGTTTCAATATTCTGGTGGGTCTGGAGCATGAAAACGGGATGTTCGGGGAAGTGAAAGTCGGCACGATCGACAGTCCCGAATTCAAATTCACTGTCGGGTTTACCTTCAAATAGACTTCCACATAAACTGCCGCGCCGGGGGCGGCACGCCCCCGGCGCGGCAGGACTTCCCGCAGGCAATTCCGGATCCCGGCTCCGCCCGCATCCTCTTCTGAGAGTATAGACAAGCAGCAGAAGGTCCGGCTTACGGAATCGCCGCCTCGCCCGGAAGCGTCCGGGTCATAACGCGATATATGCAGGTGTTGTCGATGTAGTTCCCCGACCAGGATGAATCCAGGTCGTAGATCGCCCGGAGGTTGGGCTCCAGCCCAACGACGCAGGCCTCGAACAACTCGCTGCCGGCACCCTTTGCGAACAGCGGCACCAGGGAGTTGGAGTGGCCGATGGAGTGGTACCAGACGTCGGGAAGCTTGCCGGCTCCGCTATCCTTCACGTGCGCGTAGTCGACGCCGTGATCGAACCGGCCGTTTTTGTCGACGTCAAAAAAGGTCGAACCCTTCACCCGCCCGTCGCCCCAGAGATATCCGGATTCGTGGTCCGCGGCCACGATGAGGAGCGTATTCTTCCAGTTGTTGCCTTCGGTATTGCGGTCGAGATACGCCACGACGGCCTCCACCGCCTTGTTGAAATCCAGCTGCTCCTCGATCATGCGGCCGGCCAGGTTGGAATGATTCGCCCAGTCGACGGCGCCCCCCTCGATGACGACGGCAAAGCCCTTTTTGTTATTGTCCAGGACGTTCAGCGCCGCCCGCACCATGACGGCGAGGTCCGGCAGACCCGGGTTGAGCGGGCTGGAATAGGGTTCCGCCTTGCTGTTCAGGCCTCCCAGACCGGAGCGGTACGATTGAAACGTGTCCGCGACGTGGGGAACACCGAACACTTTATCCGGCGTGGATCCTTTCGCAAGCCGTTCGAACTGCTCCCGGGCCGTGATCAGCTTCCACCCGTTGACGCCGCCCGTCAGCGCCTTCCAATTTCCTTCGCCTCCGACGTAATCGTAACGGGGTGACTGCCGCTGCCGGCCGTTGTTGTCATAAAACGGGTGCCCCGTTCCCATGACGACCCTTAAATAGCCGCCGTAGTTGCGGGCATCGTAACCCGCATTGGCTGCGCCGGGATTACGGCCATAGATCGCCTCCCGGGCCATTGCCGCATAGTCCATGCGCGACCGGCTGTGCGCGTAGACGGAGGCCGGCGTGGCGTGCGTCCAGGGAACGCTCGAGACCGCCCCGATACTGAGGCCGTTCCGGGCCGCCTTCTCGAAAAAGGTTTCGATCGAAATATTTCCGGGCGTGAAGTTGACTTCATGGTCGTAGATCTTCACCCCCGAGAACATGGCCGAGGCCGACGAGGCGGAATCGGTGGCGTACTCCTTCGCATAGTCGAAGCTTTTCGCCATGGCATCCGGGCTGTAAGCCCTTCCCGCGTGCTTCCCCCGTTCGCCGGCGGAGTGCGTCTGCACGGCATATTTGCGCTCGAAACCCTCGTAGACGGCCTTTTTGCCGGCGTAGAAGTCCGCGGCCCGAACCACATTGAATCCCTGGCCGTCGCTGATCATCAGGATGACGTTTTTGACGGCCCGGTCGGCCGCAGACCCGGAGAACTGCGGGAGGCATATGAGAAAGAGCAACGCCAGCAGAACCGGCGCCGGCTTAAACATGGGGGATCGGAAAGGCGTCACTAGCTGTCTCCTTTCGGCAAACGGGGCATATCCGGCATCCTCTGCATCGGATCCCCCTCCGGATTATGCCCCAGAGGCCCCGGGACTGTCTTCTCAAATCGGGTGAAAGGCAGTCGGCAGTCGGCAGTCGGCAGTGAATGTCGTTTTTCCCCGAAGGGAACGGGCGCCGGCCCATGGCTCTTGGGGGAGTGCAGACAAAAAGGAAGAGATCTGGGCTGCGCCCGGATGCGGGAGTTAAAGCTCTCGCCCGTTTGTCGGAATCGGTCTTGCTTACGCTGGGCTTACAGACCAGCCTTGCGGCTTTTCCCGCGCAAGTCAAACCGAAAAATGTCGTGGCGCAGCCCGAGACCTTCTCTGATCGCTGATAGCGGACAGCTAATCGCTGCCCTAAATGGTCTCCGTCCCGAAATAGAACCTGGCGATTTCGACGAGGCGGAGTATCGGGCCTCCGACGACGATCTGGCCGATCTTCAGGTCCCGGAGCAGCTTCTCGATCTTTCCTTCCCTCGAATATCCGAAAGAGCCCATCAGTTCGAGCGACCGGCTCACGGTATCCCATCCCAGTTCGCCCACGACGTTCTGGACGGCGCTGGCCAGCGCCACATTCTTCGCTTCCCAGGGGAAGCCGTAACGTTCGGGATGATCCATGCGTTCGGCAGCCGCGTAGAAAAACCCTTCCGCGGCGAGGATGCTCTGTCCGACCCGGCCCAGTTCATGCGCGATCGCCCCGTGCTCTTTCATCGGCCTGCCTGCGATTTCGCGAAGCGCCACGTAATCCCGGAGGACTTCGTAGGCCCGCTTCATGATGCCCAGGGGGAAAGCGGCCGACGTGAGGCGGCCGATGGTGATGTTTGCCAGGACCGACTTGAGGTCGTCTTCGGGGTCCGGCTGGGCGCGGTTTTCTTTCGGGACCCGCACGTCCTCGAGCCAGATATCCCCGTTCGTGTCGATCGCGGCGCCCATTTTCCGGTACGGAGTGCTCGTCGATATTCCCGGCGCGTCGGCGGGGACGAAGATCTGGGCGATGTTTCTCGGGAACTTTTCCCCGTCCACCGAGCAGAGGACGCGGTACCAGTTGGCTTCCCGGAAACCGCTCGGCCACAGCTTGTGGCCGTTGATAATCCACTCGTTTCCTTCCAGCCGGGCCCGCGTCCGGATCTGGGCGCCTTCGAGACGCACGTCCTCGACCGATCCTCCCGCATGCGGCTCGGTGATCGCGCTGGCGATGATGAAGACTTCGTCCCCGAGCAGCAGCGGTGCGAACTTCTTGAGCAGGAATTCGTTCGGCCTGGGGATGCCGATCGCGGCGATGGACCACGGGCTTATGAAACCGGAGCTTGCGAGGCCGTAGTCGCCTCGCGCGACCTCCTGGATGGTCGCCGCCGTTTCGACGGTCGAGGCGCCGCCCGACCCGCCGAAGGCCTCCGGGATGAACGATTTTTGCAGGCCGACGTCGATGAGCAGTTTCTTCCACAGATCGTGAACGAAGGTCCGCTCCTTCCTCTCCGTCCAGTCCCAATAGTCGTCCAGTTCCTCGGCGTGGGGCAGGACCTCGCGATCCACGAACTTCCTCAGGGTCTGACAGAAGAGCCTGATTTCCTCGGATATCAGGTGATCCGGCCTAAGAAAATCATCGATACCTTTTGCCTGGGATTTTTCTGTTTTCATCATGGGGGTCCTCTTGAATTGGATCGAGCATATGGCGATCCGGATGCTTTTTCAATCATTCCGTGCGGGTGGGACCGAAATCGCACCCCGGCGGGACATGCGGGTTGAGGCTGCCGGTTGCTCCCTCCGCGAAACTCGGCTAAGCTTTGTTCCGGGACAGGAGGAAGGACCCATGGGCGACGCTGCGACCGAAGAACAGGGGGTGGAGTACAGGAAGACACTCTGCTGGCCGTCTCCGGGCTGCCACTGCAACTGCGGCCTGCTGGTGAAGGTCAAGGACAACCGGATCCTCGGCATCAGGGGAAATCCCGAGTTTCCCTACAATCGCGGATCGGTATGCGCCGAACGCCTGCCGCACTTCCGGCAGTGGCTGGAACACCCCGACCAGCTGATGCACCCGCTCAAGCGCACGGGCGAACGCGGGGAGAACAGGTGGGAGCGCATCTCCTGGGACCGGGCGCTGGACGAAATCGCCGAGCGCCTTCATTCGCTCAAGGCGCGGCATGGCGCCGAATGCCTCTCCTTCATCGAGGGGACCTACCGCAGCGATCTCTACGCCATCCGGGCACGATTCACGAACCTTTTCGGCAACCCGGCGAACGTCGGCGCCCCCGGCACCGCGTGCGCCTGCAACAAGGTCGCGATCGCCCTGGCCCTGGCCGGGGCCAACGTCCCCTGCACCCTGGCGCCGCCCATCAAGCACCTCAACTGCCTGGTGCTGCTCGGCCGCGACTATACCGACGCCAACCCGGTGCGGCGGCGCCCGATGCAGAAGTGGCGCGCCCGGAAGCCCGAGGCGAAACTCATCGTGGTCGACCCGCGGCAGACCGAACTGGCCAAGACGGCTGATTTCTGGCTGCAGATCCGCCCGGGGACGGACACGGCCCTGCTGATGGCCTGGATCCACGTCATCATCGACCGCGGCCTCGTGGACCGCGACTTTGTCGAGCAGTGGACGTACGGGTTCGAACAGCTCAAACGGCGCGCCGCGGAATATACCCCGGAACGGGCATCCGAGATCACCTGGATACCGGCCGAGCAGATCGTCGCATCGGCCATCGCCTACGCCGGCAACAAGCCGGGGTGCATCCACACGGGCCTGGCTCCCGATCAGTTCGGCCTCAACGCGGCGCGCGTGGAACAGGCGCGGCTCTGCCTGCACGCCATCACCGGCAACATGAGGGGGGGGGCTCCCGGGATGGCGCCCGAAGGGCCCGGGCCCGTCGTGAACGGCGTGATGGCGATGCGCGATTCGATGCTCCAGATGGCCGAGGCCTGTTCCCCGGAACAGCGCGCCCGGCAGCTCGGCAGCGACCGGTTCAAACTGATGACCTGGCCCGCCTACGAGCGGATGAACGCGATGTACGAATCGACCTACGGCGTGCCCATCGCCATG
Source organism: uncultured Acidobacteriota bacterium (assembly GCA_964613495.1). GTDB lineage: Bacteria > Acidobacteriota > UBA6911 > UBA6911 > UBA6911 > UBA6911. Next base: position 3,705 of record CAZTHE010000022.1, on the reverse strand, counting down.
AGCGGCCACAATTTCTCGGCCCCGGAGCCCGCCATCTGGCGCAGCGTCGTCGACGGCGTCCCGTATCCGACCAGGGCCCTGATCACCTGGGGCAGCAATCCCCTGCTGAACGCCGCGAACACGAAGCTGGTGTACCGCGCCCTGAAAAGCCCCAACCTCGACCTGCACGTGGTGCTGGAGCATTTCATGACGCCCACGGCCATGCTGGCCGACTACGTGCTCCCGGCGGCCAGCAAACTGGAGCGGCCGACGCTGTCCACCATGGAGGACTTCACCTCCGTGTTCATCGCCGGGGAGAGGGCCATCCGGCCGATCGGGGAACGCAAGTCCGATTATTACTTCTTCCGCGGACTCGCCGTCCGCCTGGGTCTCGGCGAGTATTTCCCCTGGGAGACGGAAGAGGAGCTGTACGACTACCGGCTGCAACCGCTGGGGATCACCTTCGAGGAGGCCGCTACGCGGAAGTACGTCATCGCCAGCGCGGAGCCCTGGACCTACGACAGGATCAACCCGCGCACGGGCACGGCAACGGGCTTTGCCACCCGCAGCGGCAGGTTCGAGCTGTACTCGAATCTCTTCGAAGAGCTCGGGTACGATCCGCTTCCGTTTTACGAGGAGCCCCCGGAAAGCCCCGTGCGGACGCCCGAAATTGCGGCGGACTATCCCCTGATCCTGATCGACGGGGGGAGGTTTTTGCCGCAGTTCCAGTCGGAGCACCGTCAATTGGGAATGGGACTGCGCGAGCAGCACCCCGATCCGCTTCGAAGCGCGCCTGCTGCGGCCCGCGGACGCCGGCAAGGCCGTGACATGGACCTTCCTGCTGCTGCCCGCCGCCGCCGGCGGCAGGCTGCCCACGCGCAGCGCCCTCACCGTGGAGGG
>CAZTHE010000022.1:0-2816 GCA_964613495.1 uncultured Acidobacteriota bacterium | reverse complement strand
TTGAACATCCGGGAGGGCGACTGGACCGAGATCGAGACCCCGCGGGGGGCCATCCGGATGAAGGCGAAGCTCACCGCGGGCATCGATCCCCGAGTCGTCCACGCGGAGCACAACTGGTGGTTTCCGGAACAGCCCGGCGCCGAACCGTGCCTGCACGGAGTGTGGCAATCCAACGTGAACGTCCTGACCACCGATGACCCGGACGCCTGCGATCCGCTGACCGGGGCTTGGCCCGCGAGGGCACTGCTGTGCCGGGTGCGCAAGGCGCCGGACGTCGAAATTCATCAAGACAAGGAGACTGCCGTGAGTGATCCGGAAGAAGAGGATTTTGCGGCCATGTTCGAGGCTTCGCTTCAGGCCAAACCGGTCGAGAAGGGCGAGATCGTCGAGGGCAGGATCGTCGCCCTCGGCCCCGAGGTCGCCCTGGTCGACGTGGGCGGCAAGGGCGAAGCGGTCCTGCAGATCGAGGAATTGACGAATCCCGACGGCGAAGTCGAGGCCGCGGTCGGCGACGTCATCCAGGCGATGGTGGTGTCGACGGCGGGAGGGGTGAAGCTTTCGCGGAGGCTGGCGGGGGCGACCGCGAGCGACCGGCAATTCGAAGACGCGTTTCACAGCGGCCTGCCTGTGGAAGGCAGGGTGGAACGGGCGATCAAGGGGGGCTACGAGGTGCGTCTCGGCCGGTTGCGCGCTTTCTGCCCGATTTCCCAGATCGACGTCCGGGGGGCCGATGCGGCGGCTCACGAAGGACAGACCTACCGGTTCCGGATCATCGAGTTCAAGGAAGGCGGCTCGAATATCGTGGTCTCGCGGCGCTCGCTCCTCGAGGAGGAGCAGCAGGCGCAGGCCGCCGAAGTCCGCGCGTCGATCGTCCCGGGCGCCGTACTGACCGGCCGCGTCGCGTCCGTGCGCGATTTCGGCGCCTTCGTGGACCTCGGCGCCGGCGTCCAGGGGCTGCTCCACGTGTCGGAGATGTCGTGGTCCCGCGTATCGTCGCCCGCCGAGATGGTCAAACCGGGCGAAGAGATCACGGTCAAGGTGCTGCGCGTGGACGAGGACGGCCGGAAGATCTCGCTCGGGTTGAAACAGCTTTCCGCCGACCCGTGGACCCGGGTAGGCGAGGCGTACACGGTGGGCCAGATGCGTTCCGGCCGGGTCACGCGCGTCGCGAAATTCGGGGCGTTCGTGGAGCTCGAGCCGGGCATCGAGGCGCTGGCCCACGCGTCCACGTTCGCGCCGACCGGAGGATCGGGCGGCTGGTCGGGACAGGTCTCGGAAGGAATGACGGGGACGTTCGAGATCCTCTCCGTCGAGCCCGGACAGAAGCGCATCGGCGTGGCCCTCGTCGAGGAAGGCGTGCCGCGGACGGCGCCGGCCGCCGGGACCCGTTCGGGCATCGTCGCGGGCGCGCGCGTGACCGGAAAGGTCGAGCGGCACGAAAAATTCGGGGTTTTCGTTTTCCTGGCCCCGGGCCGCACCGGCCTCATCCCGATGAGCGAGACCGGAGTCGCGAAAGAAGGGGACGTAGCGAAAGCGCTCCCGATAGGATCCGAAGTCGACGTCGTCGTGCTGGAGGTCGATCCTGCCGGCCGGCGCATCCGCCTGAGCGCGAAGGCCGCCCAGAAAGCGCGCGAGGCCGAGGAAGTGCGCGAATGGGCGAAAGGAAAGGCCCCGGCTTCCGATGGATTCGGGACGCTCGCCGACAAGCTGCGCGCGGCACTCGGGCCCCGCGAGAAATAGGATCCGCCGGGCCGCTCCCGGGGCACGGCAGACCGATTCGCGCAGCATGAACGGAAGGTTCTCGAAGAACGATGAAGATTCTTCACAGAACCAGAGGACAGATCCAGGAACTGGCCGTCACCAGGGAAGGAGACGTCGTCACCCTGTGGTTCGAAGGGAAGGTCCGGCAGACGGTCTTTGACCGGACCGCCCCCCACCTTCCCGGGCTGGAATATGCACGCTGCATGCTGGCGTCGCTGGTCTTCTGTCCCCAGGCGGACTCCTGCCTGGTGCTGGGGCTGGGCGGCGGGTCGATTCCGCGCATGATGCTTGCGGCACGCCCGCAGATGCGGGTGGAGGCGGTCGAAATCGACCCGGACGTGGTGGAAGTGGCCTCCAGGTATTTCGAAATCGGCGCACTGCCCCGCTTTGCGGTTCACCTCGAAGACGCGGCGGCATTCCTCGGGCGCCGCGCTTCCCGATACGGCATCGTCCTGCTCGACACCTATATCGGAGAAACATTCCCGGATCGATGCCTGTCCGGGGAGTGCTTCCGGGATATTCGAGAGAGCCTCGACGAAGAGGGCGTGCTGGCAATCAACTGGCTGACCGGCGATGCGCGCCTCGAGCAAGCACTTCTCGAAAACCTCGAATCCGCTTTTGACCAGATCTGGATGCTGCCCTGCCGGGAGTCGCACAATGTTCTGTATTTCGCCTCGCCCAGGGCCACCACGCACTCCGCCCTCCTTTCGGCCGCGGCGGCGGTCGAAGCGGAGCTTCCGTTCGACGGCTCGCTCAAGCGGCTGGCGCTGTCTCTGAGAAGTCGGCGGTCGGCAGCCGGCAGCCGGCAGTGAAGGTCGTGTTTCCCCGATAGGATGCGGAACGTGGACAAGAGAGAAAAGGTCCGGGGGTCCGGGCTTCGCACGGACACGCTTGTCGCTCTCGCTTGCGCTGGGCTCAGGCCGGCCCTGCGGCTTTTCGAAAGCAGCGTCCGACACGGATGAACACGGATTCCACGGATTGAACCGGGATAAAAAAATCTGTGTAATCCGTGTAATCCGTTCTATAAAAGGGGATGTCAAGAGAAAATAATTCTC
>CAZTHE010000021.1:34987-47866 GCA_964613495.1 uncultured Acidobacteriota bacterium | reverse complement strand
CGGTGCCGTTCGCGCACGACGAGTTCGTCGAGCGCGCGCCCTGGATGCATGAGCTGAAGACGTGGGAAACGCCGAAGGAATCCCCCTATCCCGAATGGCTGCAGAAGCAGCTGGCCAAGGAGAAGGCCGATTTCCTGAAGGAATACAACGCGAAGCAGTAAACCGTCTCGACCCGTTCCGGGCCGCGGGCTTGCCGCCTGCGGCCCGGGCGCATGCCCACGATCCCTTCCCTCCCCGCAGCCCTAGATTCACCCGATATGTTCGAATCCATCAAAATCGGCGGCACGACCATCGCACCGGCTCTGTTCCTCGCGCCGATGGCCGGGGTTACGCATTCCGGCTTCCGGCGGCTGCTGGCGGATTTCGGCGGGTACGGCGCGCTCAGCACCGAAATGCTCTCGGCGGCCGCGTTCCTGCAGGAGGACCCGCGGCAGTCGGCGTTCTCCCGCCGCCGGGAGTGCGAGGGGACCGTGTCCTACCAGTTGCGCATCTCGGGAAAGGAGGACATCGAAGCCGTGTTCGCGAAACTGGAGCCGCTGCGGCCGGCCGTGGTCGATCTGAACCTGGGCTGCCCGGCTCCGGAGATTCAGAAACAGGCGTCGGGTGCGGCGCTGTTCCGTGATTTCGAACGCCTCAGGCAGGTATTGGGGCGCATCCGGGCCTGCTACGCGGGGCCCTTTACCGTCAAGTGCCGCCTGGGGGACGACCCGGAGCGCTGGCGGGAGCCTTTCCTGGAGCGCCTGAAACTCTTCGAGGATTGCGGGGTGGACGCCGTCGCGGTGCACCCGCGCTTTTCGACGGAAAAGCTCAAGCGCCGGGCGCGATGGCGCGAGTTCCCCTGGATCGCGGAACATACACGGCTGCCCGTCATCGGAAACGGCGACGTCTGCTCCCCCTCCGACATTTCTGGACACCCACAGTATTTCGGCCCGCTGGCCGGCCTGATGCTGGGCCGCATCGTTGTTCGCAAGCCTTGGATTTTCCGGGACTTCTCGTCCTCGATCATCGCTCCGCAGATCGTGGACACCCACCGTCCGCCGGCCGAGCCATCCGGGGGGGCATTCGGGGACACCCACTCCTATGCCGAAGTGTGGGACCGGCTGTTTCGCTACACCCTGGAAGACATGCCGCCGGAGAGGGCCGTGGGGCGCATGAAGGAGTTCACGGTCTATTTTTCGCAGAATTTTTTCTTTGGACACGAGCTTTTCAAGAGCGTCCAGCGCTCCAGGGATGCCTTCGAAGCCCGCGATGCCGCGCTTCGCTTCCTTACCTCGAATCCTCAGCTTGCCTGATCCCGCCGGTTGCTCCGGCCACGCGATCGTGGCGCGATCGTGGACACCCGCCTTCCCGCGATCGTGGCGCGATCGTGGACACCCGCCTTCCAGCCGTCGAACCGGTGGTGGACACCCGCATGCCGATGGCCGCGTCCCCGCGGATCCAATTTATTGGAGGCTCGGATTCCGGCCGAACCGTGCGGCTGCTTTTTCGAGCCGCTTCATCCTCCAAAATCCAGTGGGTGTCCGGGATTGTTTTTGGTGGGTGTCCACGGTTTTCCACGGATTTCCCACGATTTTCTGCCGGTGCGAAAACAATACTGGGTTGACGGCAAATCTTTCGGTCCATAGAATCTGGAAGATTGTCCGGCCGGAGGACTTGCGTCGGCGGCTTCGCAGAAAGGAAATCATGGCGACCGTAAATGAGAATTTTCTTAAATTGCAGGCGGGCTACCTGTTCCCTGAAATAGGCAAACGGAGACGGGCTTTCCAGGAGGCGCACCCCGGCGTCAGGATCATCAGCATGGGGATCGGCGACGTGACGCAGCCCCTCGCGCCCGCCGTGATCGATGCCATGCACCGGGCCGTCGGCGAGATGGGGAGAAAGGAAACCTTCCGCGGCTACGACGACGACGGCATCGGCTATGCATTTCTCAGGGAAGCCATCAGCAAGAACGATTTCCAGCCGCGGGGAGTCTCTATCGCGCCGGACGAGATATTCGTCAGCGACGGCGCCAAATCCGATACGGCGAACATCCAGGAGCTATTTGGAGCCGACAGCGTCGTCGCCGTCCCGGATCCGGTCTACCCCGTCTATGTCGATTCCAACGTCATGGCGGGACGGACGGGCCCGATGGTCAAGCCGGGCATCTATCAGAAAATTATCTATATGCCGGCAAACGCCGAAAACGACTTCGTCCCCGGCCTGCCCGCCGAAAAGCCGGATGTCATCTACCTCTGTTTCCCGAATAACCCGACCGGCGCCGTGGCGACCAGGCCCCAGCTCGAACGGTGGGTCGAGTATGCGAAAAAGAACCGTGCCGTCATTCTCTTCGATGCGGCGTACGAGGCTTTTATCGGCGATCCGGATGTGCCGCACAGCATTTACGAGATCGACGGCGCCAGGGAAGTCGCCATCGAATTCCGCAGTTTTTCGAAGACGGCCGGGTTTACCGGTGTGCGGTGCGCCTTTACCGTCGTGCCGAAGCAACTGAAGGTGGAATCCGGATCCGGGCAGCCGATCGCCCTGAATCCGCTCTGGGGCCGGCGCCTGTGCACGAAATTCAACGGCGTTTCCTACATCACCCAGGTCGGCGCGGCGGCCGCCTGCACGCCCGAAGGAAAGGCCCAGATCCGGGACACCATCGCGATCTACATGGAAAACGCCCGGACCATCCGCGAGACCCTCGCCTCCCTGGGCTACCAGGTTTATGGCGGGGTGAATGCGCCCTACATCTGGCTCAAGACGCCGGCGGGGCTCGGTTCGTGGGACTTTTTCGATCTGCTGCTGACAAAAGCCAACGTCGTGACGACTCCGGGAGCGGGTTTCGGGCCGTCGGGCGAGGGCTATGTGCGGTTGACCGCCTTCGGCGATCCCGCCAACGTCCGCGAGGCGCTGGAAAGGATCTCGCGCATATCCTGAATCTGTAATCTGGAATCCGTAATCCCATCCGCCTGACGGCCAGATTCGATGTATGAATCGGATCAGTCGGTGTCCCCATATTCATTTTGACAATTGGGGGGGGGCGCACTAAGGTCTTTAGCGGATGCCGGCGAAGGAATCCGCGAACGAGGCAGACATGGATATCGACCTATCTTCACTTTCGGACCAGGTAGACACCATCCGTACGGCGTTCCGCTACATCAACCGGTTCAAGGGCCATACCTTCGTGATTCGCATCGAGGGAGAGCTCCTCGATCATCCCCTCTTCCCGCTGCTCGTCAAGGACATCGTGCTGCTGAGGCGGGTGGGCATCCGGATCGCCCTCGTGCCGGGAGCCCGCAAGCGCATCGACGAACTCCTCGCCGCCGCCGGCATCCGCTGCCCCACCGTGAGCGGCATCCGCGTCACGCCGCCCGAAGCCATGCCGTACGTCGAAATGGCCGCCTTCGACGTTTCCAACCGCATCATGACGCTCCTTTCCGAGGACGAGTGCGACGCCATCATCGGCAACTGGGTGAAGGCCCGCCGCCTCGGCGTGATCGACGGCACGGACTACCAGTGCACGGGCGAAACCGAAAAGGTGAAAGTGGACATCATCGAAGCCCTGCTCTCCCGCAGCTTCATCCCGATCTTTCCGAACATCGGGTGGTCGGGCGCCGGCAAGCCCTACAACATATCCTCTTCGGAGCTCGCCCTGACGGTCGCCTCGGCGCTCCGCGCGTCCAAGCTCTTCTTCATCACGGATTTCGGCGGCATCTCCGCCGAGACCTTCGAGACGCCGTCCGGCGCGGACATCACTCCCGACCGCGTGGTCTCCCAGCTCACCACCGCGCAGGCCAAGGCATTCCTCGAGCTCAACCGAAAGCTCGAGAAAACCAACCAGTACGAAATCGTGTCTATCGCGTGCCGCGCGTGCCAGTCCGGCATCGAACGCGTCCACGTCATCGACGGGCGCGAGGACGGGATGCTCCTGAAGGAAATCTTCTCCAACCGCGGTCTCGGCACCATGGTCTACGCCGACCCGCACGAAAAGATCCGCGGCGCCGTCCACGCAGACATCCCGGACATCCTCAAGATCCTGCGTCCGTTCATCAAGGAAAACGTCCTCGTTCCGCGCCGCCGGGAGGACCTGGAAAGCCGCATCGCCGACTACGCGCTCTACGAGGTGGACGGCACTCCCCGCGGCTGCGGCGCCCTGCACGTGTTCCCCGACGGGAGCGGCGAAATCGCGGCCATCGCGGTGGATAAGATGTATGCCAACTACGGCATCGGGAAAAAGCTGGTCACCTATCTTCTCGAAAAGGCCGCGGACCTCAACCTGGTCAAAGTCTTTCTGCTTACGACGCAGACCGCCGACTGGTTCGTCGAGCTCGGGTTCACCGAAGGCCGCATCGACGATCTGCCGCTGGAGAAACGGGCGGCCTACAACAAGGCGCGCAACTCCCTGATTCTCGTCTACGACCGGAGCCGCAAGGCGAAATAGCCCCGTGCGCCGGTTGACATGGCTGCCTCCTCTGCTACACTGGTTTCATACCGGCGCCGCCGCAGTCCGACGAACGAGGCATTGCCGTGAATGCACGTCTCAGGCATTTCCCCATCTGGCTCTTCGGCGCACTTGCCTGCCTGTGTTCCGGATTCCAGCAGCCGTCCAAAAAGCCGCCCGAACCCCCGTTGTTCCGCGTCGAAGTCGAGACGGTCTTCGTGAGCGTATCCGTCACGGATTCCTACGGCCGCTACGTCACCGGTCTGGAAAAGGGGCATTTCAGGGTCTTCGAGGACCAGGTGGAGCAGGACATCGTGCATTTCAACCAGAGATCCGCCCCGATCAGCGTGGGGCTGATCTTCGACGTCAGCGCGAGCATGGGCGAGAATTTCAACCTGAACAGGGCCAAGAACGCCATCGTCGGCTTCCTGAAAGAGGGACAGGAGGAAGACGAATATTTCCTCGTGACCTTCAACACGAGGACCACGCTCGTGCAGTCGTTCACCCGCAGCAGCGAGACCGTGCAGAACGAAGTCGCGACCCAGAAAGCCGGCGGGTCGACCGCGCTGTACGACGCGGTCTATATGGGACTGGATTACGTCCGGCGCGGCTCCAACGAGAAAAAAGCCATCATCCTGATCACGGACGGGGAAGACAACAGCAGCCGCTACTCGCCGTCGGAAGTCCGCGAATTCGCCAAGGAATCGAACGTGCAGGTATACGCCATCGGGATGCAGGGGCTGCTGGGCTACGGCGGAACCGTGATCAACAACATCATACGCATTACCGGCGGACGCCAGTTCCTGCCCGTCAATTTCAACGACCTCGATTATTACATCGGCCTGATCCACGCCGAGCTTCGCAGCCAGTACGTAGTCGGCTACAACCCGAACAACCGGGTCCATGACGGCAAGTGGCGCCGCATACGCGTCCAGCTCGAACCCCTGCCCGGGTTGCCCGATACTAGCGTGCACGCCAGGGAAGGGTACTACGCCCCGGGGAATTGACCCCGTCCGCGGTGTTGCTGCGCATCAAAAAGTCATCCCTCCGGCATTTGACCGGTTGTCAGCCCGCGCCGGTCTGCTCTAAACTGTAAAGGCTGCCGTATCGAAACGGAGGACGACCGTGCAGACCCAACTCGTGCAGATCACGTGCCCGCTATGCGGGAAGAGGAACGAATACCCCCGGGAGAGCCTCGCCGAAGGGGCGCCGCTCGAGTGTCCGGTGTGCAAGGTGAAGCTCAGGATTCACGGCCACATGTGGGAGGATATCCAGCGGGAGATCGCACGGCTCTATCCTCCGGAATAGCCTGCGCGGGGAATCCCGGTTTCTGTCGCCGGGTCCCGAATGAATGTTAGAACGTTTGAACGTTAGAAGGTTGGAAGGTTAGAAGGTTAGAAGGTTTGAAAGTTGAAGGTTTGAATGCTTTAACGTTCTAACGTTCCAACGTTTGAGAGAATGCCGAATGCAGGACCGCCTCCGCATACTCCTGATTGAAGACAGCCCCGACGAAGCCTGCCTGCTCGAGGAGTCTCTCTCGCGTGTCGACCGCCCTCCGCTGCTGATCCACGCGGAAACGCTCGAGGAGGCGCGGCGCCGCCTCGCGGAAAACAGGATCGACGCGGTCCTGCTGGATCTCGGTCTTCCCGACAGCATCGGCCTCGAGACGCTGGACCGCGCAAACGCCGCGGCCGACTACCTGCCGATCATCGTCCTGACGGGTTTGGAGGACGAATCCGTGGCCATCGAGGCGGTGCGCAAGGGAGCCCAGGATTACCTGATCAAGGGGCAGACGGGCGCCCGGCAGCTCGTCCAGACCGTTCTCCGGGCGGTCGAACGCAAACGACTCGAGCGCGCGCTGGCGCAGTCGGCGCAGCGGAGCCTGCTGCTCGCCGAAATATCCGCCGAAGTCACGGCGCAGACCGAAATCGACGGGCTGCTGGGAACCGTCGCCGACGCGGCCCGAAAGCTGACCTCCGCGCGCATCAGCTGCGCGGGCGCGGGGTACAGCGACGGCCGATTCCGGCACCGCAGAATTTCGCCGTCCGACGGCGCCCCCGGCGCGGCCCTCTGCGACTCCTGCCCATGCGAAGCATTGTATCTCGAACTCGCCGGGCGGCCGGGTTCGATGCGGCTGTCGGAAGAGGAATTGCGGAGCCACGCGCAATGGTGGCGCGTGCCGGGGCCGCCCGGCACCGTGCACGGCATCATGGGCGCGCGCCTCGTGGGCTCCGGGGGACAGGCAACGGGATCCATTCTCGTCGGCGACAGGGAACAGGGAGGGGAATTCACCGAAGAGGAGGAGGTGCTGCTGCGCCAGCTCGCCTTCATCACGTCGCTGGCGCTGCAGCACATCGAGTCCCGCCAGGCCGCCGAATCCGCCAGCGTCGCCAAGAGCCAGTTCCTGGCCAACATGAGCCACGAGCTGCGTACGCCGATGAACGCCATCCTCGGCATGACCGACCTCGCCCTGACGGAAGACCTGCCGCCCCGCGTCCGCGATTACCTCGAGACCGCCAGGGAGTCCGCCGATGTGCTTCTGGGCATCCTGAACGAAATCCTCGATCTTTCGCGGATAGACTCCGGGCGCTTCGAGCTCGAATCGACCGGATTCAGCCTGCACAAGGCCGTCGAGCAGGTCATCAAGACCCTGCGCCTGAGGGCGCGGGAGAAGGGGCTGGCCCTGATCTGCAGCCTGAGGCCGGAGGTGCCGGACCGGGTCGTCGGAGACCCGCTGCGGTTCAGGCAGATCCTGATCAATCTTGTGGACAACGCCATCAAGTTCACCCACGCGGGGACGGTGGCCGTCAAGGCCGACGTCCGCGAGCAGAGCCGCGAAACGGTCCGGATCGAATTCTCCGTGTCCGACACCGGAATCGGGATCCGGCCGGAGGACCAGGAACGCATCTTCAAGCCGTTCACCCAGGCGGACGCGTCGACGACGCGCAACTACGGGGGCACCGGCCTCGGCCTGACCATCTCGCGAAAGCTCGTCGAATTGATGCACGGCCACCTGCGCGTCGACAGCCTGCCCGGCCTGGGGAGCACGTTTCATTTCACCGTGTCCCTGGACCTGCCGGAGAAGGGCTCCGGCGAAGGCGGGGTCGCCGGTCCGGACCGGCCCGTCGCGGCGGGACGGCGCCCTCTGCGGGTCCTGCTGGCCGAAGATACGCCGACCAATCAGAAACTCGCCGCCTACCTGCTCACGCGGCGCGGCCATTCCGTGGAGATCGCGCAGAACGGGAAGCACGCCGTGGACCTGGCGGGCCGCCGCGACTACGACGTCATCCTGATGGACGTCCAGATGCCGGTGATGGACGGGCTGCAGGCGACGGCCGCCATCCGCGCCCTGGAAGATCCCGTCCGGGCGAACCTGCCCATTATCGCCATGACGGCGCACGCCCTGAAGGAGGACGCGGAACGCTGCCTCGCCGCCGGTATGGACGCCTATGTCAGCAAGCCGATCCAGGCCGACGAATTTATCGAGCTCGTCGAGGTCCTCGGAGAAGCCGAGAACGGAACGGGCGCCGATGCCGGAAGCGACGGCGGAGACGGCCCGCGCCGTCCCGGCGGCGCGGCGCCGCCGGTCGCGGTCTTCGATTCCGAGGAGGCCGTCAAGAGGTGTTTCGGCAGACGCGAGTTTCTCGCCGAATTCGCGAAGAGTTTCTCCGATGATGCGGACGCCTCCATCCAGCAGATGAAGGAGGACGCGGCCCGCGGACGGACGGACTCCGTGCTCGAAGCGGCGCACCGGTTGAAGAACACCGTGATCTACCTCGCCTCCGAGCCGGTCCTGCAGGAGATCCTGGAAGTGGAAAACGCGGCCAGGGCCGCCGACCCCGACCTGGTCCGCACCGCGCTGGACCGCCTCGAGCTTCAGGCCGGGGCGCTCAAAATCGCCCTGAGGAATTTCGAATCAGTACGTTGAACGTTCAAACATTCCAACATTCCAACGTTCCACCGCAAAAAATCTCCTTACGCTCCTTCCTCCTTCGTGCGGCGGACGGAATTGAACCAGAGGTACAGGCACAGCGCGACGAACAGAAGCGCCGAGACGCTCTGGCTCACGGCGTCGTTGTCGAAGAACGGGGTCTTGATTCGGTCCTCGCTGTACCACGGGAACAGGCGGAAGGCGGCGCCCAGGACGCCTCCCAGCGCGCCTCCGGCCATGAGCCCCGAGGCGATGATCACCGCGCGCTCGCGCATGACCGATCCGCGCCGCCCCCCGATCCTTTCCGACCGTTTCCCGATCCAGTGCGCGAGGAATCCGCCGACCAGGGCGGGCGTGTTCAACTCGAGCGGCAGGTACATCCCCAGCGCGAAAACCAGCGCCGGCACCCCGAGCATTTCCATGATGACGGCCGTCATCGCGCCCGCGCCGAACAGGATGTAGGCCACCGGCTGGTGGCTCATGAATCCCTCGACGAGGGCTTTCATGATCGATGCCTGCGGCGCCGGCAGCACGATGCGCGGGTCGCCTGCGGCCGCCTCGCCGAACTGGTAGGCCTGGGCCAGCATGACGATCGTCAGGCCCGCGGCGGCGGCCGCCACGATCACGCCGAGAAACTTCACCCTCTCCTGCGCCGCGGGCGTGGATCCCAGCCAGTAGCCCGTCTTCAGGTCCGTGATCGTCTGACCGGAGACCGACAGGGCCGTGCAGACCATGCCGGCGATGGCCATCACGAAAAACATGCCCGTCGTCCCCGACAGCCCGAACCGGAGCAGCACCACCGACGAAATGATGATCGTCAGCATCGTCATTCCCGAAACCGGGTTCCGCGCCGTCGTGGCGATGGCGTTCGCCGCCACGGAGGCGAAGAAGAAGGAAAAGACCGCCGTCAGGACCAGCCCGCACAGGACCACCGTCCAGCTCGCGTGCAGTCGTCCCAGGAAGATGGCGACCGCGAGCGCGCTCGATACCACACCGGCCAGGATCGTGATCGTCGAGATGTCGCGGTCCGTCCGTTCCAGCCCGTCGTTGTGTCCCTTGCGGAAAGTCTTCGCCGCAATCGCGAAGGAGCCGGCGACGATCTTCAGCGACTTGACGATGCCGAAGATGCCGGCCGTCGCGATGCAGCCCACGCCGATGAACCGGACGTAGCTGCGGAAAATGTCGCCGGCCGCCATGTCCGCGATCGGCACGGTGCCCGGGTAGACGGAGTCCGGAAACCGGCTGCCGATCATCCAGACCAGGGGCACCAGCACGAAATTCGCCAGGACTCCGCCGGCGCAGAGCACCATCGAGGACCGCAGCCCCATGACGTAGCCGAGCCCGAGGATGAAGCCGATGGCGTCGAAGCGGAAGACCATCTTCCCCTGCTCCGCGAGCGCTCTCACGGCGGGAATGAACTGGAAGTCGATGAACTCCCGGCAGACCTGGAAGGTCGTGAGGAAGAAGTCGTACACGCCGGCGATGAGCGTGGCTTCCAGCAGCAGGCGAGCCTGCGACCCCCCTTTCTCCCCCGTCACCAGGACCTCGGTGATGGCCGTCGCCTCCGGGTAGGGGAACCGCCCGTGCATCTCGCGCACGAAGTAGCGCCTGAGCGGGATCAGGAACAGGACGCCCATACAGCCGCCGGCGATGCAGATGAAAATCGTCTGGACGGGGTGCGGGTCCAGCTGCAGGGTGTACAGCGCCGGGAGCGTGAAGATGGCGCCCGCGACCACGCTGCCCGAGACGCCGCCGACGCCCGTGACGATGACGTTCTCGAGGACCGTGGAGCGGCGGCGGTAGAGCCGCGCGAGACCGATCGCGAGGATGGAGATCGGGATGGCGGCCTCCATCACCTGCCCCACCTTCAGTCCCGAGTAGGCGGAGGCGACGGTGAAGATGACGCAGAAGAAGACGCCCCATCCCACCGAGCGCCACGTGACTTCCGGGACGGCGGCCGGCGCCGGAACGAGCGGGGCGTAGGTCTCGCCGGGCCCCAGTGGCGTGTATGCGTTTTCCGGAAGATTCTTCCCTGCGTCGTCGGCCATGGATTTTCTCCAGAGTGGTTAAAGTTAAAAGATCGCGCGGCCTCCGGCCCACAGCTGATAGAATCCCAGCCCGATCAGGGCGAACACCGACGCTCCGACCAGGTTCCTGCGCGCGCGCGGTCCCAGGACGCGTGCGGCCCCGAAAACAGCCGCCATTACCGCCATGACGGTCACGATCGTCGCGTAGAATCCCACGATCACCGAAATGCCGCTGCCGGGGGATCTGCGCCACCCGCCGAGCACCATCGGCCCCAGGATGACGCTCCAGCCGATGTACAGGTTCGGGTTCAGCCAGTTGATCCAGATCGCCCGCAGCAGGCTGTTGGGTGTTTTTCCCGCCGCCGCCCCTTCCGCCGCCTCGAAGTTGCGCCAGGCCTTCCACGCCTCGTACGCGAGATATAGCAGCAGCGCCCCGCCCGCCAGCCGCAGATAGGACACCAGGCCCGCCGGCACCCGGCTCAGGATCGCGAGGACGAGCACCGCCACGGGCCCGTCGGTGACCAGCGGCGAGAACGCCACCGGCAGGGCCTTGCGCCAGCCGCGGCTGACCGCCTGCGACATCAGGTACATCGCCAGGGGTCCCGGCGACACGGCCGCCGCGAATCCGTAAGTCATGCCCGATATCAGGTATGCCAACATAATTTGCCCGCTTCCGGACGTTAGGTATATCATGAGCCCCGGGTCCTTTCAGCAGCAAAGAATGGCCGCCGGACGGCGCCCGCGGGGCGCCGCAGGAAGGGAAATATCGCCATGACGCGCACCCGCAGTCTCGCTTTTGCCGCGGTTCTGTTCTTCGCCGGCTTTGCCGGCGCGCAGGTCGCCGACGCGCCCGACGAGGTGAAGGCGGGCATCCCCGTCAACTACACCGAGGCGAACGTGAAACCGTATTCGCTCCCCGACCCGCTGCTCCTCGCCGGCGGTACCCGGGTGGCGGACCCGGACGCCTGGTTCCAAAAGCGCCGTCCCGAGATCGTGAAGCTGTTCGAGGAAAACCAGTACGGCCGCGCGCCGGAGCGGCCCGCGGCCATGCGCTTCGACGTCTTCGACCGCGGCACGCCGTCGTTCGGCGGAAAGGCCGTACGCCGCCAGGCGACGCTTTATTTCACGAAAGACAGATCCGGCCCTTCCGCCGACGTGCTGCTCTACCTGCCGGCCGGCGCCGCCGGTCCGGTCCCGGTCCTGCTGAACGCGGGCTTCAGCGCGAACAACCTGGCCGTTTCGGACCCGGGCGTGAAGGTCGGTTCCGCGTTCGATCCCGTGAAGAAGGAGCGGCGCCCGGCGACTCCGGGCAAATTCAACTTCGGCGGCATCGACGTGCTCCCGGTGCTGGAAAGAGGCTTCGGCCTCGCGACGGTCAACTACGGGGATTTCGACCCCGACGCGCCGTCGGGCCTGCCTCACGGCGTCCGCGCGCTGTTCCTCGAGCCCGGACAGGCGGCGCCCGCCGCCGGCGAGTGGGGTGCCATTTCCGCCTGGGCCTGGGGCCTCAGCCGCGTCCTGGATTATCTCGAGACGGAGAATGGAGTCGACGCGAAACGCGTGGCGCTGATGGGCGTTTCGCGCCTCGGCAAGACGGTGCTCTGGGCCGCGGCGCGCGACCCGCGCTTCGCCCTCGTCATCGCGAGCTGCTCCGGCGAAGGCGGCGCGGCGCTCAGCCGCCGGAACTACGGCGAGACGATCGCGCACCTCGTGGAGGCGACGCGCTATCCCTACCAGTTCTGCGCCAATTACGCGAAGTACGCCGATCGCGTCGACCGGTTCCCCGTGGACGCGCACATGCTGCTCGCCCTGATCGCCCCCCGCCCCGTCCTGCTGCAGACCGGCACGACCGACCGCTGGTCGGACCCCAGGGGGGAATTCCTCGCGGCGGCGGCCGCGGCGCCGGTATTCCGGCTGCTGGGCAAGGACGGAATCCCGGCGGCGATGCCGCCCGCCGGAACGCCCGTCCTCGGAACCATCGGCTACTTCATGCACGACGGCGGGCACGGGCCGCTGCCGTCGGACTGGGACGTGTTTTTCAAATTCATGGAGACGCACCTGAAGTGACGGCGACCCACCAGGCCCGCGCGCGACGCTCGCGGGCGATCGACAGGAGGAGAGACCAGTGAAGGGCATCAAACGCATCGGAGTCATGACCGCCGGGGGCGACTGCCCCGGCCTGAACGCGGTCATCCGCGCCGTCACCAAGCCGGCCATCGCGAACTACGGCCTCGACGTCCTCGGCATCGAGGACGGTTTCCTGGGGTTGATCGAAAACCGGATGCGGCTGCTGAGCAGCGAGTCGGTGAGCAACATCCTGACCGTCGGGGGCACCATCCTCGGGACGAACAACAAGACCGACCCGCACCGGCTTGCGGTCGAGGTGGACGGGAAACTGGAGTACCGCGACGTGACGGGCGTGTGCCTCGAGAACCTGGGGAAGAACGGGATCGACGCGCTGGTGGTGATCGGCGGCGACGGGTCGATGTCGATCGCCTCCG
>CAZTHE010000021.1:28321-34977 GCA_964613495.1 uncultured Acidobacteriota bacterium | reverse complement strand
TGCCCAAGACGATCGACAACGACCTGTGGGGGACCGACATCACGTTCGGTTTCGCCACCGCCGTCTCCATCGCGACGGACGCCCTCGACCGGGTGCACACGACGGCGGCCAGCCACCACCGGGTCATCGTGGTGGAGGTCATGGGCCGGAACGCGGGCTGGATCGCGCTCCACGCCGGCATGGCCAGCGGATCGGACGTCATCCTGCTGCCCGAGATCCCGTATGACATCGGCGTGGTATGCGACTTCGTGCAGAACCGGTCGAAGCGCGGGAAGCGCTTCAGCATCCTCTGCGTCTCCGAAGGGGCGAAGCCGGCCGGCGGCGAACAGGTGGTGAGCCGCATCGACCCGACGAGCCCCGACCCGGTGCGCCTCGGCGGCATCGGCCAGAGGGTCGCCGGCCAGGTCGAGGCGGCGACCGGGATCGAGACGCGGGCCATCACCCTCGGCCACGTGCAACGCGGCGGGACGCCGGTGGCGACCGACCGCGTCCTGGCGACCGAATTCGGCTACAGCGCGATCGAGCTGATGGAAGCCGGGGAGCGCGGCCGGCTGGTGGTCATGAAGGGCCGGACGGTGACGCACATCCCGATCGGCGACGTGGAGGGGAAGCAGCGCCTCGTCCCCGTCGATCACCCGCTCATCCGCGCCGCCCGCAACGTCGGGACCTGCTTCGGCGACTAGTCCAATCGCCATGAATTTCACGCATTCCACGGGATAGGGGATCCGCGAAATTCGTGCAATTCGTGGCCCCGATCCCTATAATGGCCGAATGAAAACCGACTGGTACCGGCACTCGGCCGCCGACGTCGTGCAGCGGCTCCACAGCGATCCTTCCCGGGGCCTTTCCGACTCCGACGTCGGGCGCTTGCGCGCCGATCACGGCTTCAACGAGCTGGTCGGCAAGGAAGGCCGGACGCGCCGGCAGATCCTGGTGGAGCAGCTGAGCGGCGTCCTGACCGTCCTGCTGATCCTCGCGGCCCTGGTCTCCGCCCTGCTGGGCGACTGGGTGGAAGCCGCCGTCATCCTCGTCATCGTCATCCTGAACGCCCTCTTCGGATACATGCAGGAATTCAAGGCCGAGCAGTCCATGGCGGCGCTCCAGCGCATGGCCGTGCCCACGGTGCGCGCGCGGCGCGACGGGCGGCTGCAGGAGGTCTCGGCGCGCGAGCTGGTGCCGGGCGACGTCGTCGTGCTCGAGACCGGCAACATCGTCCCCGCGGACGGCCGGATCCTCGAGAGCGTCAACCTGCGCGTCGACGAGTCCGCCCTGACGGGCGAGTCGGAACCTGTGGAAAAGGATGCGGCGCTCGTGTTCGAGAGCGACAAGGCGCTCGCCGACCGGCGCAACATGGTCTACAGCGGTACGGTGGTGAACTACGGCCGGGCCGAGTTCGCGGTCACGGAAACCGGCATGCGCACCGAGTTGGGCCACATCGCGGCCATGATGCAGGCGGTGACCCAGGGACCGACGCCGCTGCAGCAGCGCCTGAACCGGATGGGGAAGCTGCTGGCGTACGCGGCGCTGGGCCTGGTCGCCGTCATCTTCGTGCTGGGATGGGTGCGCGGGCAGAGCGACATCGAGGAGCTGCTGCTGACGGCCGTCAGCCTCGCCGTCGCCGCGGTGCCCGAGGCGCTGACGGCCGTGGTGACGATCGCGTTGTCGCTCGGCGCGCAGCGCATGCTCAAGCGCCAGTCGCTCATCCGCAAGCTGCCGGCCGTCGAGACGCTCGGGTCGGTCACCATCATCTGCTCGGACAAGACGGGCACGCTCACGCTGAACCGCATGACGGTCACGGCGCTCGACGTCGCCAACCATTCCATCGAAATGGAGCAGTGCACCGACGACGCCGGATTCTCGCTGCAGTTGCGCGGGGACATCCCCGCCGCAGACGTCCTCCCGGCGCTCGACCTGCTGCTGATCGCCGGCGCTCTGTGCAACGACGCGACTCTCTCGACGGACCCGGCCTCACCGGAGCGCTATCACGCCGTCGGCGACCCGACGGAGGGCGCGCTGGTCCTGGCCGCCGCCTGCACGGGCATCCTGAAGCAGGACCTCGACCGCGCCTTCCCGCGCATCGCGGAAGTCCCTTTCGACTCGGTCCGCAAGCGGATGACGACGCTGCACCGCGCCCCGCAGTCGGACGCGGACGTGCCGGAGCGGCTCCACCCCGCCTGGGAGCGGCGGGGGACGAATGTCCCGCCGTACATCGCGTTCACCAAGGGCGCCATTGACGGCCTGCTGTCGATCTCGAGCCACGTCTGGGTCGAGGGGGAGAGACGGGCGCTCGACACGGAGTGGAAGGCCCGCATCACGGCGGCGCACGACAAGATGGCGGGAAACGGGATGCGCGTCCTCGGCGTCGGCCTGCGCACGTGGAACCTGCCGCCGGAGGAGACGGCGGAGGCGGCGCTCGAGAAGAACCTGACGCTGGTGGGCCTGTTCGGCATGATCGACCCGCCGCGCCCGGAGGTGGCCGCAGCCGTGAAGCAGTGCCACGAGGCGGGCATCCGCACGGCGATGATCACGGGCGACCACCCGCTGACGGCGCGCCACATCGCGCGGCAGATCGGCATTTCGGACAACGACCGGTTTCTTACCGGACGGGAAATCGACCGGATGAATGTGGACGAGCTCGTCGACGCGACGCGCGACGTGTCGGTGTTCGCCCGCGTCTCGCCCGAGCACAAGCTCAAGCTGATCGACGCCTACCAGAAGCAGGGGCACCTGGTCTCGATGACGGGCGACGGCGTCAACGACGCGCCGGCGCTGAAAAAAGCCGACATCGGGGTGGCGATGGGGATCACGGGGACCGACGTCGCGAAGGGAGCTGCGGACATGGTGCTGCTCGACGACAACTTCGCCACGATCGTGTCCGCCGTCGAGGAAGGCCGCATCATCTACGACAACATCCGGCGCTTCATCCGCTACCTGCTGACGTGCAACGCGAGCGAGATCGCCGTCATGCTGCTCGGCCCGCTGTTCGGCATGCCGCTGCCGCTGCTGCCGCTGCAGATCCTGTGGATGAACCTGGTGACCGACGGGGCGCCGGCGTTGGCGCTGGGCGTCGAGCCGGCCGAGAAAGACGTCATGCGGCGGCCGCCGCGCACGCAGGCCGCCGGGATTTTCGGCCGCGAGATGATCGGCTTCATCCTCGTCGTCGGCGTGTTCATGAGCGTTACGGCGATCGCGGCCGCATGGGAGCTCTGGCGGCTGGGCGACCCGGCGTGGCAGACGACGGTGTTCACCGTGCTGGTGCTCACGCAGCTGATCGTGGCGCTGGAATCCCGGTCGGAGGCGGAGTCGCTCTTCCGCGTGAATCTCCTGGGGAACCGGCCGATGGCGGGCGCGTTCGTGCTGACCCTCGCGCTGCAGTTCGCCGTGATCTACACGCCGTTCGGGAACCGCGTCTTCGATACGGTCCCCATGCCGGCGTTCGACCTCGGCGTGACCGCGGCCGTTTCGCTGCTGGCGCTGCTGTTCATCGAAATGTGGAAGTTCTTCCTGCGCCGCCGCCGCGCGGAGACTCGCCGCCTATAATCGGTGCGGCTCGCCGCCGCGCTTTCCCACGAAGCGAGGATCAATCCGCGGGGCGGAGGATCGTGTTCAGCCCGGACACGTCGTAGTGCTGCCGCTTCAGGCGCTCCAGGATCCCGTTGTAGACGCCGGGATCCATGCGGCGCGTGAGGCTCAGCACCCACAGGAAATTGCGTTTCGGGTGTCCCGCCACGGCGTATTGATGGCCCGGATCGAGATCGATGATCCAGGAGTCCCCCGAGAACGGCCGGAAGAAGCGCACCTTGAGCTTCGCGTTGCTTGTGCGGTCCACGACCCACGCCTTGCCTTTCGCCTTCCGCGGTTTGCCGTCCAGGGTCCTGTCGCGGCACCCGTTCAACACGTCGACGTCGCCGTCGGGCGGCGGCACATACGTCGCCATGCTGGCGACGCAGCCTCTCTGGAACCGCTGCGGAAAGCCGGCGATGTGGAAATCGTCGACTGCCATTCGGGAAGGGCGTAATGGGCAAAACAAATAAGGCTTGGAGGGTTCATCCAGGCGAGATTCTCAGGACCGAGTTCATGGAGCCAATGAAGATAACGGCTTATCGCCTGGCAAAGGATCTGGATTTTCCGGGCATCTATGACGTGCTTCGCTGCAAACGCGCAATCTCGGCCGAGACCGCATTACGGCTTGGCAAATATTTCGGACTTCCGGCGCAGTTTTGGATGAATCTTCAAGCCGAACAGGATCTCCGTTTGGCAGCTGCGACCGCCAAGCTGGAGAGGGTCAAAGTCAGACCGGCCGCCTGATCCATTTTTTTAGCCAGATCCGCGGAACACACCGCGTTCACGTTATAGCTGCAAAAATCACTACTCAATCGTTGACTCCTATCTGTATCGTCTTCGAGATGCTATCTACAGCGATGCGAAGCATTTGCGCCTATTGAAGGTGCATCATAGCCCATAAGCCGCGATCAAGGACGTTTGAACTTGCGCCCAGGTGGAAGTAGGGTGTTGAATGTGCATGTCAGAAAGGGCAAAACCGAGGTTTCCCACAACGGGACTACAGGACAATTTCATCGGGACTTTAGGAAAATGCTGCCATTTCGAGAATGCTTCAAAGAAATTCACAGCTCCGTTTTCCTCAGGTAATGAGAGCAATATGAAAAATCAAGCTGCTGCAAATTTCTTAACTATAAGCGATTTGCGTTTGGGCTCGACTCGGGCTAAGTCATATTGCAGTTGCTGAAGAAGCCAACTTTCTGCGGTGGTATTGAAGGCAATCGAGAGCCTGATGGCCATCTCCGCGCTGATTCCAGAATGCCCATTCAAGATACCCGATAGCGTTTTGCGACTGACACCCAGAGCCGCGGCCGCCCGCGTCACCGTCAATCCCAAAGGATTCATGCATAGTTCGCGTAAAATTTCGCCAGGGTGGGGTGGGTTGTGCATTGTTAGCTGCGCTTTAGTGATAATCTTCATAATTCACATCCTTGACATCGGGACCGGAAAACTCAAATGTAATTCGCCAATTGCCGCTCACAATTACAGACCAGGTTCCCTTTCGATCTCCGGTCAAAGGATGCAAGCGTAGTCCGGGCAATGCCATGTCTCGTGGCTCTGCTGCTGCATGGAGTCGGCCCAGAATCAGTCTCAGTCTGGCGACATGCTTTGCCTGAACACCAGCGGTATTTCCACGGGTAAAAAAGCGTTCTAGTCCCTTGTGACGGAAATTCAGGATAGTCACATCGAGCACTGTAACACGTAACGTATCTGGTTACAATGGATGTTTTGCAGGCAATCCCTCCAACAAAAATGGCTAGCCATGGGGAGTAAATCCCGCGTTCGGGGAAGTCAACCAGTTGCCTGTCATTTGGATGGATAACGCACCAACCGTAGAAGTGGACTATTCGATATCTCAACCCATGTGTCGCGAAGATAACTCATTATCCACTGAAAGCCTCTGCAGCATGTCGGGATTCCGCTGTGATCGTTGATTGGCTTTTTAGATGCTCCATCTGCCGCATCAATCCTTCCTTCTCTGTCCCTTTTTCTCATAGGCCACTGCTTGACGGCGTGATGCTTGCCTGGCCGCGCCCGGCGAATCGCTTCCGTTCTGCTTTCTCTGCTCCCCCAGACAGGATTTGAATCATCGTTTGGCCAAAGCGGCCATTCGATGCTTCAAGTCACAAAGGCATCCGCGCCCGCCGCGAACCGCGGACCCGCCGCCACGATCCCGGCCAATAATGGAACCAACGATCTCCCACCCCATTTATCCCCTCCCTTCGCCGAATCACGGACGCTTCCAGCGTTTCAACGTTCCAACGTTCTAGCGTTCAAACGTTCCCACCGCATCGATCAGCGCCCGGATGTTGTCTGTCGGCGCGCCGGGGGGCATGCCGCCGCCGCAGGAAACGATCAGGCGCGAGTGGTCTTCGAGCGCCTCGAGCATCTCCCTGACGGCGCGGGTCACGTCGCCGGGCGTTCCGCCGGCGAGGACGTCGCGCGGAGGGATGTTGCCGAGCAGCGCGATCCTGTTTCCCGTCCACTCTTTCATTTCGGACAGCGAGTGCTGGACGCCGAAATTGAGCAGGTTGACGCCGATGCCGGGCAGGTAGGGGGCGCAGACCCTGCAAGGCGCGTCGTTGTGGAAGAATTTCACGGTCACGTCCGCGCCGAAGGCTTTTTCCAGGTACGGCAGGGCGAAGACCTCGAAGTCGCCGCGGCTGATGAATCCGACGATGTCGTCGAGCAGCAGGACGCCGTCGATGGTGGGGAAGCATTCCATCTGGGCGTCGATCCATTCGACGAGGAAGTCGGTGACGGTCTCGAGCAGGCGGTGCATCGGCTCGGGATCGGTCTTGATCGCCGTGAGGAATTCGGTGGCGCCCATGAGGAAACTGGCGATGTTGAGCGGGCCGCGGGCGACGGCGAAGCGGATCTTGTGGCTCTCCCTCTCGATCTCGGGCTGCAGGTGGCGCAGTCGCTGGATGACGAAGGGGAGCAGGCCGTCCTTGCGCGGGTTCGGCTTTTCGATGAGCGCCGCGTCGGTGGCCGAGCGCAGGACTCTTTTGGCGAAAGGGAACTGGTCCTGCTCCCAGACGCAGGCGGAGCCGAAGGCGGAAGGCTCGGTGCACATGCCGTATTCCGACCAGAAG